>JBOHUC010000157.1:0-42553 GCA_050733935.1 Candidatus Eiseniibacteriota bacterium | reverse complement strand
CCGCCGGGGCCGCGAACGACCCGGGTGGCGCCACGAGCGCGAGGGCGAGGGCGAACGAGAAGAACCGCTTCCGCATGTGCCGAGCATACGAAAAGGGGAGGTGCCGAGGCACCTCCCCTCCCGCTTGAAGCCTGATCTACGGCTTGTCTACCTGCTTCTTACTTGCCCTGCGACTCCTTCATGAGCGTCTCGCGGCGCTCCTTCAGCCGCTTGAGCTCTTCGGGATTCATGACCTTGAACTCCACGCGCCGGTTCTGTGCGCGACCCGCGGCGGTCGAGTTCTTTCCGACCGGCTTGGTCTCGCCGTAGCCCTTGAACGTGTAGTTGCCAGGCGTGAGACCCGGGCAGTTCGCCTGCGCCCACTCACGCACGGCCTGGGCACGCTCTTCGGACAGCTTCTGGTTGAACGCCGCGCTGCCCTGCGAGTCCGTGTGACCACCGATCTCGATCTGGAGGGTCGGCCACTGCTGCAGGACCCCGCACAGCGTGCGCAGCTCAGCCTCGGACTCGGGCTTGAGCGTCGACTTGCCGGTGTCGAACAGGATCTTGCGCGAGGTGATCTGACCCTTCTCGAGCATCTCCATTTCCTGCGTGCTGATCTCGATCGGGCAGCCGTCCTTGTCCACGCGCGCGCCTGCGGGCGTGTTCGGGCAGTTGTCCAGACCGTCGCAGACGCCGTCGCCGTCGGTGTCGACCGGGCAGCCACGCTCGTCCACGCGGCAACCGGCCTGCGTGTTCGCGCACTGGTCGAGGCCGTCGCACACGCCGTCACGATCCGAGTCCACCGGGCAGCCGTTCGCGTCGACCTGGCAGCCGGCCGGCGTGTTCGGGCAGGTGTCCGGACCATCGGCCACGCCGTCGCCGTCGCTGTCGTTGGGGCAGCCCTTCGGATCCACCGTCACGCCGGAAGGCGTGTTCGGGCAGACGTCGACGCCGTCGCAGACGCCGTCACCGTCGGAGTCGATCGGGCAGCCGTTCGCGTCCACGACGCAACCGGCCGGCGTGTTCGGGCACTGGTCCTTCTTGTCGGTCACGCCGTCGGCGTCGGTGTCCACCGTGCCGGCGTCGCCGCCGAGCGCGAACAGGAGGCCGCCGGTGTACTGCAGGTTGTTCTGGGTCTTGTCGCTCGCGCCGGCGGTCTCGTCCTCGTCATCGAAGCCGAACGTGACGTTCCGGCCCTCGAGCCGAAGCGCGGTGCGGGGCGAGAAATGGAGCTTCAAGCCGCCGCCGTAGTTGAGGCCGCTGTAGCTCTTGTCGCCGCCCGGCGCGCCTTCGGGATCGATCTTCGCCTGGCTCCAGCCGCCGAGCAGGTACGGGTCGATCGTGGCGTTCGGAACCAGGTTCAGATTGAGGTCCGCCGCGATGTGCTGAAACGTGGCGTCCGCCGTGCTGCCAATGGATCCGGGGACCGTCCAGGGATTGAGGCCGTCGCCCTGCTGGGTGTTCGTGCTGCTGCGACCGTACGAGCCCTCGATTCCGATGTACTTTCCGAAGCCCAGGCCCACGCGGCCGCCATACAGGAACTTGTCCTGCAGATTGACGCCCGAGTCGTAGGTTTGCAGCCCGCCGAAGGGCGTGAGGTTCAGGTGAAATCCGCCGACTTCGGCGGAGCCGACTCCCGGCGAAGCCACCACGTACCCGACCGCCGCGAGCCACAGGACGGCGAGGCGAGTGCCAAACGATCGCATTGCATCCTCCTCGGTTGAGACAATCGCGATGGGTTCGCTCTCTCTTGCGCAAACCCCGGCCGCGGCATCCATGCGGCGCCTGGCCTCGGCGGACAAAGCACGGAACGGCCGGACTCTAAAAGCCGAAATTCTTCCCGTCAAACGATTTATCTGAACCCCACCGGGCTGAGCGCGCGCCGTTCGGGGCGCCTCGCGCAAATCCGCGGTCGGGGAGCGAGGGACCTTTGGACGGAGGAGAGCAAATCCTTCATACTCCAGCCGTTTCCTCACGCCGCCGGGCGTGATCCCGCCGTTACCGACGGAGTCACTCGTGCACAATCGAACAAATCCTAGTATCACGCTCGGTATTCTGCTGACTGTTGCGATTTTGGTCCCACCGGCCGCCGCGGACCTGAGGCTCGACACCCTCGAGGCCTCGTGGTCGATCGCCGGTCTTCAAAAGTCGAACGCGACGCGACTCTCGACCTACATCCAGGGAACGAAGCGGCGGATCGAGGCGCGCCCCGACACCAGCATCGCCGACAGCGCGATCGCGGCGGAGGTCATGACCGTCCAGATCGATCGGATCGACCGTGACACGACCTTCTTCCTGCGCCCGACGGACAACGCTTACATCGTCCTCCCGATGCCGAGAGTGCGGCAGAACAACCGGGACGCGATCGCGACCTTCCTCCAGGCGCAGCGCGACGGCACGGCGCCGGCCGACACAATCGCCCCGATCTCGGTCACGAACCTTCATCGGAAGCGGCGCATCCTCGGAGTCCTGTGCGACGGCGTGGTCGTCGATCTCCCGTTCCAGTACAGCGATTCGACGAATCCGGGAAACGAGCCGATGAAGGGGGTGCTCTCGGACACGGTCTGGCTCGCGCCGCCCGGCAGCGAGGTGGAAGAGCTCTTCCAGTTCGAGAAGACGTTCGCGAAAGCCACGCTGTCCGATTCGTTCCTCGCAACTCCGACCGACATTCAGCTCTCGCAGTGGAGGAATCAGGGCCTCGTCGGAGTGCTGCAGCGGGCGGTCCGTCGCCTTCCGGGCTATCCGCTCGCGACGCACTTCGTGAATCTCCTGACGGGAATGCCCCCGGGACTCACCGGAGTGGAGCGAAAACCGGACGGCTCGATCGTCGTGCAGCGCGCGCGACGTGAGCCGGTTGCGCTCGTGCGCGATCCAATTCCGGCGACGATGTTCGAGGTGCCAAAGGGGCTCGCCCGGGTCGAGCGCGGGAAGCCCGGCGGCAGCGCCCAAACGCCTTGACCGCGCCGTGGGGGACCTCGATAATCGGGCGTCTCGTCCGATGCGTCCGAGGTCTTCGCCCCACGTGCCGCATCCGCAGGAAGCAATGATCCGCGCCATCATTTTCGATCTCGACAACACGCTCACCGACTTCATGAAAATGAAGGGAGCGGCGATCGACGCCGCGCTCGACGGCATGGTGGACGCCGGTCTCACCGTGTCACGCGAAGTGCTGCGCGAGCACATCTGGCGCGTGTACAACGACCGCGGCATCGAGTACCAGCAGGTGTTCGACCAGGCGCTCATGGACGCGGTCGGGACGATCGATCCGCGCGTGCTGGCCGCGGGCATCGTGGCCTACCGGAGGGCGCGCGAGTCCACGCTCGTCCTCTATCCGCACGTGCAGTACACGGTGCTCGGACTCCTGAAGCGCGGACTCAAGCTCGCGGTCGTGAGTGACGCGCCGCGCAACCAGGTGTGGCTGCGCCTCGCATCGCTTCAGCTGCACGATCACTTCGACGTGGTCGTGACGTTCGACGACACGCACGCGCGCAAGCCGTCCCCCGAGCCGTTCCGCATGGCACTCGAGCGCCTGGGCGTGACACCCGACGAGGCGCTCATGGTCGGCGACTGGGCGGAGCGGGACGTCGTCGGCGCCGCGCAGGTCGGCATCCGCACCGTGTTCGCGCGCTACGGCGACACGTTCGGCACGGTCGAATCGGGCGCGGACTTCGACGTGAACGACATCATCGAGCTGCTCGATATCACGGACCGCCTGAACGACCGTCCGATCGAGAAGCGGCCCACGGTGGTCACGGATCTCCCGGAGGGGCCGCCGGCGCCCCGTCCGCCGGGCATCAGTCAGGCGGCCGCGGCCCGGAGCCGCCCGCGTTGATCCACCGTCCGCTGTGGGTGCTGACCGCTGCGGAGATGCGCGCCGCCGATCGAGCGGCCACGGTGGCCGGCACTCCGGTGGAGACGCTGATGGAGCGCGCCGGCGCGGGAGCGGTGCGCGCGATCGAAAAGCGTTACGGCCGCCAGCACGGTTTTCGCGTTCGCGTCGCGTGCGGGAAGGGGAACAACGGCGGGGACGGATTCGTCGTCGCGCGTCTTCTCGCCGCCTGCGGTGCGCGGGTCGAAGTGCTCCTGTTCGCCGACGCGGGCTCGCTCACAGGGGCCGCGCGCTCGAACTGGGAGCGGCTCGCCGGGACGGCGGTCGTGCGACACGATCTGGGCGCGGCGGGCGATGTGGACGGGGCGCGCGCGCGGGCGCTCGCGGACCGGGGCCTTGCCTCCGCGGAGCCGCGTGTCGACCTGGTCGTGGACGCGCTCCTCGGAACGGGGGCGAACGGAGACCTGTCTCCGGGAGTCGCGCACGCGGTGGCGGCGATTCGGTCGCTCGAGGAATCGGGGATTCCGGTCGTGGCGCTCGACGTTCCGACCGGTCTCGAGACCGATTCCGCGCGGCCGCTGCCGCCCGGGGATCACGTTCGGGCCGACCTGACGGTGACGTTCGCGCACCTCAAGCCCGTGCACGTCCTTTATCCGGGGCGCGCAGCGTGCGGCGCGATCGAGGTCGTGGACATCGGCGTCGAGCCCGCGGGCGCAGGTACGGAGGGGGCGCCGACCTACGAGCTTGCGACGGAATCCGCGATGGCGTTGCTCCTCCCGCGTCGCAACTTGTGGGCGCACAAGGGGGAAAGCGGTCGTCTCCTGGTCGTGGGCGGGTCCGCCGGCCTCACGGGGGCCGTGGTCCTCGCCTCGACGGCGGCCCTCCGGGTGGGCGCCGGCCTCGTCACGGCCGGGGTCCCCGAAAGCGTGAACGACGCGATCGAATCGGCGATGATCGAGCCGATGACGTGGCCGCTGCCGGAGACGCCCGAAAGGGCACTGGCGGCGTCGGCCGCGCGGATGGTGCTCACCCGGGCGGTCCAGGTCTCGGCGGTCGCGCTGGGCCCTGGACTCTCGCGCTCGACCGATGCGACCGAGCTCGCGCAGCGCGTGATCGCCGAGTGTCCGGCGCCGATCGTGCTCGACGCGGACGGACTGAACGCGTTCGCCGGCCACGCGGACCTGTTCGCGAAGCGGCACGGTGGACCGCTGGCTCACGAGCCCGGCCGCGGGCGCCGCAGCGGACCGGCCGAGCTCGTGCTCACGCCGCACCTGGGCGAGCTGTCGCGGCTCACCGGGCGGAGTGCTGAGGATCTCGAGCGCGACCGGCTGTCGGCTCCGCGCACGCTCGCACGCGAGTGGAACGCGGTGGTCGTCATGAAGGGGGCGCCGACCGTGACCGCTTCGCCGGACGGTCGTGCGACCGTGAACTCGACCGGCAACCCCGGCATGGCGACCGCTGGAATGGGAGACGTGCTGACCGGTATCATCGCGGGCTTTCTCGCGCAGGGTCTCGCTGCGTACGACGCGGCCCGTCTTGGAGTCTTCGTTCACGGCCTCGCGGCCGACTTCGCCCACGCTCGCGTGGGAACACTTGCCCTGGTGGCCGGCGACGTGACCGCCACGCTGCCCCAGGCGATTCACCGGCTGGAGCTGGCCGGCTCGCGGTCGTTCCCGAAGCCCTTGCCCAAAACGCGCATGGCCCCCGCACCTCCGGATCCGCTCCGGAGCACATAAGGAGATGACGCAGTGCCGACGATGACCAAGAGGAGGATTCCGTCACGCACCCGCAAGGCGGCCGGCCGCCGTTCCTCGCCGTCCACGAACGGCAAGGCCGGCGGCGCGCACAAGATCGCGCCTCAATCGGAGGCCGCGAAGCGCTTGCGTCAGGAGGTGCTCGACCGCGCCGATCGCCACCAGGTGCAGGTCGTGAACATGTGGTTCACCGACGTCCTCGGCCATCTCAAGAGCTTCGTCGTGCCGCGGCACCAGCTCGAAGAGGCGCTCGAGGAAGGGCTCGGATTCGACGGCTCGTCGGTCGAAGGGTTCGCGCGCATCTTCGAATCCGACCTGCTCGCCGTGCCGGATCCCAGGACGTTCGCGATCCTGCCGTTCCAGGTGGACGGACAGGTCGCGTGCCGGCTCATCTGTGACGTCCACCATCCGGACGGGCGGCCCTATCAGGGCGACCCGCGCTGGGTGCTCAAGAAGAATCTCGAGAAGATCGACAAGCTCGGCTACACGTTCTACACGGGCCCCGAGCTCGAGTACTTCTACGTCAAGTCGCCGCATGACGCGACGCTGCTCGACGACGCCGGCTATTTCGACATGGTCGACGACGATCTCGGCACCGAGCTGCGCCAGAAGACCATGACCGCCCTCGCCTCGATGGGGATCACGGTCGAGTGCGGGCACCACGAAGTCGCGCCCAGCCAGCACGAGATTGATCTCCGTTACACCGACGCGCTCACCATGGCCGACCAGGTCATGACGTACCGCTATCTGGTGCGCGAGGTCGCACGGCGTCACAACGTGCACGCGACGTTCATGCCGAAGCCCGTGTTCGGCGAGAACGGATCGGGGATGCACGTCCATCAGTCGCTGTTCGAAGGACCGAAGAATCTGATGTACGAGAAGGGCGCCCCGTATCACCTCTCCAAGTTCGGCCGCGCGTACACCGCGGGCGTGCTCAAGCACGCGCGTGAGCTGGTCGCGATCACGAACCAGTGGGTGAACTCGTACAAGCGGCTCGTGCCCGGGTATGAGGCTCCCGCGTACCTCGCGTGGGGGCAGAAGAACCGCTCGGCCCTGATCCGCGTGCCGATGTACAAGCCCGGAAACGAGAAGGCAACCCGGATCGAAGTGCGCTTCCCGGATCCCTCCGCGAATCCGTATCTCGCGTTCGCCGTGCTTCTGTCCGCGGGCATGGCGGGCGTGAACGGGAAGTACGACCTGCGTCCTCCGCTCGAGGAGGACGTGTTCCATCTCTCGCGCGAGCAGCGGAAGAAGCTCGACGTCGAGGAGCTTCCCGGCTCGCTCGACGAGGCCGTGAAGCTCACGGAGAAGAGCGCGCTCGTGAAGGAGTGCCTGGGCGAGCACGTGTTCTCGAAGTTCATCGAGAACAAGCGCATCGAGTGGGATCAGTTCCGCATCCAGGTCACGAGGTACGAGCTCGAGCGCTATCTCCCCATGATCTGACCGCCCGAAGGCGGCCGCGGCGCAGAGGAGAAGCGAGAAGCGAGAAGTGAGAACCGGGAGCCGGAGCGGGTCCTTGCGGGCCCGCTCCGGAGCGCCCCTCGAGCTCCGACCGCCGCCGGACCGCCAACCCCGCAGAAAGGAGCCCACCATGATCCGCGGCGTGCACGCGATGTTCTACACCTCCGAGCCCGACGCGCTGCGCGCGTTCCTCCGTGACAAGCTCGGGTTCCCCGCCACCGACGTGGGCGGCGGATGGCTCATCTTCGACGCCCCCGAAGCCGACATGGGCTGTCATCCCGCCGACCAGGGCGCGCCTTCGGGCACGCACGACATCTCGTTCTACTGCGACGACATCGAGAAAACGGTGGGCGAGCTCAAGACGCGCGGCGTCGAGTTCACGGGCCCGGTCGAGAACCACGGGTACGGCCTCGTCACGCACTTCCGCGTGCCCGGCGGTTTCGAGGTTCAGCTCTATCAGCCGCTCTACGCGAAGAGCGGTGGGGTCGCGGCTGCGGGCGCTGCAGCCACCGGAGCTTCGACCGGGAGCGCGGGCGGAGCCGGCACTCGGCCCTGACCGGATCGCACCGGAGCGCGATACGACCATGGAGTCCCGCCCGAACCCGAACCCGAACCCGAGCCAGAACCCGGCCTCGATCCCGATCCGCTTCGCCGAGAAGCTCGCGACGTTCTCCGAGCAGTGGTCCCCGCGCGTGATCGCCGAGATGAACGACTATCAGTTCAAGCTCGTGAAGCTCGAGGGCGAGTTCGTGTGGCACGCCCACGAGAACACGGACGAGACGTTCATCGTCCTCGCAGGCGAGATGGAGATTGCGCTGCGCGATCGCACGGTCACGCTCGCAGCCGGGGAGATGTTCGTCGTGCCGAGGGGAGTCGAGCACCGGCCGCGCGCCGCGCGGGAGTGTCACGTGCTCCTCGTCGAGCCGCGGGGGATCGTGAACACCGGGGACGCCGGCGGCGATCGGACCGCGTCGGGAGACGTCTGGGCCTGACGGAGCGGTCGCACGGGGCGATCGCGCGGAGGCAGAGGATCATGGCCGGAACCCACATCGCGCTCCTCCGCGGCATCAACGTCGGGAAAGCCAAGCGCATCGCGATGGCGGACCTGCGCGCGCTCCTCGAGTCCCTCGGCTACGAGGACGTCCGCACGCTGCTCAACAGCGGAAACGTCGTCTTCACCGCCCGCCGCGCGGCCGCGGATCCCGCACCCAAAATCGAAAGCGCAATCCTCAAGCAGCTCGGCGTCTCGACGCGCGTGACCGTCCTTCCGGCACGCGAGCTGGCCGAAGCCGTGGCCGCGAACCCGCTGCGCAACGTCGCCGACGATCCCGCACGGATGCTCGTGACCGTGCTCCGGAAGCCCGCCGATCGTACGCGCCTCGCCGCACTCGCGAAGGAGGACTGGAGCCCCGAGGGCTTCGCGGTCGGAAGGCGCGTGGCTTATCTGTGGTGCGCGGACGGAATCATCGAGAGCCGGATTCTCAAGGCGGTCGAGCGTCTTCTCGGTCAGGACTCGACGTCCCGCAACTGGACCACGATGATGAAGCTGCACGCGCTGTGCGGCGGAGGGGGATAGAAGTGCGCCCCTCGTCCCCGAGTCCGAGTGCCCACGTTTCGCTCGCGGACGCGCTCGCGAAGCTGCCCGGCCCGGCCGGCGAGCGCTTCGTGCGGCTGTTCGAGCACGGGACGCTCCAAGTCGAGCTCTATGCCCCGCGCGGACACGATCCGCAGACGCCGCACACGCGCGACGAGATCTACGTCGTCGCCACGGGGCGTGGGACCTTCTTCGACGGAACGAGCCGCCGCCCGTTCGAGCCGGGGACGTTCCTGTTCGCCGGCGCGGGAACGACGCACCGATTCGAGGACTTCAGCGACGATCTCGCCGTGTGGGTCTTCTTCTACGGACCGGAGGGAGGCGAATGAGTCCGGCAGGCCATCGGGAATCGCACCACACGCGAAGCATCGGCTGGTTGCGCGCCGCGGTTCTGGGGGCCAACGATGGACTCATTTCGACGAGCAGTCTCGTGGTCGGCGTGGCTTCGGCCGGTGCGGGCGGCGGATCGGTGCTGGTCGCGGCGAGCGCGGGGCTCGTCGCGGGGGCGCTCTCGATGGCCGCGGGGGAGTACGTGTCGGTGAGCTCGCAGGCGGATACCGAGAAGGCCGATCTCGCGCGCGAACGGGTCGAGCTTGCGGCATTTCCGGAGACCGAGCATGCCGAGCTCGCGGGAATCTACGTCGGGCGCGGGCTCAAGCCGGAGCTCGCAGAGCAGGTGGCCGATCAGCTCATGGCGCACGACGCGCTCGGCGCGCATGCCCGCGACGAGCTCGGGATCTTCGAGCTCACGCGCGCGCGTCCGATTCAGGCGGCATTCGCTTCGGCCGCCTCGTTCGCCGCCGGGGCCGCATTGCCGACGCTGCTTTCGGCGTTCGTGCCCGTTCATTCGCTTACGCCCGTGGTCGTCGTGATGACGCTCGTCCTCCTGGTCGTGCTCGGGGCATCGGCCGCACGCCTGGGCGGAGCGTCGATGAAGTTCGGCGCCGCACGCGTCGTGTTCTGGGGGGCGGTTGCAATGGCGGGCACGGCGCTCGTCGGCCGTCTGTTCCACACGACTGTGTAAGTGGAGGAACGGGGCCAGGAAGGAGATTCGTATGCAGGGGCAAGCGAAGAGCCGGGGCGTGAAGCTCCCGATGCTGGGCTGTCTCGGGCTCGCGCTCGTGTTGCACGGCGGCTGTTCGCACGGGCCCGACACGCCGGCTTCTACGCCGGCCGCGAGTGAATCGGTGACCGGTACCGTCGCCTATCGCGAGCGCATGGCGCTGCCGCCCGATGCGGTCGTCGAGGTGAGCCTGCTCGACGTCTCGCGCGCGGACGCGCCGGCAGAGACCGTGGCCGACAGCACGATCCGCGCCGAAGGGCGGCAGGTGCCGATCCCGTTCGGGCTGTCGTTCGATCCGAAGCGGATCGACGAGAGGCATTCGTACGTCGTTCGCGCGACCATCCGGAGCGAAGGCCGGATCCTCTTCACGACCGACACGGCGTATGAGGTGATCACTTGCGGGAATCCGAGGAACGCGGACCTCGTGCTCGTGCGCGTGTCCGACGACACTTCCGGACTCCTCCTCGGAACTTCGTGGAAGCTCGAGGATCTCGCGGGCGCGGAAGTGATCAAGAACGTCGAAGCGACGCTCGATTTCTTCGAGCGCGGAAAGGTCGGAGGAAAGGGCTCCTGCAACCGGTTCACCGGCAGCACGACGATCTCGGGCTCGAAGATCTCGATCGGGCCGCTTGTCTCGACACAAATGGCCTGCTTGGACGCCGCCGTTGGGGATCAGGAGAAGCGGTACCTTGCGGCTCTCCAGGGTGCGGAGAGCTTCACCGTGCAGGGAACGACGCTCGAAATCCGCTCGAAGGATCTCGCGGCCCCTCTGCGTTTCGTGCGCACGAAGCCGTAGACATGCTCCGCTGGATCCTCGCGAGTCTGCATCTTCTTGCCCTCGGTATCGGCCTGGGATCGATCTGGGTGCGCGCGCGCGCGTTGCGCGCGCCGAACGACGCCGCTTCCATCCGGCGCGTGCTCGCGGCCGACACTGTCTGGGGGCTCGCGGCTGCGCTCTGGATCGCGACCGGGCTTGCTCGCGCGCTCGGGCCGTTCGAGAAGGGCTCCGCGTACTACTTCTCGAATCCTGTCTTCTGGATCAAGATGGGCCTGTTCGTCCTCATCTTCGCGCTCGAGATCGCACCCATGCTCGCGTTCATCGGCTGGCGCAGGGCGCTCGCGCGCGGGCTTCCCGTGGACACGAGCCGGGCCGCATCCTTTGCCCGCACCAGCGAGCTGCAGGCGATCCTGGTCGTCGCGATGGTGTTCGCCGCGACCGCGATGGCACGCGGTCTGGGCTTTTGAGCCTATTCGCTTGCCGGTCGCGAGCCGGAATCGGAGAATCCTGTGCCATGACCCGCATGACCGCCACCACGCCCGACGCCTTCGCGGACCGGCTGCTCGAGTCCGCGCGCGGCGCCTTCGAGATTCTGACCATGTACATCGGCGTGCGTCTCGGCTATTACGACGCGCTCGCCGACGGAAAAGCTCTCACGTCGACCGAGCTTGCGACCGCGACCCGGACGGTCGAGCGATACGCGCGCGAATGGCTCGAGCAGCAGACGGTCGCCGGCTTCCTCGAAGTCGAGGACGAGCGCGCGGAGCCTAAAAGCCGGCGGTTCCGACTCCCGCCCGGACACGCCGAAGTGCTGACCCAGACCGAGAGCCTCAACTATTACGCGCCGCTCGCGCGGCTCGTCGTCGGAGCCGCCTCTCCGATCGAGCGCGTGCTCGAGGCGTACCGAAAGGGCGGCGGAGTCCGCTACGGCGACTACGGTCCGGATGTGATCGAAGGCCAGGCCGGCGTGAACCGCGCGATGTTCCTGCAGCAGCTCGGGGGCGAGTGGCTGCCCGCGATTCCGGACGTGCACGCGCGGCTCTCGTCCGATCCGCCGGCCCGCGTCGCCGACGTGGGCTGCGGTGCGGGATGGTCCTCGATCGGCATGGCGCTGAGCTATCCGAAGATCCGCGTGGACGGCTTCGATCTCGATGAAGCCTCCGCCGATCTCGCGAAGGCGAACGCGGCGGCCGCGGGGCTCGGGGATCGCGTTTCGTTCGCCGTGCGCGACGCGGGTGATCCGAAGCTCGCCGGCCAGTACGATCTCGCGATCGCTCTCGAGTGCCTGCACGACATGGCGCAGCCGGTTTCGGCTCTGCGCGCGATGCGTCAGCTCACCGGAGACCGGGGTGCCGTGGTGATCGTGGACGAGCGCGTCGGCGAGACGTTCACGGCCGAAGGCACCGGCGTCGAGTGGCTCATGTACGGCTGGAGCGTGCTGCACTGCCTGCCCGCCGGAATGGCCGACACGCCGTCGGCCGAGACGGGCACGGTCATGCGCCCCGAGACGCTTCGTCGTTACGCGCGCGAGGCTGGATTCCGCGAACTCGAGATCCTGCCGATCGACCACCTGTTCTTCCGCTTCTACCGCCTGCGCGCGTAGGAGATCCCCGACGGGACTCGTCCGATCCGGCCACTTCGAATACGAATCCGGCGAGCACGGCGACGTGTGGCTCGACCTCGCGTTGCTGTTCGTCGAGCCGGCGCGGCTCGAGGCTCAGGCCCTGGCACTGGCCGGGCGTCTGCGTCCTCACGGCTGCGAGCTCGTTTGCGGGCCGCTCGTGGGCGGAGCGCTCATCGGCCAGCGCGTCGCGGCGGTTCTCGGGATTCCTTTCGTGTTCGCCGAACGGTCTTCGGAGCGTGACGCGCCGGGCTCCGGAGTCCGCTACGCGATTCCGCGGGAGCTGCGCGCGCGGGTTTCGGGAAGGCGCGTGGCGATCGTCGACGACGCGATCAACCTGGGATCGGCCACGCGCGCCTGCGCGCGCGCGATCGCATCGCTCGGAGGTCGTGTGGGGGCGGTTGGCGCGCTCGTCCTTCGCGAAGGGGCGGCGGCGGAGCTCGTGCAGACCCTCCCAGTTCCCATCGAAGCGATCGAAGCGATCGAAACGATGCGCTGGAACACGTGGCCCAAAGGCGAATGCGCGCTGTGCGCGCGGGGAGTCACCCTGGAGACCCTGCCCGGTGACAGCGACCGCGGTTTGTGAAAGGATGTCGCGGCCGTGCGCGGCAGGCCAAGCGTGTTCCCATCGCCAGCGCGTTCCCAGTGCCAGCACGTTCCATCGCGTTCCCATCCGGATGACGCCGAGGACTGAATGGCGGAGCCACGAAAGCCCGGAAGCCCCCAGGAACCGGACGATCGTTCGCTGATCGACACGGTCCGTCTCGCGCAATGTGTCGGGATGAGCCGGGGACCGATCGCCTCGCATCCCATCCGCTCGATGATCGTGCTTTCGCTCATCGCCTGGCTTCCTCCGCTCGTGTTGTCCTTCGCCGAGGGCCGTGCGCTCTCGGGGATCGGGATCCCGTTCCTGGTCGATTTCCCGACCGCGGTGCGATCCCTCCTCGTCATTCCACTCCTTCTCTTCGCACAGACCCTGCTCCGGCGCGTCCTTCCGCGGATCGTCGAGCACCTCGAGACGAGCGGACTCATACGGGAATCCGATCGCGCGCGCTACGAGTCCGCGAAGGAACAGGCGGTGGAGGCGCGTGATTCACGGGCAGCGAAGCTGATCGTGCTCGGCATCGTCTTCGGGCTCGCGTACCTGAACCTCGTGCGCCCGGTCCACATCAATCCGAACAGCTGGATCGCCGATCCAAGCGGCCCTGCGTTCGGCCGTTCGGCGGCGGGTCTCTGGCAGGCGCTCGTCGCGGCTCCGATCTACTCCTACCTCGTGGTCGAGTGGTTACGACGGATCGCGATCTGGGATCGCTTCCTGTTCCACGTTTCGCGGTTCGACTTGAAGCTCGTCGGAAGTCATCCGGATCGCGCGGGCGGACTCGGATTCCTGTCGTTCGGACAGGCGGCGTTCGGCACGGTTCTGTTCGCGCTCTCGGCCGGTTTCGCCGCGAGCGTCGCGGGACGGATCCTCTTCGAGCACGACGAGCTCGAGACGCACCTGCCGGTCATCATCACCGTCGTCTTGATCGAGATCCTCGCCATCCTCCTGCCGCTTTTCTTCTTCGGCCCGGTCCTCCGCCGCGGACGCAGGAAGGCGTGGATGGACTACGCTCATCTCGCCGGTCGGCAATCGCAGGCGTTCGCGGGCCACTGGCTCGGGAAGAGACCGCCGGACGACGAGGAGCTTCGTGCCTCGCCGGACGTGAGCACGACCACCGACATGGCCGGCGTGTTCGACGTGGTGGCCGAGATGGGACCGAATGCGCTCCTCAAGCGGACCGGAATCGCGGTCGCGGGGCCGGCGATCATCCCGTTCCTTCCGCTCGCGCTCACCGTCGTTCCCCTGAGCGAGATCTTGAAGGCTCTGGCCGGGCTCGTGCTTTGAGACGTCCGGGCTTCCCGCGGCTTCGAATCCTTCTCGTGTTCTCCGTGTTCTCGCTCGTCCCGGGTCTCGCCGGCTGTCAGCCGTCCGGGGACAGCGACCTGGGCGCGAAGGGTTCCGCGCAGGTCGAAACGATTCACTACGCAGGCACGCTCCCGTGCGCCGATTGTGAGGGGATCCGAACCGAGCTCGTTCTTCGCCGCGAAGGCCCCGGTGAGCGGGCCACGACGTACGAGCTCAGCGAGATGTTCCTCGGCCGCTCGAACGAGTTTCAGAAGCAAAACGGGACGTGGACCGACGAGCGTGGATCGGGGAACGATCCCGAGGCCGTCGTCTATCGGTTGATCGAGGCCAAGCGGAGTTTCCTGCGTGCCGGTTCGTGGGCGCTCCGTTCGCTCGATGGCTCCGGGTCGATCGTCCGATCGCCGGACAATTACACGCTGGTCCGTGTCGACCTGAGTCCGGTCGGAAACCCGCTCTCCGTCACCGAGAAGGAGAGCGGCAAGATGATCCGGCTCGCCGTCGGCCAGGAGCTGATCGCCCAGCTCGCGGCCAACCACACGACCGGCTACGGCTGGACGCTGGGCGACACGATGAGCGGAGCGATCGCCCTTCCCGATCCGCCGACCTACGCGATGAACGCGCCCAGCGCTACGACGGACGCCACGGGGGCCCCGCGCGCCACGGGTGTCGCGGGCGAGGAAACCTGGCGCTTCGTCGGAATCGAACCCGGCACGCAATCGCTCCAGTTCGCCTACCGCCGTTCCTGGGAGAAGTCCGTCGCCGCGGCGCGCAGTGTGCGCTTCACGGTCACCGTGGAGTGACGGGCCGGCGGCTCGCGCAATCGTGACTCGCCCGTGACTCGCCCGTGACTCGTCCGTGACTCGCCCGTGACTCGCCCGTGATCCGATCGATCCTGAGACGACAGCCGTTCCTGGCGTTCGCCGTCCTTGCGTTCGCGTGGACGTGGCCGCTCGCCGCGGGCGGGCCCCGCTCGCTCGCCTTTCCGCTGCTCGCCCTGTTCGGGCCTCTCGTCGCGGCGGTCGTCGTCATCGGCGCGTGCAAGGGACGCGCGGGCCTCGCGCGACTCGTGGGTCGCTTCGCCGTGCGCCGCGCCCACGCGCCCTGGCTTGCGATCGCGATCCTCGTGCCGGCGCTCCTCGTCGTGGCGGCGTGGGCGCTCCACCTCTGGTGGCACGGGCCCGTGCCGCTGGTCTACGCTCGCATCGGCGTCGTCGACCTGGTCGTCGCGGCTCTCATCGTCGGCGAGGAAGTCGGCTGGCGCGGATTCGCGCTGCCGCATCTCCTCGAACGATACCCGGTGCGCGCGAGCGCAATCGTCGTCGGACTTCTCTGGGCCGCCTGGCACATTCCGAACTTCCTCACTCCCGGATACCCGCACTTCGGAATGCCGTTCGCGCCGTTTGCCGTGCTCGTCACCGCGTACTCCGTGCTGTTCACGTGGCTTTTCCTCCGCACAGGCGGGAATCTCACGGTTGCAGTCGCGTTTCATGCCGTGCTCAACTTGTTCACGCTCGGAGGCGTGGATCCGGACCGGCGCCAGGAGCTCCAGGTTGCGACGTACGTGACGGCGGCGTTGGTTTGCATGCTGGCCGGCGGGCTTCGGCGTATGGGCGGGGTGCCGTCCGCACGGGCCGCCGCGCCTCAACGGCTCGTGCTGCGCTTGCTCACGGGACGGTATGCGGTCGCGCGCGAATCGCCGCAGGCAAGGACGCCCGCCTGGGCGGAAGGCGCCGGCGCCGGCGCCGACACCGACACGGGCATCGTGTCGGTGACGCGAACTGCCGAAGAGCTTTCGGTCGTCTGCGCCGAGGACCGCGTCCCCGGCGGCGTGCGCGCCGAACGGGGCTTCCGCGTGCTCGCGGTCCGGGGCCCGCTCGACTTCGCGCTCACCGGCGTAATCGCCTCGCTCACCACACCGCTCGCGCGCGCGGGCGTGAGCGTGTTCGTCGTTTCGACGTTCGACACCGATCTCCTGCTCGTGCGCGAAGCGGATCTCGAGTCCGCGATCCGAGTCCTCGAAGCCGCGGGCCACGAAGTCAGGCAATGACCCTCGACCGGCTCGCGTTCCGTGCCACCGTCCACTGCCTGAGCGGGTGCTCGATCGGCGAGATCCTGGGCATGGTCCTCGGATCGACCTGGAACTGGTCGAATGCCGCAACCGTCGCTCTCTCGATCGGGCTTGCGTTCGTGTTCGGATACGCGTTCACGATCGTGCCGCTGCTCGGGGCCGGAATCCCGCCCGCCGGCGCGCTCCGACTTGCGCTCGCGTCCGACACCCTGTCGATCGCAGTCATGGAGGTCGTGGACAACGCGATCATGTGGTTCGTTCCGGGAGCGATGGATGCCCCGCTCGACAGTCCGCGGTTTTGGGTCACGCTCCTCGTCTCGCTCGTGATCGCCGGCGCGGCTGCGTTCCCGGTCAACCGCTGGCTGATCGCGCGCGGGCGCGGGCACGCGCTGGTCCACGGGGCACACCACGACGGACATCACGGGTCGGCGGCGTGATCCTTTCGATCCTCACGGTGGCGGCGCTCGTCGCGTTCGCGGCGAACTCGCTTCTCTGCCGGCTCGCGCTGGGCGCGGGCCGGATCGATGCCGCGACCTTCACGACCGTGCGTCTCGTGTCGGGGACGGTCACGCTGTTTGCGATTCTCGCGCTCACGCAGCGCGAACGATTTCGGACCGCGCGAGTTCGGCGAGCAGGCGCGAACGCGTGGCTCGCCGGAGCGCTCCTCTTCCTCTATGCCGCCCCGTTTTCGTTCGCGTACCTCGATCTCTCGGCCGGCACCGGAGCGCTCCTACTCTTCGGCGCGGTGCAGGCGACCATGATCGCGGCCGGGCTCGTGTCGGGCGAGCGCCCGCGTCCGCGCGAGTGGCTCGGCCTCCTGCTCGCGATCGCCGGCCTCGTGATGCTCGTCCTTCCGGGGCTCACCGCTCCCGCGCCTTTCGCGGCTGCGCTCATGCTCGGCGCGGGAGTGGCCTGGGGCCGCTATTCGCTGCTCGGTCGCGGCGCCCCGGATCCGCTGTTCGAGACGGCACGCAACTTCGCGCTCGCCTCGATTCCGGCGCTCGCGTTGAGCGCATTTGCGCTCGTGATCGGATCTCCGTTCGGGGCCGGATCAACGCTCGAGACGGGACCCGTGACCGCGCTTCGTCCACACGTCACCGCCCAGGGCATCGGGCTTGCGATCGCTTCGGGGGCCGTGGCTTCGGGCCTGGGATACGTCGCCTGGTACGCCGCATTGCGCAGTCTCTCGGCAACGCGTGCGGCGACGCTTCAGCTCGCGGTCCCGGTGCTTGCCGCCACCGGCGGCGTGTTGTTCCTGGGGGAGCGCGTCGGCTGGCGGCTCGTCGCCTCGGCTGTGCTCATTCTGGGCGGCGTCGCGCTCGCCGTGACGGTGCCCGCGCGGCGGTCGTGATAGACTCGCGCGCGCGATTGCGGCGGCGGAACCGCGAGGGCGGAAGGAAGCACGCCATGAGCGCGACGAATCGAGCAGAACCACGGAAAGGCCGGGCAAGAGGGACGCGCCGGAACGCAGTGCTCACGACCGGACTCGCCACCGGACTCGCCACCGGACTCGTCAGCGTGCTCGCGGTCGCCGTCCTGATCGTGAGCACGTTTGCGACGGGCTGCGCCCGGAAGGAATCGTCGACCACGACGCACGCGGACTCGGCCGATGCTCCGTCCGGGCAGCCGGGAGCGGCCTCGCCCGACGCCACCACGCCGACCACGCCCACAGCGCCGGCTTCCTCGACCACGACGCGCACGTTCGTCTTCGAGTGCGAGGGCACGGAATTCGAAGTGAGGGCGAACGAGGACACGGCATGGGTGTTCATGCCCGGACGCGGCGTCGCCCTTCCGCACGTGCCGGCGGCGTCGGGCGCGAAATACGAGGCTGCGGGCATCGTGTTCTGGAGTCACGGCGACGAAGCCATGATCGAAGTGGACGGACGCACGTACAAGGCCTGCCGGAACAATCCGGCGAAGGCGGTGTGGGCGGATGCGAAGCTCCGGGGCATCGATTTTCGTGCGACCGGAAACGAGCCCGGCTGGATGCTCGAGATCGCCGACGGCGCTCGCATCGACCTGGTGCTCGACTACGGCGCCACGTCCGTGCACACGCCGGCGCCGCCTCCGACCGTCGACGGGCGCGCCGTCTATCACGCGGTCACCGAGGCGCACGATCTCACGGTCACGATCGAGCCGACGCCCTGCCAGGATTCGATGAGCGGCGCGGACTTCCCGTCGCGCGTCACCGTTCTCATCGACGGCAAGACCTACAAGGGCTGCGGACGGGCCCTTCACTAGGAGCCACTCATGGCGACCAAGGCGGCTCCTGCCCCGATCATCCTGTGGGGCAGCTTTCTCGCTTCGCAGGTGCTGTATGTCGCACTCGGCCTGAGCGGCGTGCTCCGCGATGCGGCACCGGCCGACGCGGCGAACCCGGTGCTCGGCATCCTGCCGATCGCGTTCGGCGGCCTCGCCGTCGTGCTCGCGATCGGGGCGCACGTGGTGCACGGAAAGACGGCAGACCGACCTCCGGGTCCCATTCTCGCGTGGGCGCTCGATGAGGCGATTGCGATCCTGGGCCTCGTGCTGTGCATCCTCGGCGCACCGCTCCCGTACTGGCTTCCGTTCAGCGCGATCGGATTCGGCCTCACGCTGCTCCATCGCCCGCGGGAACAAGCTTCGGGAGGGAGACCTTGAGGAACGGCCGGAACGCGCGAAACGGCCGGAACGCGCGGAATGGCCTCCTCGTTCTCGTGGTCGCCTGCCTCGGCGCAGGGACGCTCGACGCGCGCGCGGAAGTGAAGACCGTGGACTCCGGAGCATTCACGTTCGAGCACCGGCTCACCCTGCCCGGAAGCCCGGCCCGCATTTACGACGCGATTACGGGCGACCTCTCGCCGTGGTGGGATCACAAGTTCTCGGAGAACCCGAAGGGCTTCTACATCGAGCCGTGGCCGGGTGGAGGCTTCTACGAGGTCTTCAACGACGCGGGCGACGGCGTGCTGCACGCGACCGTGACGTGGGCCGAGCGTGGGAAGCGGCTTCGCTTCGCGGGCCCGCTCGGCCTTGCGGGCAACGGACTCGTGTTCGAGAGCACGTACGATCTCGAAGCGAAGGGCGACAGCACGGTCGTCCACTTCAAGGGCAGCGGCTCCGGACACATCGAGAAGGACTGGCCCACGATCGTGGACAGCGTCTGGGCGCACTTTCTGTTCGAACGGTTGAAGCCGTACGTGGAATCGGGGAAGGACCGCGACAAGAAGGCGTGGCCGAAGAGGAAGTGAACTTTGAAGAAGAAGTGACCTTTGAAGAAGAGGTGACCCTTCGCGAAACGGCCTACGGGAATTCCGGGTTGTTCGCGAAGAACGACACTCCGAAAAACCAGCCGTCCTCCGTGTAGTCCCCCTCGCGCACATCCAGGTAACGCCGGAAGCGGTACTCGATCCGTGCCGCCGCACTCCGGCCCTGTAGGAAGCGCGCGCCGAAGCTCATTCCGACCGGATAGCGCGTGTCTTCGTACACGGGTCCCCACGCCTGGCTCACGCCGCCGCCGATTCCGACGTACGGCCAGACGCCGCCTCTTCCCGTTCCCGTGAACTCGAGCGTGACCGGCCGCTGCCAGGAGACGCCGAGCTGGGCGTCGCCGTAGTCCGTTCCGCCGTACTTCGCGTAACCGAGCATGGTCTCGAATCCGAACAGACCGGGCCCACCGGCGACGAACGTTCCGGCACGCACTTCGGCCGAGCCCTGGGTCGAGCCGTTCACGTTCGTGAACGACGCTCCGAACCCAAATTCCCACGCGCCCGGTCGAATGCGGGGAGCGCGGTGTGACTGGGCCTCGACCGGCGGAGTCTGGGCGAACGCGGGCGCTCCGAGACCGGCGAGACCGGCGAGTCCGGCAAGGCAGACGAGCCCGGCCAAAGCACGTCCGCGCCGGGGAAGGAGCACTGCCATCGAGGGAAGTCGACGAAGGAGGACGCCTGATCGCTCGAACATGGGAAGAGGATAAGCCCGCGCACGGCGGGCGAGATCAAAGAAAAAGGGCGAACCCGTCCGGATTCGCCCCATTCGCCGCGCTTCCACGACCGCGTCAGGCGGGCAGGTGCCCCTCGATCTGCTTCAGAATGTGCTGCTTCGGGCGCGCTCCGATGATCGTCTCGACCACCTCACCGCCCTTGAACAAGTAGAGGGTCGGGATGCTGCGTATCCCGTACTTGCGCGACACGTCCGGGTTCTGATCCACGTCCACCTTGGCCACCTTGAGCTTCCCCTGGTACTCGCCGGCGAGCTCCTCGATGATCGGCGCCACCATCCGGCAGGGTCCGCACCACGTGGCCCAGAAGTCCACCAGCACCGGGACTTCGGCCTTGAGTACCTCGGCCTCGAAGTTCTGATCGGTCGCAGCAAGCGTGCTGCCCATTGTCACCCTCCAGTCGTCCTCGGGCCCCACGGGGCCCCGGTCGCACCCTTAGACGCGCGGGGGCGCGAATCGGTGCGGATCACGGGTCGAGGCTACCGGACGGAACCCGCGAGGTCAAGGCACAGAAACGTGAAACTGCATGTCGCGTCGGCACTTGGGACTTCGGGCCGGGGCGTGGGCCGTTGCGGCGGCCGGTTGACCGCTCCGCCCGGGGCCGCCTAGACTCGTCCGATCGACAGTCTGAGAAGTTGACCCGACCTCGTGTCCCCGCGCGCCTCGAAGGCGCACGTTTTGGAGGATTCCGATCTACGACCCGCGTCAGGATCACCGCCCGGAACGCACCGTCTTAGTCGGCTACGCCGGACGCCGACCGCTGTCCGAAGTTCGCACCTCGCTCGATGAACTCTCGCGTCTCGCAGAAACCGCAGGCGGCGTCATCGTCGGTGAGCTCATTCAGAAGCGCGGCACGCCGAGTCCCGGCACGCTTCTCTCGAAGGGCAAGCTCGAAGAGTTGAAGGGACTCGCCGTGCACACGTCGGCCGACACGATCGTGTGCGACGAAGACCTCACGCCGGCGCAGGTTCGCAATCTCGAGAAGATGCTCGACCGGAAGGTCGTGGACCGCTCCGAGGTCATCCTCTCGATCTTCGCGCGCCATGCGCGCACGCGCGAGTCGCGCCTCCAGGTCGAGGTCGCGCAGCTCGAGTACTCGCTGCCCCGCCTGCGCCACATGTGGCAGCACCTGGAGCGCCTGGGCGGCGGCATCGGAACGCGCGGACCGGGCGAGACCCAGCTCGAGACCGACCGGCGGATCGCGCGCGACCGCGTGGCCCTCCTCAAGCGCGAGCTCGCGCTCGTCGAGAAGGAGCGCAGGGTCCAGCGCCAGGCCCGTGCGAACGAGTACCGGGTTGCGATCGTGGGCTACACGAACGCGGGGAAGAGCACGCTCTTCAATGCACTCACGCGCGCGCACGTGCGCGCGGAGGACCGCCTGTTCGCGACGCTCGACGCGACCACGCGCCGGCTCGTGAACCCGGCGCGCGAGGTGCTCCTCCTCACCGACACGGTGGGCTTCATCCGGAAGCTGCCGCATCACCTGGTGGCGTCGTTCCGCTCGACGCTCGCCGAAGTCGTCGAAGCCGACCTGTGGCTCCACGTCGTCGACGCGGCCGATCCCGCGTTTCGCGCGCAGATCGCGAACGTCGAGCAGGTGCTCGAGTCGCTCGGCGGTCCGCCGCGTCCCACGCAGCTCGTGTTCAACAAGATCGATGCCGTGGAAGACGAAGCCGTCGTGCTCGCGCTCCCGGTCGAGTTCCCCGGATCGCTGCGCGTGTCGGCGAAGACCGGCGAAGGGCTCGATGCGCTTCGGGATCGGCTCTGGGAGTCGCGGCGCCAGCACCGCGAAGCGGCCGCCGCTCTGGCGCGGAAGGCACGCGAAAGGGCCGCGCGCGAACGCGCGGCCCTGGGCGCCGGCTGAGATTCGGAACTCCGCGAAACGACCGCGAACGGCCGCGAAACTACCGTAAGTAAACGGCGCGGGCGTGGCCCCGGTGCTCCGAGGTCGCGACCTCGACGAAGTACACACCGGCCGGCTGCAGGAATCCGCGATCGTCACGACCGTCCCAGCCCGCCGTGTGCGGACCGGGCGTGAGATCGCTGTCGAGCGCAACGCGCACGAGGCGCCCGGCAATGTTGTAGATCTTCACGGTCGTCCGCCACGTGCCTCCGGGTGCGCCCGTGCCCGGCAGATCGAATCCAATCGCCGTCGTGGTCGAGAACGGACTCGGCGTCGCCCGGTGCACCGCGAACGCAAGCGGCGCGGGTGTGGTATCCACGCTCGACTGGATGGTGAACACGTTCGCACTCTGGTCCTGCGCCTGGTTCTGCGTGTCGAGCGCCGTCACCCGGACGCGCGCCTGCGTGCTCGGCGTGTTCGGCACCGGCCACAGATACTGGCCCGAGTTCGCGAGCCCGCTTGCGATCGGGCTCCAGTTGAGTCCGTTGTCGGTCGAAACTTCGAGGTTCACCGCGGTCACGCCCACGTTGTCCGAAGCCGTCCAACGGATCGTGTCCGTGCTCGACACCTGGAACAGTTCACCGCCGTTCGGACGCAGGAGCGAGACGAGCGGCGCGACCGTGTCCACGTTCGGCAGGATGTTGTTGAGGTCGAGCTTGCCCCAGCCGAAGCGCTTGTTCGGCACGGCGCCGGAGCCGTTCACGAAAGCGTCCCGCCGCGTGTTCGCGGCCAGGCGCGATTTCGCGAGCGCCGGGGTCAGGGTCGGATTCTGCTGGAGCATCATCGCGAGCGCCCCGGTCACGGCCGGCGCGGACATCGACGTGCCCTGGAGAATCGCGTGCTTGCCGTCGTCGACGGCGAGGCGCGCGTCCCATCCGAAGGCGGCGCCGGCGGCGACCCACGCGGTCGAGAGCACGGACGCGATCGCCGTTCCCGGAGCCGACAGATCGGGCTTCATCACGTTGTCCCGCCGGGGACCACTGCCCGAGAACGACCCGATCTGGTTCAGCACTTCGTTGAACGTCCACGGCCCGGGCTGACCCGGCGCGGACGACGTCCAGTTCACGCGCGTGACGTGCGCGGAAACTGCGATGACCGAGTCCGACGTCGCCGGCTGGCTGATCGTCACGTCGTTGTCCGCGCGCGTTCCGAAGAACGCGTCCGGATACGTCGGAGAGAGCTCCGAGTAGCACCAGAAATGGACGCGTCCCGTGCTCACGACCGAGACCGGGATCACGGTCAGGATCCAGTTGCCCGATCGCGGCCGCGGCGCGCCGCTCACGTCCGTGACCTCGATGTAGAGGTTCGCGTCCCCGTTGTTGGCCGGCGTGGTCGCGTTCTCCATGTAGACGCGGCCGTCCGCGTTCATCGGATCGGCCCCGCTCCCCGGAGCGATGAAGTTCGCACCCTTGCTGATGGGACCGAACACCTTCCCGGTCGGCGACTTGAGCTGGAGCCGGTAGTTGTCCGTCCCCTCGTACCAGCCGTCGAGCACGATGAAGTCGGGATTTCCCGCCGAGCCCGTGTAGGCCGGAATGACGAACGTGAGCGAGTCGTTCGCAGCCGTCGAGTTGAGGCGCGCATGCAGCGCGGCCCCGAACGAGTTGCCCGCCGACGAGACAAGAAGCTTTCCGGGCCCGACGAGCGCCTGGAGGCCGAGCTCGAGATCGGTCGTGCCGTCATGCGGTCCGAGATTCGAGCCGAGGCTCATGTTCACGACCGCGGGTTGCCCGAGGCCTGCCGCCTTGTCGAAGATGTACTGCACGCCTTCGAGGAGGCCCGTGTCGGTGAAGTTCGTCTTCACCATGACGATTGAAGCCTTGTTCGCCATCCCGCTGTACTTGAACGCCGGAACGGCATTGCCGGTCGCGCTGCCGTCGCCGGCCGCGATGCCCGTGACGTGCGTCCCGTGGCCCACGGGATCGCTCTGGGGGCAGGTTCCGGCCTGGATCTGCGCCTGCGTGCACTCGTTGCCGTAGCCGTAGCCGAACGGGGGCGAGCCGATCGCGTTCTGGTCCCAGATCGAGAGGAGACGCGTCGTGCCGTCCGGATTCTTGAAGTCGTCGTGCTGGTATTCGATGCCCGAGTCGATGAAGCCGACGACCACGTTGTTGCCGTTGAAGCCGGCGAGCGGTGGACTCTGGGTGCGCTTGGTGTTCGCGCGCGCGTCGACGACCAGGAGATCGTTGTGGGGCTTGAGCGGCGTCGCCAGACGGACCGCTTCCACGCCCGCAAGCCGCGCAACCTGGGCCGCGGAGGCCAGCGGCATGCGCGCAGTCGTCACGTTTCCGGCCTGCGTGCCGACGCTCACGCCCATGGCTTCGAGGGCGCCGCGGCTCACGGGGCCGCGGATCATCACGTCCACGACGCGTCCGCGCGTCGCGTCATCGTGTGCGAAGCGCTCGGCGAGGGCGCTGTTCTCGACGCGTTCGAGACCGAACGGAATTTCGCGCGGCCCGCGTCCCGGTTCCTGTCCCGGCGCCTGGGCCGAGGCCGTCCGGGCTCCGGGAAGGAGCGCGAATCCGAGTGCGACGAAACCGGTGATGGCGAAGATGGACGACTGGGCAAAGTGCCGCGATGCGATGGCCAAGCGCGCAAACTCCTTCCTGTGCGGAACTCGGAACCGCGACGGATCCTCCCCGCGGGCTGACTTCCCGGGCCTCGGGCTCCCCTGACTTCCCGGGCCTCCGGGCTTCCAATGAGGGCGGTCGGATGAACGATCCAAGGCTAGCAGGCCTCTCGACCCGCTTCCCATAGCGTTCTCGGCCGCTCCCGATCGCTGGCGAGAGAGCACGGGTCATGCCGCGGGGGCCGAGGGCCAAACCCCGCGCCGGACAGGCAAATAGCGCGGTTTTTCGTCGGCGGGCCTGCGGACCGCCGCGCACCCTGCATCCGTGGCGCCACAGGGTGTTGCATTCCGCGGCGGGCGGGAGGTGGTGGGCGGTGGGCCGGTGTGCGGTGGGCGGCCGGGGCCCGGGGGCCCGGGGGCCCGGGGGCCCGGGGGCATCAGCCCCGCTCGACCATCCAGACGCCGGCAATGACCGCGGCCGCCGCGAGAACGAAGTGGAGCGTGAGCCCCTCTCCCAGGAAAGCCCACGCGAGGAGCGCGGTTGCTATCGGCTGGAGGTTCGTGAACACGGCCACGCGGCTCGCGTCGACGCGGGCGAGCGCCCGGGCCCAGATCAGGTACGAGACGACCGACGTCACGAGTGCGAGATAGAAGAGCCCGATCCACGCCGCCGTGGGGATGCGCGTGAAGTCGACGCGCAGAACGGCGGGAACGCCGATCGGCAGGAACAGGATCGTGCCGACCGCCATGGCCCAGGCGGTGAGCGGAACGGGCGCAATGCGCGTGAGGAGCTCCTTGCTCCGCACCGTATAGAGCGCCCAGGCGACGACCGCGAGAAAGACGAGCGCATCGCCGAGCACGTGCGCGCGCTCGAACGAGAACCCGCGTCCGCTCAGGAGGTACACGCCTCCCGCGAACGCGAGCCCGACTCCGAGCGCGCGCCGCCCCTCGACTCGCTCGATCCCGCGCAACCACGCGATGCAGAGCACCAGGATCGGCGTCATCGCATAGAGGAGGGCCGCGTGCGCGGGGCGCGTGCGCGCGAGCCCGAACAGGAACAGTCCCTGGTTCACGGTGGTGCCGAGGAGTCCGAGGAGGACGAGGACCGGCCAGTCGGCGCGCGACGGCCAGGGTGCACGTGGCGTCTGCGCCGGGCGTGACGTGTGCGGTGCGCCGGACGCGCCGGCGAGGGCGAGGCCGACCAGGGCGGCGCTTGCGATCACGAAGCGGAGCTGGGCGAGGGCGGCGGGCTCGAAGCTCGCGAGCGCCACCTTCGCGATCAGGAACGTGCCTGCCGAGAGGAGGACGTGGAGCAGCATCGCGGCACTGACGGAGAGCGGCACGCGGGCACTCTAGCGAGCCTGTGCGGAACGATGCAACTCGCTTCAGGAACGGAACTTCCTGCCGATAACACGGGCGTTATGTCTGCCTGGATCGCTCGCCCGCTCGCGCGTCAGATCGCGCTCCTCGTCGGTTCCGTCCTGGTGGCCGGAGCCGCGCTCAAGGTCGAGCTCCACTGGACCTACGACCAGGCGCGGTACGAGCGCGAGCGTCTCGTCGCGGCCGGGAAGTCGGCGCATCGCCTGGCCGACCTCCTGGCCGAGCCGCACCACCATTCCGCGGACGCTCCGGATTTCATCCGCTCGCTCACGCACGCCTCCCCGGATCTCACGGTCGACCTGGTGGACGCATCCGGAACGCGCACCTGGTCGAGCGCCCCGGGCCTCTCGGGCGCCAGGCATCCGCTGGGTGCGGCGCTCGCGTCCGGTCTCGCCGTGGGCGGCGGCACGTCGTTTTCGGACGGGCGCCGGCGCCTGACCGCCGTTCAGGCGCTTGAGCGGCCGGGCGCCCACGCGCACGACAAGACGCTCCTGCGCGGCCGGCCGGTGGCCGTCGTGCTCACGTGGGACACGTCCGCCGAAGCCGCGGAGCGTTTCGCGCGCCGGCTCTGGCAGCACGCGATCACGCTCGCGTACGCGCTCGCGGCGAGCCTCTTTCTCTGGTGGGCTCTCGGGCGCCTCGTGTCGCGTCCGCTCGTATCGCTCATCGAAGCAGCCAACCGGCACGACGTGCTGCCCGAGGATCTCGCGCCGTTCGCCTGCCGCCCCGACGAGCTCGGCTCGCTCGCGCGCACGCTCGAGGAGGCGCGCCGGCATCTCGACGCGCGAGGCGGGGAGCTCGCCGAACGCTCGATTCGTCTCTCGAACGCGCTCAATGCGGGCTACGACGGGATCGCAATGGCGTCGTGGCGCGACGGCGAGTGGATCTTCGAGCACGTGAACGGGACTCTCGCAACACTCGTCGGCAAGCCGGCCGCGTGGTTCGAAGGCCGGACGGTGGCCGAGGGACTCGCTTCGCTCCGCTCGATCATCGTGAACGCGGACGAAGTCAGCGCGTGGGTGGCGCACTCGCTCGGCGAGCCCGGATTCGAGGGCACGATCGAAAGCGCGTTCCGGGATCCCGCAGCGCCGCCGGACCACCCGGAGCCCTCCGTGACCCTCACCGAGATCACGACCCGGCCGTTCTCGGATACGCACGGCCGGCTCTCCGGCCGCCTGTGGGTCGTGCGCGACGTGACGCGCGTGCGCGAGCACGAGGAACGGCTGCGAAGGCAGAATCAGGAGCTCGCGGGACTCGACGTCGTCGGGCGGCGCATCGCTCGCTCGCTCGATGCGGACGCGATTCTCACAGGCGCGCTCGAAGCGCTGCACGAGCTGTTCGAGGCGTCGTTCGGTCTCGGGCTCCGGGTCTCCGAGCGGGACGCAGGAGGCGCGGTCCGTTCGGTCGGCGGCGACATCGAGGCTTCGCCCGAGCTGCTCGAAGCGCTCCGCCGCCTGCTGCGGCCGGACGAAGTCGTGATCGTCCCCGACATCGGAGCCGTGCGGGGACTGCGTGCGCATCTGCCGAAAGGACTTGCGACCGTGGCTCTCCTGCCGCTCGCCGATTCGACCGGCCTCGTGGGCGCGCTCGTCCTGGGGCGCGGGCGGACGAGCCCGTTCGGCGAGGAGGAGCGCGGGCTCCTTCGGCGCGTCGTTCACCCGATCGACGTCGCGCTCGAGAACGCGCGGTTGTTCGCGCGCACGCAGGCCCAACTCGCCGAGAACCAGACTCTGTTCGAAGTGAGCCGCTCCATGGTGCGGGCGGAGGACCTCGACGCAGTTCTGCGCGACATCCTGAGCGTCGTTCACGCGCGCCTCGACTACCGGAACGCCGCGATCCTCCTTCCGGACGAGGCGGGCCGTGCGCTCTACGTCCGGGCGTCGGTCGGCTATCACGGGAACCTGCGCTCGCTCGATCTTCCGGTCGACGGCACGTCGGTCACGGCGCGCTGCTTCCGCAGCGGACGGCCGTTCAACGTGCCCGACGTGCGCGAGCAGCGGGGCTACGTGGCCGGATCCGACGACATCCGCTCGGAGCTCGCCCTCCCGCTCGCGATCGGCACGCGCGTACTCGGCATCCTCGACGTCGAATCCGACCGCCCGGCCGCGTTCGGTCCCGATGACGAGCGCCTGCTCGCCGCGGTCGCGAGCCAGGCTGCGATCGTGCTCCAGAACGCGTCGTTGATCGACGACGCGCGGGCGCGCGCGCTCCGGCTCGAAGCGGTGAACGAGATTGCGCGCTCGGTCTCCTCGACGCTCGATCCGTCGCGTCTCGATCGGGCAGTCGTCACGCAGCTCGCTCGCATCGTCCCCGGCGACCGGCTCGCGGTGCTGCGCTACGACGCGGCGCGGCGCCGCATCGTTCGGAGCGTGGTCCTCGATGCGCGCACAGGCCTCGCACACGACGGCGACGATCTCTCTTGGACGTTCGACAAGGGCATCGATCCGGCCACGCTGACCCCGCACCAGGCGGAGATCTGGACCCGTCGCGACGACCCGGACGGTGCGGCCGAAGCGCGCGCGATCGCAAACGGGCTTGCGAGCATGGTGCTGGTTCCGATCGCGCTCGACGGAGTGGTGGCGGCGTCGATCGTCGTGGCGTCGGCGCGCGAGGACGGCTTCACGAGCGAGCAGATCCGGCGGCTCGAAATGGTGTCCTATCACGTCGCGGTCGCGCTCAAGAATGCGGAGCTCTTCTCCCGGCTCCAGGCGTCCTACATCCAGCTCAACGAGGCTCAGGACGGCCTCGTCCGTTCCGAAAAGCTTCGGGCACTCGGCGAGATGGCGTCGGGAGTCGCGCACGACTTCAACAACGTGCTGGGCGCGATCCTCGCGCGCGCGCAGCTGCTCCGGCAGGACCTCGCCGGCACCGAGGCCGAAGAGGAGCTCGAAGTGATCGAAAAGGCCGCGCTCGACGGGGCTTCGACCGTGCGCCGCCTCCAGGACTTCACGCGCGTGCGCACGGACCGCACGTTCCAGGCCGTGGGGATGGCGCAACTGGTCGAGGATTGCGTCTCGCTCACGCGCGGACGATGGCGCGACGAGGCCGAGCGGGCGGGCCTCCACTACGAGGTCATCACGACCCTCGACCCCGTGCCCGACGTCGCGGGCCAGGCCTCGGAGCTGCGCGAAGTGCTCACGAACCTGATCCTGAACGCGCTCGACGCGATGCCGCGCGGAGGACGGCTCCAGCTTTCGACGCGCCGGGTCGCCGGCGAGCTCGGAGAGGAGACGATCGTCGAAGTGCGGGACGCCGGCGAAGGGATGAGCCCCGAGACGCGCGCGCGCATCTTCGATCCGTTCTTCACGACCAAGGGCGTGCGCGGCGTCGGCCTCGGGCTCTCGGTCGCCTACGGCATCGTCCAGCGGCACGGAGGGCGGATCGAAGTCGAGAGCGCGCCGGGCGCCGGGACCACGATGCGCGTGCGGCTTCCGGCGGATGTTGCCGCGACTTCGGCGCGAGCGGCCGCACCTGCTTCACCTGCCTCACCGGCGATTCGGGCGGACGGGCCGCCGGGCACACCGCCGGGCGCGCCGCCGGGCGCGGCTTCGAGTCCTTCGCTCTCGATCCTCGTGATCGACGACGAGCCGAACGTGCGATCGCTGCTCGCGGACCTCCTGCGCACCGCCGGGTATCGGGTGACCGCGGTTGCGAGCGGGCGCGACGCGCTCACCTGGCTCGACGCACAACCGGAGTGCGATCTCGTGCTGACCGACCTCGGAATGCCGGATCTCTCCGGATGGGACGTTGCCCGTGCGCTTCTCGGACGTCCCCAGGCGCCGCCCGTCATTCTCGTGACCGGATGGGGGATCCAGCTCGACGACCACGTTCTTCCGGCCTCGGGCGTGTCGGGTGTGATTGCGAAGCCGTTTACGATCGAGGACGTGCTCGATGCCGTGGACCGGGTCATGCGCGGGCGCCGTCCGGAACGCGACGCCGCCTGACGAAATCACCGCTGGCGCACGGGCGCCGAATCCCCCACACTGAAGGCGCTTTGTGACCGGGCGGACGGGGACTCCCTGCGGGTTCTCCCGCACCCCGGTTTTTTTCATCCCCGGAGCGCACTCGTATGGGTCGGTCACGCCAGTCGGTTCTCGTCGCACTCGCTCTCGCCGCCGCTCTCGCCGTCATCGCCACAGGTGCCGCAGGCGCCGTACCGTCGCCGTTCGGCGGCATCGCGCGTGCGAGCGATCCGCCCGGTTTCGAACCGCTCGCGACCGGATGGACGGCCGAGGGCTTCATCAATCCCTCGTACGAGGCACAACGCTCCCAGGTCGCCCTCGATGATGCCGGAAGACCGGTCGCAATCTGGGCGGGCCGCCTGAGCGACGTCGATCCGTACCAGATCCTCTACAGCATCTTCGACGGCACCGCGTGGTCCGAGCCTGTGATCGCCGTGCCGTCGGGTGGAACGGACGATCTCCTGCCGCAGGTTTCCCGCGCAGACGATGGAACGCTGTGGCTCGCCTGGCAACGCAACGACGATCGCAGCGGCTCGTCGACGGTCAACTTCACCGCACTCGTCACCGCACGCTTCGTCGGCGGGACGTGGTCCGCGCCCGAGACCGTGGCCGTCAACCTCGCGCGCCCGAGTCCGACCGTGCGGGCGAGTTTCGGAGTCGAATTCTCGCTCCTCGCCGTCGGTCGCGATTCGGCCTGGATCGCATTCGCGCGCGACCCGGCCGAGGATCCGTTCTCGCTCGATCGCGATCTCTACTACGCCGTGCGCAGCGACACCGGCTGGACCGATCCCGCGATCCTCGTGGCGGCCGGGCTCGGGGAAGCGCGCCCCGTGCTGTCCGCGACCGCAGGTCGGGCGCCGGTCGTGTTCTTCGGGTTCTCGAACGCGCCGAGCATCCTGTGGGCGATGCGCTGGAATGGATCGAGCTGGGTGCAGGGCGCGAACGACGTGTTCACCGCGCAGGCCATCTACGAGCAATCGGCAGTCCCCGACACGAACGGCGCCATCCGCCTGGTGGCGATCGTGCGCGAGGAGACCGCGCAGCTCGAGCGCGAGGATCACGTGCGGGAGCTCGTCTGGAACGCAAACGGATTCACCGCCGGCGAGATCCTCACGACGTTGCCCGTTCTCAAGGGCACGGGCACCGAGCCACCGGACTGGCGCGGAGTCTCGCTCGGAACGAGCGCGCCGTGCGCCTCGTGCCTTCCGTCGACGGTGGTGAATTACCGGGCGCTCTGGGTCGACCTCACTCCCGGTGGACCGCCGGACGTGTTCTCGCGTCTCCGCACGGCCGCCCGCTACGACCCGACCGACTCGCCGGGCACGGCGCTCGATCCGGACGAGGCATTCCCGAACACGGCGTACGACGCCGAGCTCGATCGCTGGTACGCCGTGTGGACCGCTCCGCCCGGAACCGGCGCGCGGCGTCGCACGAAGTTTTCCTGGACGCAGGAATTCGCGGGCGACCTCGCGATCGGTGCGGCGTTCGTTGCGCCCGACACCGCGCGCGTGACGCTTCTCTGCAGCGGCGATGCGACCGGACGGGAGTTCCTCCTGTACCGGCTCGAGTGGGACGAGGGGCTCGGAAACCCGCCGCTCGTTCCGCCGGTCCCCGCGCAGGCGGTGCCACTTTCCGGGAATCCCTATCCCGGGCCCTGTCCCATCGTGTTCGACGACCTTCCGGGTCCTGGTCGCTACTACTACTACGTCGAGCTTCCGGCCCAGGGCACGTTCCCTGCGGCCTATACACGCTCGCTCAACGCGGTCGTGATTCCCGAGGACGGAGGGGGCGGAGAGGTGCCGGCGCAGACCGCGCTTCTCGTGCCGCGCCGGCAGGCGGCCGGAGGCGCTCTGTCGCTGCCGTACGACCTTGCGTCGGACGGGAGTGTGACGATCACGATCTACGATCTGCGCGGAAGACTCGTGCGCGAATACGACCTGGGCCATCGATCGGCGGGCACTTATCGCGACGGCAACGTGCCGGTGTGGAACGGGGCCGACAATCGCGACCGGCTCGTCCAGAGCGGGATCTACTTCGTCCGGCTCCAGGTGAACGGCAACACGGCGGGAGAGGGACAGCGGGCCTTGTTCGTGCCTACGCCCTAGACGCCTTCTTTCGAGCGCGCGATGCCGGCTTGCTGCGCGCGCGCGACGCCGGCTTCTCGCGCGCGACCTTGCGCGCGGCCAGCGGGATCACGAGCTTGAGCCCCGAAAGCTCGGACGAGAACGCGACCACCTTGACGTCCACGAGCCCTGCGGGGAGCGCCGCACGACGAATGTCGTCCTCGCGCAGGGCCGGGTTTCCCTTGGGCCACAGCACCCAGAGCGCACCCGCCGGCGCGAGGCGTGCGACGAGCGTCGCGATCCGCGACAGCTCGCGCTTGGTTCGTGCGAAGAGAAACAGGAACTCGGTGCCGGCCCGCGGACGCGAGCGGGCGATCTCCTGGGTGCGGGTCGCGAGCTCGGCCTCGAATGCCGGATCCTCGAGCCCGACGATCGCCACCCGGGAGCCGTCCTTCACACCGAGCTTGTCGAGTCGTCCGCGGGGCGAAGCAATGGCCCGGGCCCAGCGCTCGGCCTGATCACCAAGCTCGAACGAAACGAGCCCGTTCGGTCCGCGCACCCGAAGAACTCCGCCCCGCGCGTCGATCGACTCGATCTCCTTGAGCGGCAGATCGAGCCTGAACTCTCCGCGAAACTCGAGGCGATCCTCTTCGAGACGTGCCTTTCCCGAACCCGAACGACGACCGGCGCGCACGTGGCACTGCGCTTCCTTGCCCATGCGCGGAGCATTCCACAGTCGTTTGGGGCGCGACAAGTCGCGCGAGGATCACAGCGCGGAAGCAGCGGTGGGGGTGGGCGCCCAACGGCCGTACTGGCCCCCGATAGCAGCAGGCCCCGAGGCGCCCCGCCCCGCACCGCCCTTCGCGTCCCGCGGCGAAGACGACGCTGCCGCCGCAGGCGCGGCGACCCATCGCAATCGTCGTGCCGACGTCCTTCCGAAGACTTCAAGACACGCGCGACGAAGGCGCAGGAACGCTCAACCGACTGGCAGAACGGAACTCAGGAAGCCGCGCACGAAGAACGAAGCCCCCGGGCGACGAGCACCTCCCGGGGGCCGAACGTCGAGACCTCGACGATTCACTGTCGGGTCGTCGTCTCTCCGTTGCGATGGCGAAGCCGGATTGCGACCGCGTATCCGAGCGCCGAGCCGATCACGTTGGTTGCGCTGCACGATCGGCAGTCCATCGAGCCCGCTCCGCTCGATGCGGCGAGCGATGCGACCTGCGAGGCGACGTGCGGGCAGAGCGGATCGTTGCACGAGAGACAGCGCAGCTCCGGCCTGAGGACCAGGCGCGTGTTCTCGTACAACTCCTCGTGATGACGCTTGGTCCAGTCGAAGATGATCTGCTGCGGATCGATCACACCGGCGCGCAGCGCCGAGGCGTGTTCCGGACAGAGCGCGATCTGGTGCGTGCGGTCGGAATCGAGCAGCCGTTCCTGCCGGATGAAAAGACGGAGCGCGTCGAGCGAGCGATTCGCGCACAGCGCGCAGGCGTCCACTTCCGGTCTCTCCATCGGGGGAGCCCTCCGGGGGGGAAGAGGGGGTGGAAAAGGGATCGGTCTCGGTTTCTTCCGATCGGGCAAAGCGCCGGATAGCATAGGCTTAGACCGAACGCCCGTCAAGCTTTCTCGGACTGAACGGAATTCCCGTTGACGACTGCACACCCGTGCAATAGCGTTCCGCGCGTGCCAGGTTCGGAACTCGGACTGGGGCGGTCCCGTTCCGCCTCCGAACCCCGGAGCGTGACATGCTGAACGAAAAAGCCCAGGCAATCTACGACTACATCCTTCGCTATGCGGAGGAGCACGGCTATCCGCCGACGATTCGTGAGATCGGCGAGGAGTTCGGGATCAGCTCCACGAACGGCGTGCGTCACTACCTCACGGTGCTCGAGCGCAAGGGCTACGTCCGGCGCGACAAGCGCATTTCGCGCGGCCTCGAGCTCCTCGCTCCGGCCGGCGGGCGCTCCGCCGCAGGAGCCGTGCTCGACCGCGCGGGACGCGGCCTCGAGTCCCCTCGAGCGACCGGGCGCGCGGTTGCGATCCCCGCCGGCGTTCCGATTCTCGGCCGCGTGGCCGCAGGCGCGCCGATCTTCGCCGAGGAGAACGTTGAAGGACACCTCACGCTCGAGGAGATGTTCCCCGCGCGTGAGGATTCGTTCGCGCTGCGCGTGCGCGGGCACAGCATGCGCGACAAGGGAATCCTCGACGGCGACGTGGTGATCGTGCGGCAGCAGGATCACGCGCGCGACGGTGACACCGTGGTCGCGCTTCTTGGCGACGACGCCACCGTGAAGACCTACCGGCGGACTCCCGAGGGCGTGGACCTCGTGCCGGGCAATCCCGAGTACCATGTGAGGCACGTCACGGGATCCGAGGATTTCCGGATCCTGGGAGTCGTGATGGGGCTCGTCCGCCCGCCTGCGGGAACGCGGCAGAGCTGAGAAAAACGGCGCCTTTCGGGGCGCAGGAGGGCTCGACCGGAATACTGTCCCACCCCGATCCTAGTGTCCGGGGTGTCGCGGGAGCGCCTGAGGGAGCTCCCAAAAAAAGGACCAGCGACTGCACAAATGTTCAAGTCCGAGCCCCCGAGCCCCCGCGTCACCGAGGAGATCGCCATGACGAGCATCGCATTCTCACTTCCCGGCCAGCCGGCCACCGATGATTCCGTTCTCCCGCGTGCATGGCAGCGCGTCTGTGTGGCCCGTCTCCACTACCACCTGTCGTGGAGCACGCGCGGACGATCCCCCGTTCTCGTCGGCCGCAGGGCTCAGTCGTTGCGGAACATTCTCGAGGAGCTGTGTCGCGAGCGGGGAATCCAGCTCCAGGCGCTCGCGATCACTCCCACGCAGGTCAAGCTCGTCGTGAGTCTCAGGCCTTCGCAGCTCGCCGCCACGGTCGTGCGCGAGCTCAAGGGACGCAGCGCACTGCTCCTGTTCCGTCGCTGCCCCGATCTCAGGATCGCGCTGGGCGGACATCTGGCGTGGAACGATCGATACGCGCTCGCGACGGTCAGCGCGGGACAGCTCGCCCGCCTGGTCGATCGCATGTCGCTCGCAGGAGACGAGGGAGTGCCGGCCTGAGCATGGTCTCGAAGTTCTCCCGTTCGAAATGCTCCACAGCCGGCGTCTGCTCCTCGAACGGGAGACTTCGACCATGTTGGAGGCCCTCAATCAGCCGATCGACGTCATCACGGTCTTTGCCGAAGGAAAGCTCAGGCCGCTGCGCTTCAAATGGCGAAACCGGGTCGTCAAGGTGAGCAAAGTGACGGGGGAATGGCTGCGCGAAGAAGGCATCGGCCCGGTCCGCTATTACGCGGTGCTCGCGGACAACAGCGACTACTTCGAGCTCGCCTACGACATCGAGAAGACGCGCTGGAGATTGTGCCGCGTGTGGATGGATGGTTGAACGTTCTGGTTTAAGGAGAGGGTGGAGGCCCTCGGCGGCTCAGACAATCGTCGGCTCGCCTCGGGCTCGGGTCGGGTGTGGATGTAGGGGTGATGTTGATCGTGACGAGCGGAGGAGGGGAGCACTCGCCGGCGAGTTGAGGAGGCGAGACTGAGATATCCAGTACCGACGTGCGTGACGGCGAGCCGACGATTGTCCGAGCCGCCGAGTGCTCCCATCCTCCGCCACTCACTAGAGCAAATCCGGGAGTCGGGACGATCTGCCGTGCGGGTCAAGGATGCTGTGCGATCCGGGTGGGGACCCCTCGCCGGCAGACTCCCGATCCCGGGTTGCGATTTGGATAGTGATTCCAATGATCCTGCACGTGGACATGGACGCATTCTTCGCAGCGGTGGAACAGGCGTCCGATCCACGCCTGCGCGGCCGACCGGTCGTGGTGTGCGGAGATCCCGACCGGAGGGGGACCGTCGCGACCGCCTCCTACGAGGCGCGGGAATTCGGCGTCGAAGCCGGGATGCCGACCTCGGAAGCGCGACGCCGCTGTCCCGAAGGGGTCTTCCTCGAGGGACAGCCCGAAAAATACCGCTCGGTCTCCCTCTATCTGCTCGAGATCTACAAACGGATCACGCCCGCCGTCGAGCCGTTCAGCATCGACGAAGCCTTCCTCGATCTGGCCGGAACCCCATTCGATCGCAATCCTGACACCGTTCGCGCGGCGGCCGAGACCATCCAGCGCTGGGTCCGGGAACGACTCGGGCTCTCAGCGACGATCGGGATCGGTCCGAACAAGCTGGTCGCGAAGATGGCTTCCGGGATTCAGAAACCGCGCGGGCTCACGATGCTCGACGCGGACACGTTCCGGCGGCGGTTCTGGTCGCTTCCGACGGACGACCTGTGGGGGATCGGTGCGCAGACGTCCGCCGCCCTCGCACGTCTCGGCGTTCGGACGGTCGGCGATCTCGCCCACTATCCGGCCGAACGGCTCGCGGCCGCGTTCGGCGTCAACGGTCCGCGCATGAAGATCGCGGCGTGGGGAGAGGACACGAGTCCGGTCCTTCCCTACTATGAAGGCGTGGATGCGAAATCCATGGGGCACGAGTTCACGCTGCTCGCCGATCAGACGGACTCCGAAGTGCTCGAAGGCCTTTTGGTGCGGCTGTCCGATCAGGTCGCACGCCGGATGCGCAAGGAGGGTTACCAGGGGAGAATCGTCGTGCTCAAACTGCGCTATTCCGATTTCGAAACCCTCCTCCGGCAGCGCGCGCTCGCGACCCACACAGACGACGAGCGCATCCTCGCGTCGATCGCCCGCAAGCTCCTGCGCGAAAACCGGGACCGGAGGGCCGTCCGACTCCTGGGAGTGACCATGGCGGGTCTCGAAAAATCGGGCGGCACGGAGCAACCGTCCATCTTCGCGTCCGAACGGCGCGCCCGCGCCCTCACGCGCGAGGTCGACCGCGTGCGGGATCACTGGGGGGAGCGCTCGTTGCTGCGTGCGGCAGCGCTCCGCTGAATGAACGCTCCTGCGACTCCGGTCGTCCTCGGGACTTCGGGCTTCTCGTTCGACGACTGGGTCGGGCCGTTCTATCCGGCGGGCACCCGCAAGACCGACATGCTCGCGCACTACGCCGAGCGCTTCACCGCGGTCGAAGTGAACTCGACGTACTACGGAATCCCGCCGCCCCGGACGATGGAGCAGCTCGACCGGAAGACCCCGCCCGGGTTCGAGTTCGTGGTCAAGGCGCATCGCACGATGACCCACGAGAAGGCGCCGCCGCCGCCGGCGGATTTTCGTGCGTTCCACGAGTGTCTCGAGCCGCTCAAGGCCGCCGGGAAGTTCCGCGGGACGCTCCTTCAGTTTCCGTGGGCGTTCCGGCCGACGCTCGCCGCGCGCAAGCGGCTCGAGCTTCTGCACGGCGAGCTGGCCGAGGACGGGCCCTTGTTCGTCGAGTTCCGCCACGCCTCCTGGCTCCGTGACGAGGTGTTTGCATTCCTCATGGAGCGGGGCATCGGCTATTGTTCCGTGGACGAACCGGAGCTCCCCGGGCTCGTTCCAGCCGAGGCCCGGGTCACCGGCGAGACGGCGTACGTGCGACTCCACGGCCGGAACAAAGAGACGTGGTGGGGCCGGGGCGGCGGCGATCGCTACGACTACGACTATTCGCGCGAGGAGCTCAAGGAGTGGGTGCGGAAGATCCGCGAACTGGCCGAGCGCTCGAGCAAGGTCTACGTGTTCTTCAACAACTGTCACGCAGGGCAGGCCGCCCGAAACGCGCTCCTCATGCGCGACATGCTGCAACAGGATCTGACGGCGGTGGTGCGGTGACGAGGCCCGTCCTCGCACTCACGGCGCTGGCGGCGGTCACGGCCTTCGCGGCGGTCGCGATCGCGGCCCTGGCGATCCTCCCGGCTGCCGCGGCCGCACAGCCCACGATCCAGCGTGTCCCCGAGCCCTGGCGCCCGGTCGGGCTCGACTCCGCGCAGGCATGGGCGCTCGAAGCGCGGGCGCTGCTCTCCGAGAGCAAGTCCGACTCGATCGGTCCCCGGGAGGCCCGAGCGTTCCGCCTCCTGAGCCGGATCGCACGCCGTCACTTCGAGGCCCTCGGTCCCCGCCAGATGTCGGGCGCGCACGGCGTGCTCGCGACTTTTGATTCGCTCCATGTCGACGCCGAGTTCGCGCAGGATCCCGAGCTTCCGCAGTTCTGTGCGGTCACGTTCTTCAATCCCACGTTTCCCGGCTACGCGTGCGTGACGTTCCTCTTCTGGTGGCGGGGAAACGAGCTGTTCGAGCAGACCCTCCGCCTGACCGGCGGGCGCCGCATCCAGATGGACGTCTGGTGGACGGGCATCGACGTCGCTCCGTACGAGATGGGACTCGTCGACTATCTTCGGAGCGGCGACGGCCGCCAGGGCTTCTTCACCATGCTCCGGATCTCGCGGCTCGCGGAATTCTGGGGCGTGATCCAGAAGGGCCGAAAGGACGTCGATCTCGGCGGCCCGGGACCGGCGCGCTTCGTCGACCTCGATCACGACGCCGTTCCCGAGCTCGTGAGCTGGACCGAGTCGGCCCCGGATCCTCGGTTCATCGATGACACGGCCCTGCCGCCGCTCGTGTCCGAACGCACGTTTCACCGCTCGGACAAGGGCTTCGAGCTCCTCGAGCGACGCACGGTCGCAAGCCCGTTTGCGACGTTCGTCCTGTTCCTGCGCGCGCTCGAGACCAAAGAGCTCTCGCTCGCGCGCACGCTCTCATCGACCTCGACGATCGTGACGCGTGCGAACACCCTCCGCCTCGGCTCGTTCAAACAAAAGGACTCGTGGCAGTTCAAGCAGGAGGCGAAGCCGAGCTCGTGGGATCACCGGATGCGTTTTGCGTACGGAACTCCCCCGAATCTCGACCGCAGTCTCGACGTCTGGATGAAGGCGGTGGAAGGCCACTGGGTCGTCGACAGCCTGATCGCCACGCCCGCGGGTCCGCCGGCCGCCTCGAAGACTTCCGGCACGGGAAAGAGCGGAGGCACGAGATGAAACGATGGGACCGGCGGTTCGCGCGCGCTCTCGCTCCGGTTCTTGCGTTCGGGGTTGCGCTCGTGCTCGTGCTCGGCGGGTGCGGCTCGGACCGCATCGATCCCCCGAGGGAAGGCGAGATCGCGCACGACGACGAAGGCGAGACTTCGGCCGACTCGCTCGCCGAGTGGGCGCGACAGGCGCGCGATGGATGGTCGAGCGGCAACGCGAAGCGTGCGGACACGGCGGCCGTGTTCGCCCGGCGATCGTTCTCGGCGGTCTGGAGCGGGCTCGCCTCCGATGCGGATGCCGCCGACGATGGCGCTCGCGCCGAGCAGCTGCCGCGTGCTTCGGAGCAGTCGCTCCCGGCCGCGTCGGAGATCGAGAGGCGACTCGGAGCAGTCGGTCTGGCCGCACGCATCGAGGTTGCGGACGGTCCGGCTCCGCTCTGGCAGGTCGTGCTCTCCGATCCGCTTGGATCGGCGAGTGCCCAGACCGAGTTCTGGGCGTGGCCCGATCCGAAGAATTCGTCCGCCGAGCCGATTCTCCAGCCGTTGCCGGCCAAGGCTCCCTCGATTGCGCGCTACGGACCCGAGGCGCGGGGCCGCCTCCTCACGTACGCGGACAAGGACGCAACCGGACTCGCGTCGGCATGGGCGCGACCGCGTGGCCGCGGCGGGCTCGAGGTCGCGCTCGGGAAGCGATCGGCGCGCGGATCGCGTTTCGACGTGCGTTCGAACCAGGTGCTTCCGGTCGCGGTCGACAGCGCTTCGTTCGAGCCGGGGGTGCCGCCGGCCCTCGTCGTGCGCGGAGCGGGGGCGCGCGATCCCATGTTCGACGACTGCCCGACGTGTCCACATCTCGAGCGCGTGCAGCGCTACCGTTACAGCGGAACGGCCTGGACGCTGTCCGACGAGCGCATCGCGAACACGCCTTACGCTACGTTCGTCTCGTTCGTGCACGCCGTGAGCACCGGGCTGCCGCAGGACGCGCTCCCGTACTCGACCGGGCCCGATGTGATCGATCAGGCGATCTCGCTCGGACTCGACCGGCCGGGAGGGCCGTTCCGCGCGGCTCCGGGCACGCTGCCCGAAGATCTGACCCAGCGCTATCGACGGACGAGAGGGGCCCCGGGCGAGGCGATCGAGGTTTCGTTCGAGCCCCGCGGGGACGGCTGGGTCGTCTCCGACCTTCGCCCGACGCGCGTCGTCATCGAGTAGCGATCCCAAACGGGCCCGCGCCGACCGCCATGATCGATTCTCCCGGGCCTTTCGGAATCCGGCCGCTCGCCAAAACTCCGCAACGCGATGTGATGGATCCGCGCGCGAGTGACCTCCTCGAGCGGACGCGTGTCGCTCCCGATTTCGACGGGTGGCTCGAGGAGCTCCGGACGCGGCGCGATTACGACGACGAGCTCGTGCACGTCGCGCACCTTCCCTCGCGCCCCGCGCGGCACGCGGAGCCGGATCGTCCGCTCCCGCCCGCGCTCGCACGCGCGCTCGCGGGAATCGGAATCGAAAAGCTCTACACCCACCAGGCGCGCGCGATCGATTGCGTGCGCGCCGGCCGCTCGGTCGTGCTCGTCACCGGAACGGCGAGCGGGAAGACGCTCGCGTACAACCTGCCCGTCGTCGAACGCCTGCTCGCGAATCCCGACGCGCATGCGCTCTACCTGTTCCCGACCAAGGCTCTCGCACAGGATCAGTTGAAGAGCCTCGGACGGCTGCTCGATGCCGGGGATGGGTTCCGCGAGCGGATTCATCCCGGCGTGTACGACGGGGACACGAGTGTGGCCGCGCGACGCAAGCTGCGCCAGCAAGGGAACGTGATCCTCTCGAATCCGGACATGCTCCATCAGGGGATCCTGCCGTACCACGCGAAGTGGGCGCGCTTCTTCCGCGGGCTTGCCGTCGTGGTCGTCGACGAGATCCACACCTACCGCGGGATCTTCGGCTCGAACGTCGCCCTCGTCCTGCGTCGTTTGCGGCGGATCGCGCAGCACTACGGGGCGAATCCCGTGTTCGTCTGCTGCTCGGCCACGATCCGGAATCCCGACGAGCTTGCCCAGGCACTGGTCGGCGAGCCCGTCGAAGTCGTGACCGACGACGGCTCGCCGCGCGGTCCCCGGACGATCGCGTTCTGGAACCCGCGCTTTCTCGATCGCGACCGGCTCGAGCGCCGGTCCGCGAACGCCGACGGCGGGCGCATGTTCGCGGATCTCCTGCGCCGGGGCGCGTCGACCATCGTGTTCGCGAAAGCGCGCGTCACGGCCGAGATCATCTATCGCTATGCGCGCGAGGTTCTCGTCGAGCGCTCGCCCGGACTCGCCGCGCGCATCGCGCCGTACCGGAGCGGCTACCTTCCCGAGGAGCGGCGCGACATCGAGCGCCGGCTCTTCTCGGGCGAGCTTGCGGGTGTGGTGAGCACGAACGCGCTCGAGCTCGGCATCGACGTAGGCTCGCTCGACGCAGCGATCCTCGTCGGGTTTCCTCCGACCATCGCGAGCACGTGGCAGCAGGCGGGACGCGCGGGCCGGCGCCAGGATCCCGCGCTCGCCGTCGTCGTCGCGTACAACGATCCGATCGATCAGTACCTCATGCGTCATCCCGAGTACTTCTTCGAGCAGACGCCGGAAGCGGCGGTCGTCGATCCGCACAACCCGTATCTGCTCGCCGGGCACCTCGCGTCCGCGGCCTACGAGCTTCCGGTGACGCCCGCGGATGACGCGCTGTTCGGTCCCCAGGCCGCCGAGCTCCTCGATGCGCTCGCGGACGACGGCCAGGTGCGCGCAATCGACGGACGATGGTTCTGGGCATCGACCGACTATCCGGCGGGGCGGATCAACCTGCGGACGATCGCGGACAACACGTTCACGATCGTGGACGGCACGAAGCACAACGAAGTGCTCGGAACCGTGGATGCGATCTCGGCTCCCGAGCTCGTCTATCCGGAGGCGATCTACCTGCACGAGGGGCGATCGTATTTCGTGCAGAAGCTCGACCTCGAGATGAAAACCGCGATCGTCGAGCCGCGGGAAGTCGATTACTACACGCAGCCCGTTCTCGACACGAACATCGTGGTGGGAGAGCCCGCGCGCACCCGGGCCGAGCTCGCGTTTGGCGAGGCCACCGTTTCGTGGGCCACGGTCGGCATGAAGAAGGTGCGCTTCCACTCGCTCGATTCGATCGGGTACAAGCCGCTCGATCTTCCCCGGCTCACGCTCGACACGGCCGCGGTGTGGTTCGTGCCGCCGTCCGGTGCCCGCGCCGCCGTGAAACGCGCGGGCCACTCGCCGGGCGAAGCGCTCTCGGGCGTGCGCAATCTCGTGGTCACGCTCATGCCGCTCTTTGCGATGTGCGATCCGGCCGACATTGGAGCGGTGCTCGATTCGAAGAACCTGGGAAGACAGGGGCTCTTCGTGTTCGACCGCTATCCGGGCGGCCTCGGTTTCGCCGAGCAGGCGTTCCACCGCTTCGAGGAGCTGCTTGCGGCCTGTCTTGCGCTGGTTCGTGATTGCCCGTGCCGTGAGGGCTGTCCGTCGTGTGTCGGGCTTCCGATTCTCAGGCCCGCGCAGCAGCAGGATCCCGACCTGTCGAACGGCTGGCCGATGCCGAGCAAAGCGGCCACGCGCCTCCTGCTCGAAGCGCTCCTCGAACCGGCCGGAGTGCGCGCGTGATCGGGACGAAAGGGGGGAGGCTCGCGGAAGTTCTCGCGCGGCTCGCCGAGGCG
>JBOHUC010000156.1:0-17539 GCA_050733935.1 Candidatus Eiseniibacteriota bacterium | reverse complement strand
TCGCAGTCGTCTTCGTTTGGACGACTCGGGCTCCCCGTCCCGGCCCGCCGGTCGCTCAGGCCCCCGGAACGGGAGCTCGCTGGGCGGTCGAGTGCATCTCCGGCTCCCTTCAGATCGAAGAGGAGTCGGTCACGGACCGTGGACTTCTCGCGGCCGGGCAGCGGCTTGCGACCGAGGACGGCTCCCGCGCCCGGGTTGCCATCGGCGACATCGGAGAAGTCGAGCTCGAGCCCAACTCGCGCGTGCGCCTGGTCGGAGTGACAGGCGACGAGCACCGGCTCGCGCTCGAGCGCGGCACGATGCGCGCGTTCATCTGGGCGCCGCCGCGCCAGTTCGTCGTCGAGACGCCATCGGCCATCGCAACCGATCTCGGTTGCTCGTACCTGCTCGCCGTCGACGAGCGTGGCGCGGGCCGGATCGAAGTCACGTCGGGCTGGGTCGCGTTCGAGCACGAAGGCCGCGAATCGTTCGTTCCCGCGGATGCGGTCTGCCGGACCGAGCCCGTTCTCGGTCCCGGCACTCCGCACTACGCGGACGCTCCTCCCGAGCTCGTCGCGGCCCTCGGCGCGTTCGACTTCCTCGATCTCGACGACGAGAGGAAGCGCGCGGCGCTTCGCAAGGTGCTCACGACCGCACGGCGCGCGGATGCGTTCACGCTCTGGCACCTTCTGACGCGCGCTCCGGCCGATCAGCGCGATGCCGTGTACGACGCACTCTTCGCTCTCGTGCGGCCGCCCACGGGCGTGACGCGCGCGGGTGTCGCCAGGGGCGATCGCGTCATGCTCGACCTGTGGTGGAACTCCCTCGGGCTCGGCGAAGCCGACTGGTGGCGGATGTGGGAAGGCCCCGCGCCGGGATCGTCGGGATCGCCGGGATCCCCCGGAGCGCACTGAACCCGGAGGGGCGGTTAACACTCGAGCCCTCCGCACGTCCTCTCCTGTGAAGCCGCGGATCGAGCGCGGTCGAACCAACCCTCACGCAAGGAGAGGCGCCATGAACTCTGCACAGATTCGCATCGAGAGCCCGACCCGAAGCGCAATCGTTCTCCGCGCGCTCGCGGCTGCCGCCGTCCTCACTCTCACGCTGGCCGTCCATCCTGCCTTTGCGGGCGGACAGATGATGTCGTTCGACGGTGCGTCGAGCGCGAAGGACGCGCGCTTCCAGAAGGCGACGCTGCTCGTCACGGCGTCGAATTGCGGGAGTGCCGCGAACGCCACGATCAAGGGAACCGCGGAAGGCCTGGTCGACGGCAAGCGGCGCTCGCTGCCGCTCAAGCTCGTCGCGACCGGAAAGCCGGGGCAGTACGCGGTGTTCCAGCAGTGGCCCACGAGTGGCTCGTGGGCGCTCACGTTCGAGCTGCACGGGCTCTACGCGATCGTCGATCTCAACCGCGAAACGGCGGCTTCGACGGCGGTCGCCGCGGGCGAGCGCTCGAGCAAGACGCGGCCCATGGACAAGAAGTCGTCGCCCTTCGGCGAAGTGCTCCTGTATTGGGACCGGATTCCGGCGAGCGTGCTCAACGAGGCGCTCGGAGCGGACGTCGCGTCGTAGCGCTCATCGGCCGACGTGGAAAGACGAGGGGCCGGATCGCTCGCGGCGATCCGGCCCCGATTTTCTTTCGTGGGCTTCGCGGCCGATCAGGTCGCGACGCGCTGCCCTCCCGGCCGGTCCCAGTGCACGATGTCGCCGAGCGGCTTCCGGAGCGTGCGATCGAACTCCTCGTCGGGATAGCCGAGCGCGCACACCGCGGCGACCGCCCACTCTTCCGGCAGATCGAACGCCTGCTTGATGCGCGACTCGTCGAACCCGCCCATCGGTCCGGTCGCAAGTCCTTCGCCTTGAGCGACGAGCATGAGGCTCGTGAGCGCCATCATCGTGTTGCGCAGAGCGAACTCGCGCGCGCCCTGAAGATTCTGTCCGCACAGGCGATCGAGCTCCGCGACCGCCTCCTGGTATTCGTCCTGCGTCATCCGGCCCGCTTCGACGCGTCCTTTGAACGTGTCCTTCGCCTCGATCCACTCGTGCGTGTTCGCACACGCGACGAGCACGAGCGGGGCGGAGAGGATCGCGGGCGATCCTGTCGTGCAGGCGAAGATCTTCTCGCGCTGCTCGCGCTTTCTCAGGATGAGCCAGCGCCAGGGCTGGACGCCCCATTCCGAAGGCGACCGCTGGGCGAGCGAGAGGATCTTGAGGAGTTGGTTCTCCGGTACCTCACGTGGTTCGAAGGTGCGCACGGGATGATACGAGAGAACGGCGTCCTCGACGGTCCGCTCGACGGGCGGTTCGATTTCGGCGCGTCGACGCTGTTCTTCTTCCTTTGTGTACGGCACGAGTGCCCCCTCCCCGAGGGACAGGCGGAGGATACGCAAAGACCCCGCAACGGAATTCCATACGGGGCCGTCGCTCGGGTGCGCCTCCGCAAAGCGCGACCCAAGAGTTCGTGATCACATCCCTGGACTCGTCCCTGAACGACACCAAGTCTAGCAGGGACGTCCACCACTTCAAAGTCCCGGCGCTCGAGGGCGCCTCTTCCCGCGCACCTTCGCTCCATTTGGCCGCGCTGCCAAGCGGAAACGGGGCGCCTCTCGGCACCCCGCCCCTCTCCGCTTCCTCCCCGTCGTCGCTCCGGATCAGAAGGCGAAGCTCAACCCCCCTCGCGCTCCCCACCCGTCGAGGTCGATGCGCTCTTCAAAGATGAAACCGCTCACGGGGTCGAACACCTCGCGGTCCACCGTTGCACCGTTCCAGAATGCTTCAGCGTTGAGATGGATCCGGGGCGAGATGGCAAAGTTTGCTCCGCCGTAGAACTGGTAGGCCGGACCATCGTAATTGCTTTCGATTCCGTACCCTCGCGCCGCGTCGAACTCGTGGACGTTGAGGAATTCCCATCCTCCCGCCGCCCCGAAGTAGGGCCGGACGACGTCGGTCGGGAAGTGGACCTCGAGCAGGCCGAGGACCGGAACGAGATTCGATTCCACGTCGTAAAGGGTGGCCTGCGACTCGACCACGTGGCCCGCGCCGTCCACCCTCTGGATGATCACGGAGCCGGCCTCTTCGTCGCGCCGGATCAGGTCGACGGAAAGCCCCGCCTGGAACATGGGAGAGATGAGTCCGGTCGTCTTGAACCCGATCGACCAGTCGTTGCTCGCGACATTGTCCGCGTCGAACACACCCCCGCGCAGCGTGGCCCAGCCAAGAATCGGACGCTCGAGCGGCGGCGGCGGCGGAGGCGGCGGCTTGTAATAGCGGGTGACGTAAAGCGGCACGGGACTGCCGACTCCCGGGACACCGAAGGAGCCGGCGAACGAAGCCGGGCGCGCGATGGACACGACAGACGGTTCAAGGGCCTCGGCGGACCCCGGTGTTGCCGGCCCCCACACGCCCAGCATAAGCACGAACAGACCGACCAGAGGTGCGCTCTTCATCGGATCCTCCGTTGTGCCCGCAGCCTGTAGACCGCGGGCGAACGCGAACACACAATGCATGGCCTGTGCCGCCGGGCGGGGCTGCCACGCCGCCCCGGCCGCGCGACGAGGTCCGCTCTCGCCCTTTCGCGGCGGCGCACATGAGCCGCGCGCGAACGAGTTGCGAGAGCAAGGGATGGCCTGCTGTGTTCGGGCTCCCAAAGCACCCTCGAGATCGAGGCCCGGTGCGTCTCCCCTTGCCGGCCCGGAACCCGCGCCGTCGCTGGCGCGGCGGCGCTGTGTCACCTCTGCCGCACCCCGGACGGCCCCGTGAGACGCCTGTGCTACGCTCCCGCGCCATGCACCCCGATCGCCTGATTGCGCACGTGGACATGGATGCGTTCTATGCCGCAGTCGAGATTCGGGACGATCCTTCGCTCGCCGGCCGGCCGGTCGTGGTCGGCGGCGCACCCGACCAGCGTGGTGTCGTGGCCGCGGCGTCGTACGAGGCCCGGCGGTTCGGGATCCACTCCGCGATGCCGATGGCGCGTGCGGTCCGGCTTTGTCCCGACCTGGTCCGCCTGCCGGGGGATCCGGCGAAATACGCCCAGGTGTCGACGCGCGTGTTCGAGGTGCTCGACGGATTCGCCCCGCTCGTCGAGCCGATCTCACTCGACGAGGCCTTCCTCGACGTCACCGGACAGGAGCGCCACTTCGGTCCGCCCGAGTCCCTCGGCCGCCGCATCAAGGACTCGGTGCGCGCCGCCGTGGGACTGACCGCGTCGGTCGGGATCGCTCCCTGCAAGTTCGCGGCGAAACTCGCGTCCGATCACGGGAAGCCCGACGGGCTCGTGATCGTGAGCGCGACGGACCTTCTCGACTTCCTCCATCCGCTGCCGGTCGATCGCCTGTGGGGAGTCGGGCGAAAGACCGCTCCGCGGCTGATCGCGCTCGGACTCAAGACGATCGGCGACGTGGCCGCGCGGCCCGCTCCCTGGCTGCGCGACCAGCTCGGCGAGCAGGGCCTCGTGCTGCGCGAGCTCGCGCTCGGCCACGACGATCGCCCGGTCGTGCCCGACGAGCCCGCGAAGTCGCTGAGCAGCGAAATGACGTTCGCCGAAGACCTGACCGACCGCGCGGAGCTTCTCGCCGTTCTCGCCGACCAGGCGCAGCGGGTGGCGGCGCGTTTGCGCCGCGCCGGCCTGCGCGGCCGCGTTGTTCAGGTCAAGCTGCGCGACGACACGTTCGCGACCCGCACGCGACGCCGGACGCTCGGTGGGACGACCGACGACGGCGACGTGATCTACGGCGCGGCGCGCTCGCTCCTCGAAGCGGATCCGCTCGTGCGTCCCATTCGCCTCATTGGGGTGGGAGCTTCCGGCCTGGTCGAAGCCGCGGGCGAAACGCTTCCGCTGTTCGACGGAACCGAGGAGCCGGAGCGCGCGGCGAACGAGCGCTTCATGCGCGCGCTCGACCAGGTCGAGGAGAAATTCGGACGCGGATCGATCCGGCGCGCGCAGGCGCTTCTCGCGGGAGACGTGCGCGACACCGGGACCGATCTTGGCAAGCGTTCGTAGTCCGCGCGATCCCGCCCTTTCCCGTATGGTCTCGCGCCTCCGCATTCTGGCGATCGGTATTGCCCTCGCCGTCGCGGTCGCTCTGCTCTCCATCCTTGGCCTACCCGAACGCTCTACCTTTCGTGGGGTCGGGGAATCGGCGAAGGACGCTTCCGACGAAGCGCTCTCGGATGATCCGCGGTGGGTACGTCGAGTGGCACCCTTTCCCCGCCTGCCGTTCTTCATCGGCGCCTGGGTCGCGCCCCGCACCGATCCCCCCGCCCCCCAGGACTGGGCGCGATTTGCGGCTGCCGAATTCGATCTGGCCGTGACCCCTCTCGAAGACCGAAACGGAACGGCTGACAATCTCGAGACCCTCGCACTCCTCGACACTCTCGCCGGCGGAAGGGTCCGCTTCCTTCCTCGGGACGAGCGTGTCCACCCTGATGCCGCCACGACACCCGGTTGGCGCGAGCGAGTGCGGGCGGTCATTCGGGACATGCAAGGGCATCCTTCGCTCGCAGGCTACTTCGTTGCCGACGAGCCGTTACCGGCGAGCTTTGGGCAACTCGCCGAATTGACACAGGCGTTCGCAGAGGAGGACGACAGGCATCCGGCCTTTGTCAACGTCGTTGGCGTTGCCCCAACCGCGGATGCGAAGGAACAGGCGAGATGGCGTGCGGACCTCACATCTCTCATCGAACAGGGTCGGCTCGGGCTTTTCACGTTCGATCGCTATGCGCACACGACGCGCGGCGAAGATGCGGGTTTCCTGCTCTCGCTCGACAACGCGTCGCGCGTCGCTGCCGAAACCCTCTGTCCGTTCGGCGCTGTCCTCCTGCTCACGGGGCACGGACCGTTTCCGCCCGCCACGCTTGAAATCGCGCGCTACCAGGCGATGGAGGCGCTCGCGCATGGCGCATGCGGCATCATCTGGTTCACCTACTGGACGCCCAATCCGCGTGAGGAGCCGTATCGCTGGCACGATGGCGTGGTCGACTACGACGGAAGGCCGACATCGCAATACGAAGCAATTCGTGCTCTCAATTTGGAGATTCGGACGTTCGCGCGCTTCATCGATGGACGCCCGCTGACGGCTCGTCATCTGGGAGGGTCCTGGCCCCGAGGCAGCCCTGTCCCTCGGGGACCGGTTCCGGGACTCACACGCGCGGAGGGCGGACCCCTGACCATTGGCTATTCTTCGCTTCACGGTGGAGAAAGGATCTGGATGATCGTGAATCGCGATGTCTCCACTCCGCACCGATTCGAGTTCTCTTTCGACTCATCGGTTGTCGCGGTCCGGGTGAATAACCCGGAGCGGGGTCTTGAACCCGGACCTTTACTCGATCCCTCGGCTCCCCTCGCCCTCGAGCTCGAGCCCGGGGCCGCAATCCCTCTCACGATCGGGTATCGTCCGCAGGGAACGCAGGATCCGGGGACCGGAAGCGGGCGCTGATCTTCCTCCTTGCCCGGCGGTTGAAACTCCCGGCCGGATCGAGCGTAATGATCGCGATCGGTTCCCGCCGCCGTCGCCACTGAGAAAGGAAGCTCCGTGAAGCTCGCCCTCGCGGCGATCGGCATGAGCCTCGCCCTTCTGTTCGTCGTGCCCTCGAGCGCACGATCCGCCTCCGTTTCCGCCGGCACGTCCCCCACGCTCGCGGTCGAAGACACGATTCCCATTCCATCCGCGCTGCTTCCCGAATTCATCGTCACCGCCCCGCGGGTGACGCTCGACGAAATCCTCGATCGGGTGGCGAAGGGGGAAGCGCGGCGGGACTCGATGATGAAGGATCAGACCTACACGATGCTCGGACTCGTGACCTACATCGAGCAGAAGGGTGGGAAGCCCCAGGGCAAGCACAAGCTCGACTTCGCGAGCCGCGTCTACAAGAAGCAGCCGGACAAGGTGCGCGAGGTCACGCTTCGCAAGCGAACGGATTTCGAGAAGAAGGACGACGACGACGTCGAGGTGACGGCGAGCCCCACGATGCGCGAGCAGCTCGTCTCGTTCGCGTTCGAGCCGCGGCTTCGGGCCCGCTACAAGTTCTCGATCGACCGGCGCCACCTGATCGGCGGACACGTCGTCTACGAGATCGGCTTCGCGCCCCGATCGAAGCTCGACGCGCTGCCGACCGGGCGGGTCTGGGTGGACACGAACGAATTCGTGATCGTGCGCGAGGAGTTCTGGTACCGGGACCGCTCCCCTGCGCCGCTCTTCGTCAAGAGTATCGACTCGTGCGTGCTGGAGCGCACACAGGTCGATGGCCAGTGGTGGGTGCTCTCGCGCCTCCTCGCCCGCGTGCAGCTCACGTCGTTCGCGCGCTTCATGGGGAGGGTCGCGCGTGAGGACGTGCCGGCGACCGTGGATCTCACGGTCATGCAAACCGACTGGAAGATCAATCAGGGCATCGACGACTCGATCTTCGCGAGCCAGACCAAATGAGCCGGAGCGCCACTCGGGTCGCAGTCCCCGTCCTCGGAATCGTCACGGTGCTCGTCGCCCTCGCCGCGCTCTTCGCGCTCGCCGCGCTCGAGGGGCCGGCGCACGCACAGGCTCCCGAGCCGGCCCCGCCCGATTCACTCGCCGAGTTCTTCAAGGGGCTCGCCGACTCGACCGACGCCTCGTTCGGCGCAACGAGCGTGGCGTTCGACACAACCGGGCTCGATTCCCTGATCGCGCACCACGGCCTGGGGCCCGGCGTCACGGGCCGGACGCGCGGCGATCTCCGCACGTCCTGGTTTCCGGTGCTCGGTTTCCATCGCGCGTCGGGCCCCGTGCTCGGGGCGGGGATGGTCGTGTCCTCCGCGCCGTTCGGCGTGCTCACGATGCGCGGTTCGTACGGGTTCGACAACAAGGCGGGGCGCTACGAATTCGGATACCGGCGCAACCTGTGGCATCCGGGCCAGCGCATCACGCGCTACGAGAACCTCTCCGGCGGCCGGATCGGCGAGGGGACGCGGCTCGACGTCGATCTTCGGTATGCACGCGAGACCGTGGCCTTCATGCCCGAGCACGCCGATCCGGACAACGGCGCGGTCGGTTCCTTTATGAACGGACGGGTCGCGCAGAGCGTGTACGAGATGCGCGGATTCACCGGCCGGCTCCTGTTCTGGACCGGCGACTGGGCATTCCACGCGGGTTACCGGAATGCGAAGGACCGCATGATGCCGCTCGTCACGCGCTGGAGCCTCTTCGGCGCGGAGGACCAGGTTCCGATCAACACGCTCGCCACCGACGAGAGCTATTCGGAGCCGCTCGGCGGGATCGCATTCCGGCGCATCGACTGGGAGCTCGGCGCGCGGCTCGACGCTCGCGGCGGAGGATCGGATCGCTGGCGGATCCGCGGCGTGCTCGGGAAGGCGTTTCGCCTCGGGCAATCGCTCAAGACCCACATTCAAATCGAAGGCGGTGCGGCGGCTGCGAACGCCCCACGACAGCGGCGCTTCGAGATCGGCGGCGCGAAGCTCATTCCCTCGCTTCCTTACGGCGTCGGCGGCACGGACCACCTGCTCGGGGCGAAAGTCGAGTTCACGCATGCCGCGAACGTCCTGCAGTCGATCGGGCTTCGAAAGCCCGACTGGCTCGTGCTCCAGCCGCTTTTCTTCGCGCAGGCCGCAGCGGCGTGGGACGATCCCGGCGGACGCAATGTCGTCTTCTCGAAGCCGCCCGGCGAGTTCTGGCGCGGCACGGCGGGGTTCGGAATGATCTCGCGGTTCGGGATTCCCGATCCCGACGTGTGGTGGCGCATCGAGCTCGGATGGCCCGTCGGGACGCAGTCGGGCGACCTGACGCTCAACTTCTCGTTGGGACGCCGCTTCGATCTGCTGGGGACGCTGTAGCCAGAGCTCCGGTTCCGCGCAGGCTCGTTTCGTTTCCCGTGTCGAACAGATGAAGCGCGTCGCGATCGGCGGTCAGGTGGACGTTCGACCCCGCGAGGCTCGCCCGCTCCGGTGCGGTCCGCACGACGATCGTGCCCGTGCTCGTCTTCACGTGCAGGAGCGTCTCCGCGCCGAGCACTTCGGTGAACTCCACAGTGCCGGCGAGGCCGCTCCCCGAGCCACCTGCGCCCGCGGCGGGCGCACCGGAGCCGGCGGCCTCGGCGCGCACGTGCTCCGGCCGCACTCCCACCCACACCTCGCGGCCGGCCTGCGCGCGGGCCGCGTCGCGCGCATCCTGCGGGATCGCCCATGTCGCGCCGTCGAGGCGCACCGCTCCGCCTTCTGTGTCCACCGTTCCGCGAAGGAAATTCATGGACGGGCTTCCAATGAAGCCGGCCACGAAACGGTTCGCCGGATGCTGGTATAGCGAGAGCGGCGTGTCGACCTGCTGCAGGATCCCGGCCTTGAGGACCGCGATCCGGTCACCGAGCGTCATCGCCTCGACCTGATCGTGCGTCACGTAGATCATGGTCGAGGAGACCTGCTGGTGGATGCGATGGAGCTCGGCCCGCATCTGCACGCGCAGCTGCGCGTCGAGATTCGAGAGCGGCTCGTCGAACAGGAAGACCTTGGGCCGCCTCACGAGCGCCCGTCCGAGTGCCACGCGCTGCCGCTCGCCGCCCGAGAGCGCGCGCGGCTTCCGGTCGAGATAGCGCGTGAGACCGAGCGTTTCGGCCGCTTCCCGGACACGCCGGTCGATGTCCGGCTTCGGCGTCTTGCGGAGTTTCAATCCGAACGCGAGATTGTCGTACACGGTCATGTGCGGATAGAGCGCGTAGTTCTGGAACACCATCGCGATGTCGCGGTCGCGCGGCGGAACGTCCGTCACGTCGCGGTCACCGATCCACACTTCCCCTTGATCGACGTCCTCGAGCCCGGCGATCGATCGCAGGGCCGTCGACTTGCCGCACCCGGACGGCCCCACGAGCACGAGGAATTCCCCGGACGCGACCTCGAGCGACAGGTCGAGGAGCGCGGGACGATCCGATCCCGCGTACGTCTTCGACACGGAGACGAGCCGGACCACGCTCACGGCGCCACCTGCGGCCAGAGACGGTGCACGACGGCGCGCGCCCGCTTCTGCACTTCCCGTTCGTCCACCGCCGTGGGCCGTCCCTCCTGCAGCAGGAGCTCGCCCGCGACCATGACCGAGTGGACGCGCGCGCTCGCGAGACTCTGAAGGAGATGGTCGGTCCAGTTCTCGGGACCGAGGGGCGTGGCGGGATAGACGTCGAGCACCGCGAGATCCGCGGGCGATCCGGGAAGGAGGCTCCCGAGTCCGGGCACGAAGTGCTTCTGCGCAATGGCCGGTCCGCGATCGAACAGTGCGGCCGCGGCCACGCGCTTGGCCTCGCGGGCGGGGCGTCCGCGCAGGCGAGCCCCGCGATACGCCATCTCCGCCTCCCCGAAGAGGTGGGGCGTGAGCGATCCGGTGCCGAACGCGGGAATGAGACCGCGCGTGCCGAGCTCCACGTAGTCGAGACTCATGCCGTGCTCCTCCGCGTCCTCGCGTGGCGTCGAGACCCAGGGTGTGCCGCTCGCGCGCAACAGCTCCCAGTCCGGCTCGGGAAGCGCGCGCGCCTGCGTGACGATCGTTCGTTCGTTCAAGAGTCCGGCGCGCACGAGCCGGCCGATCGGCGTCGTGCCCTCGCGCTCGCGCGCGGACCGTGCATCGTGTTCGTCCCCGGACGTCCGAACGAGCACGCCCGCTCCCATCGCGTCCGCCTTCGCGGCAACCGCCTCGAGCGTCGTCTGCGACACCTCGGCGAGCGGACCGAGGCCGAACACGGCGCGCAGGCGATCTCCCCATCCCTTCTTCGCCTGCTCGACGAGCCCGGCGTTCTCTTCGATCAACGCCTTCGTCCGCGCGGCGCCATGCCGGTCCGTGACGAGTCCCGCGATGCAGACGCGTACGGGCACTTCCTCGGCGGCGCGCGCGATCGCGGCGAGCCCGCCCGACTCGACGCCGTACGGTGCCGCCGCGAGGAAGGTCGTCGTGACCCCGTGCCGGAGCCCTGCGAGCAGGGCCGCGAGCGTGCAGACTTGGAGGCCGTCCGCATCGAGCCCGTCCTCGAACGGCCGCGCGGGCGCGCCCACGTCCGCATAGCCCAGAAGCCCCTCGCCGAGCACGGCATGGGGCAGCACGAACGCGTTCACGAGCCCCGGGACAATGACGCGGTGCGCCGCGTCCCACACCGGTTCCTCGGGAAACGCCGAGACGACGTCGGCGTGCGGGCCGAGTGCCGCGACGTGCGCGCCGACGATGCGGAGCGCGCTGTTGGGAAGGACCTGCGACTCGGCCCCTCCGCCGAGGATCGTCGCCGGCCCGAGGATCATCGTGTCACCGGAACGCGCGGATCATGGCCGGTGCGAGAAGCGAGGTGAGCCCGGCCCGTTCGACGACTTCGCGGCGCGCGGCCTCCGCGCCCTCGACGATCGACTCTTCGTCCCACGCGCGGACACGTCCCTCGTCGCAGACGACCTGGCCGTTGCACACGACGGTGCGCACGGCGGCATGCGTCGTCTGGTACACGAGCGCGGTGTACGGATCGGTGCCCGACATCGGCGATTCCGCGGCTCCGCTCGCTTCGACGACCACGAAGTCGGCTGCCTTGCCCACTTCGAGGCTTCCGATCGTGTCGTCGAGACGAAGCGTGCGCGCCCCTTCGATCGTGGCCAGCGCCACGACCTCCTCGGCGGAGAGCGCGTGGCTGTGCCTCAAGTACCGGCTCACGAGCCCCGCAAGCTTCATTTCGGCGAACGGATCGATGCGATTGTTGCACGGCGCGCCGTCGGCGCCGAGACCGACCACGACGCCCGCGTCGCGCAGCGCGCGCACGTCGCACGCGCCCGAGGCGAGCTTGAAGTTCGAAGTCGGGCAATGCGTGACGCGCGCCCCCCGCTCGGCCAGGAGCCTGCGCTCGAGATCCGTGAGCCACACGCCGTGTGCACCCACGAAGCGCTCGTTCAGGATCCCGAGCGCGTCGAAGTACGAGACCGCACTCGTCCCCACGACACGCTCGATCGCCGAGATCTCGCCCGGGCTCTCGTTGATGTGCGTGTGGACCGGAAGGTCGTACTGCTCGGACAGCCGGCGGACGCCGAGCCAGAGATCCCGCGTGCACGAGAGGATGAAGCGCGGCGAGAGGTTCGCGGAGATGCGTCCCTCCGACGTGCCGTGCCAGCGGCGGATGAGCGCTTCGGCTTCGGTCAGGGCCGCGAGCGTCGGCTCACGCAGGTGCTCGGGCACGCCTTCGCCCGTGTCCATGAGCGCCTTCCCGAGACTCACGCGGATGCCGCTCTCCGACGCCGCCTCGGCGATCGCGTCCGTGTGCCGGACCGTGCCCATGTCGAGCATCGTGGTCGTGCCGTTCCGGATCGCCTCGATGAGGGCGATGCGCGCCGAGTAGCCGAGCGACTCCGCGTCGTGTGCGGCTTCGAGCGGCCAGATCTTGTCCTTGAGCCAGTCGAGGAGATCGGTCTCCTCGGCGAGGCCGCGGAAGAGCGCCTGGCACAGGTGCACGTGCGTCTGAATGAACCCCGGCACGATGTACGTCCCGCGGCAGTCGACGCGCACTCCGCCGGTGGCCGGACGGTCGCGGAACGGGCCCCCGACCCCGGTAATGCGCCCTCCCTCGATGCGAAGGTCGCCCTCCACGATCGAGCGTTGCGCGTCCATCGTGATCAGAGTCGCGCCCGCGTATGTCGTCGTCGTGCTCACGAAGTCTCAGCGTGCCACAGGGTTGATCGCTTGTCCATCGGACGGGCCGCGGCTATCGTGAGCCCATGTTCGAAGGTCCGCGCTCCACCCTCTCCCCCGGCGGCAATCTCGCGCTCGAGGACGCGTTCCTGCGCGAGATCGAATGGTCCGATCCGGCGCGTCTCGCACGCGGTCTCGAGGCCATCGGAGCGACGCACATCTCGTTGCTCGAATCGGGGCTCCCCGAATCCCCGTGGGGCATCTGGACGTTCCTCGCGTGGAATCCCGCGCGCGCGCTCGAGCATCGGCGCGGGATCTGGTCGTTTTCGGGCGGAGAGAAAGCGGATGCCCGGGCGGGGTCCGATCCGTTCGCGTTCGTCGCTTCGCTCGCGGCCGAGCCGCAGCGTCCGTGGCAGACGCTCTCGGCGGAGTGGGAGAAGTTCGCACGCGCGGGCGCGAGCGTCGGTGCGGGCACGAGCGCGACCGGGCCGCGCGCTCCGCTTCCGGCCGGAACCCCGCGGCCGCCGTTTCGCGGCGGTTGGATGATCGCGCTGTCCTACGACGCCGCGCGCGCGCTCGACGACTTCGCCCCCTGGAAGTCGCGCGCGACCGACGACCTCGACTGGCCGTGGTTCGACCTCCGGATCACCGGGGCGCTCCTTGCGTTCCATCATCCGAGCGCCCGCGCGTTCGCCGTGGCGTCCCGGCATCCGGCGTTCGGCGCCCCCGAGGAAGCGCTCGATCGCATGGCCGCCAATCTCTCGGCCGCGCGGCGCGCGCCGTCGAGCGAAGGCGGAGCGTCGGCGCCCTCGCCCGCCGAGCTCCACTCGAACATGACCGACGCGGAATACGGCGCCGCGTTCGAGCGCGTGCAGGAATACCTGCGCGCGGGCGATCTCTATCAGGCGAACCTCACGCGCCGTTTCGACGCGCCGTCCACGGACCCGGCCTCGCTTCTCTACGCGCGTCTCCGCGAGCGGGCGCGCGCGCCGTACGGCGCGCTGTTCACGGCGCCGGACCGGGCGGTGGTCTCCGCGTCGCCCGAGCTCTTCCTCGCGCGCGACGGACAGAGGCTCGTCACGCGGCCGATCAAGGGGACGCGACCGCGCGGCGGCGACGCGGCCGAGGACGCGCGGCTCATGGCCGAGCTCGCCGCCAGCCCCAAGGATCGCGCCGAGCACGTCATGATCGTCGACGTCCACCGAAATGACCTGGGCCGCGTCTGCGACTACGGCACCGTGCGGGCGGAGACGCTCGCGGGACACGAGGTGTTTCTGACCGTGCATCATTTGACGTCGACGATCACCGGCACGCTGCGCGCGGGCGTCGGGTCGTGGGAGGCGATCGCCGCCGCATTTCCTGCGGGATCGATCACGGGGGCCCCGAAGCGCCGAGCGATCGAAGTGCTCGAGGAGCTCGAACCGACACGGCGCGCGCAGTACACGGGCGGGCTCGGATGGATGGGTTTCGACGGCAATTTCGGGCTCAACGTCGCGATCCGGACGATTCTCGTGAGCCAGGGACGCGCGTCGTATCAGGCGGGCGGCGGCATCGTCATCGACTCGAAGCTCGACGAAGAAGCGGCGGAAACCTGGAGCAAGGCCCGCGCGATGCACGCGGCCGTCTCGGCGCGCGCGGGATGAGTCCCGTTCGCGAGCTCCTCCTCTCGGTCTGGCTCGACGGGCGCGTGTGCGATCCGGGCGAGCCGCTCTTCCCGGCCAACGAGCGCGGCCTGCTGTACGGGGACGGACTCTTCGAAACTCTGCCCGTCCAGGACGGCGTTCCGCTCGATCCCGGACGCCATCTCGATCGCCTCTCGTGGTCCGCGCGCGAGCTCGCGTTTCCGGGCCTCGCTCCCGCGCTCTGGGAGCGCGGCCTTGCCGAGTGCCTCGCGGGCGTGCCCGCAGCCGGAGCGCCGGCCGCCGTGATTCGTGCCACGTGGCTCCGCGGAGTGGGTCGCGGCCGCGGCTACGCTCCACGCCCGGACGACGGACCGCCGTCGCTTCTGGTCGCCGCGTTCGCGGCCGATCCGGCAGAGGAGGATCGCGTCCGCGAAGGGGTGCGCGCGCGCACGGTCCAGGGACTCCTGCCCGGGGACCTCGCGCGCTTCAAGACCACGTCGGGACTCGCATACGTGGTCGCGGCCGCGCGGGCGCACGCAATGGGCGATCGCGAGGCGATCCTCACCGACGAGCGCGGGCGCGTCCTCGAGGCCACCGGATCGAACGTGTTCGCGGTGCGCGGCGGGCGGGCCGTGACGCCGCCGGCGACGCTTCCGATCCTCTCGGGGATCGGACGCGCGCGCGTGCGCGCCTGGCTCGGGCCGGACCGCTGCACGGAGGAGCCGATCCACGCGAGCGACCTCCTGCGCGCGGACGAAGCGTTCCTCACGAATGCCGTATCGGGAATCGTTCCGCTCGTCGGCGTCGACGGACAGGTCGTGGGGAACGGACGGCCGGGGCCGGTGACGCGGGAGCTCCTCGAGAAGCACACCGCCTGGCGAAAGGCCGCACGCCGGGCGCCCTATCACGCGCCGTAGGCTTCAGTCGGAGTAGCGGCGCGCAATCCCGTCCGCGTACTCGCGCACCTGTTCCCTGAGCGAGGCCGGCTCGATCACCTCCGCCGTTCCACCCCACGCGAGCATCTGCCGGCAAAACGCGAGCGTCGGCCACGCGCGCGTCTTCCACAGCGCCCCACCGTCCGGGGTCGCCTTCGCTTCGGGATAGGTCTCGAGCGCGACCCGGCCCACTTCGGGCGCGAAGCGCACCGTGATCGCGACCATCGTCGCGGCGTCGCGGGGCCTCTCGCCGACATAGTCCTCGACCGCGAGATTGTCGGGCATCGTAAAACGTTCGTTCGTCCGCTTCATCTTGAGGAATCGATCGAGGCGGAACACGAGCACGGCCTTGCGCATGTGGCACCAGGCGATCACGTAGCGCGCGCGCGGCAGCGCGACCAGGCGATACGGATCGACGCGCCGCGTGGTCATGGCCTCGCGCCCGTCGCTGTAGTACTCGACGTCGAGCGTGACGCGATCCGCGATCGCGCGCCGCACGGGATCGAGAAAGCGCTCCTCCGAGCGGTCGCGCGGCTCGACGGCGAGCCGGCGCGCGAGACGCCGCGCGCCCTCGCGACGCTCGGGCAGGAGCGCGTCCTCGAGCTTCGCGATCGCGCTCGAGAGCGCCTTCCGCTCCGGCCATCCCTGGGCTTCGGCGATGCGGAGCGCGACCCGGAGCCCGGCCGCCTCTTCGTCGCTCAGCTGGAGCGGCGGCGGTGCAAGGAGCCGGTTCGAAAGCCGCACGCGATCCCCGACGATGTCGATCTCGATCAGATTATCGGGGCCGTAAGGCGGGAGACCGCACAGCGAGAGAAGCTCGATGTCCGCACGCAGCTCGGCCTCGGTCACCTCGAGCTCCTCGCACAGGCGCGCGATCGGAAGCTCCTTCGCGCGCGCGAGGATCCGGACGAGGTGGAGAAGCCGTGGAATGTGCTCGAGGGCGCGCGCCATCACGTCCGCCGTTCGGGGTGCGGCGCGCCCGTGTGCGCTTTCGCGACGCGCTCGGCGAACCGACGCGCCTCTTCGCGAAGCGCCAGCGGCTCCACGATCTCGACCCCGCGGCCGAGACCCGCGACCCAGGTCACGATCGCGTCGGGGTTCGCGCGCCGGAACCGGACTTCGAGCGCGCCGCCGGGCAGCCGCTTGACGCGCTGGCGCGGTCCACCCAGGCGGCTCACCCGCCAGCTCTCCGACGGAGCGAAGCGGACGACCGCATCCTCGACGATCGTGCGCCATCCGGTCATCCGCATCCGCTCCACGTAGTCCTCGATCTTGAACTCGCGCGGCACGTCGAAATCCGGCCCGGCACTGCGCGTTGCGCGCGAGAGCTTCTCGATCCGGCTCGTGCGAAAGGTGCGCATGCCGCGCCTCAGATGATCGAACGCGACCAGGTACCAGCCGCCGCCGAACACGTAGAGCCCGTACGGATCGACGTCGCGATCGAGGCCCTTTGCTTCGCCGAGCTTGCGGTAGCGGAGCTTCAAGCGATGCCCGCGCGCGACCGCCGATTCGAGCGAACGCAGACGTTCCTCCTCGCTCTTCGAGCGCGACGGCGGCGCCGCGTACGCGACGCCCGGCAGGGACTGGGCATCCGCGGCCAGGATGCCGATCTTTCCGAGCGCATCGCGCACCGAGCTTCCGACGAGCGCGTGGAAACCGCCGAGCCGGCGTGCGAGCGCGAGTGCCACCGTTTCCTCGGCCGTGAGGTGAACTTCGGGAAGCCGAAGACGCGCGCGCTCGAGCGCGTAACCGCCTTCGTCCTCGTCCGCAACCTCACGCAGGGGAAACCCGAGCTCGCGCAGCGCCTGCTTGTCGCGCTCGAACTGGCGATGGAACGCCTCCTCCCCGCGTGGATAACCCGCGAGGCGGCGGATCGCGTTCTTCGACACGGGATAGCGTGAGCTCAGGAGCAGCGTGAGGAGATCGATGAGGCGCTTCGATTTCGACTCGGCCATGGCGACGGGCACGATATCCCAGCCACCGGGGCCGAACAAGGCACGCGGCGTCAGATTCGTTGCACGATCAGATAGATCCAGTTGAGGCCCACGCCGAAGACGATGGCCCCGCGCAGCCATCGCGCCGCGCGGGGATCGGGGGCCACGGGAACCGGCCCGCCCGCGAGCACCCAGGCGGGTGCGAACAAGACGACCGCGCTGCCGCCCACGAGAGCGAGCGTGGCGAGAGGATTGATCGAAAAGGCCGTCCATGGATCGCCGGACAGAAGCGCGAGCGCGGCCCGTGTCGAGCCGCAGGTCGGGCACGGCCATCCCGTCCAGACGTGAAACGGGCACGCCGGCGCGAACGCGAGGAGGCCAGCGAGCCCGCCGGGATGCACGTGCGCGAAGCGGCCGGCAACGAGAGCGACGACGGCGAGCGACAGCGC
>JBOHUC010000155.1:0-13333 GCA_050733935.1 Candidatus Eiseniibacteriota bacterium | reverse complement strand
TCGCGATCCTGCGCGAGTACCGGGTCGATGCCGTCGTGCTGAACCAGCGCTTCGATATCTCCATCCAGTCCGACTACTGGTCGGTGACGCCGGCGCTCTACGAGGCGACGCGCCGGAAGTTCGACGGGCATCCCGAATGGTTCACGCGCGTCTGGCAGGCGCCGGGGGCGGCGGTGTACGAGCTCACCGCGCTGGCGCGGAGCGGGCCGCTTCCGGGGACACTCGACCCGCCCCGGCCGCACGTGCTCGCGCACGACCCCGGGCTCCTCGAGGCGCCGCTTCAGGACGGCGATTTCCTGCAGCACGGCACGACGGTGGAGCCGAGGAGCGCGGGGCCCGGCGATACGCTCCGCTTCGTCACGTACTGGAGCGTGGTGCGCCCGGTTCCGCCCGGGAGCTACATGGTCTACGTGCGGCTCGACACCGACGTCCCGAGCGACGGCCTCGAGTCGGAGGCGTACGACAAGATTCACCGGAAGCTCCGCGAACGGATCTCGGGCGTGCGCTATCGACTGCGCGACGGCCACATCCCGCTCGGCGGCGTTCTCGGCCCGGACCTGTGGCGGCCGGGAGAGATCGTCGAGGATCGGCATCGCTTCGTGCTGCCCGCCAATGCGGCGCCGGGCCGTTACACGCTGCGCATCAAGATGCTGCGCATGCCGCACTACCCGAATTTCCGGCTGCGCGACTATCTCCGCGACGACGATCTCTTCAGCGGGCCGGTCTCGGGCACGGTGGACGTGCGGCCCGCGGCCACGAGCGGGACGACGGCGGCCGGGGCGCAGCCCAAGGGAGCGGCCGATCCCGCACCCGCGAGTGCGGGCGAAGGCGGAGGTGCGCGATGAGTCCGATCTCAGCCCTCCATCGCGCCGCGAACGAGGCCCGGCTCCGGAAGGCCGGTCTTGCCGCCCCGCTCGCCGACGCGCTCGCGACCGAGCGGAAGTCGCGCGCGGCGATCGAGGGGATCCAGTCGGAGAAGCTGCGCCGGTTGATCGCGCACGCGGCCGCGACCGTGCCGTTCTGGCGCGCGCGCTTCCCGGCGCAGGGATTCGATCCGTTCAAGGTGCGCTCGATCGCGGACCTGTCGCGCCTTCCGCTCCTCGAGAAGGAGGATCTGCGCGCGCGCAGTGACGCGCTCCTCATGGCGGGCCGCCCGGATCCCGAGTGGATCAAGAACGCGAGCGGCGGCTCGACCGGAACGCCGGTCGTCTTCTACCAGGACCGCGAGTATCACCGGCGCATGCTCGCCGACCAGCTGCGTCACATCACGTGGACGGGCGTGCCGTGGTGGGCGGCGCGCGCGTTCGTCTGGGGCAGCGATCGCGACAGTCACGATCACGACGGGGCGACGGGACGGCTCAAGGACGTGCTCGCGGGCGTGCACTACCTGAACTCGTTCAAGGCGCGCGACGAGGACTACCGCGACTTTGCGCAGGAGTGCCGGCGGGCGCGCGTTCCGATCCTCATCGGATATGCCTCCTCGCTCGACCACTTCGCACGCGTCGTCGAAGCCTCGGGCGCGCCGTCGGCCTGGCGGCCGCGCGCGATCCAGTCCTCGGCCGAGCGGCTCACCCCGGAGATGCGCGAGCGCATCGAGCGCGTGTTCGGCGCGCGCGTGTTCGACCGCTACGGGTCGCGCGAGATGGGGAATGCGGCGCACGAATGCGAAGCGCACGCGGGCCTCCACGTCTCGATGGAGCGGATCGCGCTCGAGATCGTGAGGGCCGGACGCCCGGTGCCGGACGGAGAGGAAGGGGAGATCGTGGTCACGGTGCTCGACAACCTGGCCGAGCCCTTGATCCGCTACCGGGTCGGCGACGTCGGGCGGAAGGTCACCGGGCCGCCGTGCACGTGCGGGCGGGCCTACGAGCGGATCGAGATCACAGCCGGCCGCACGAGCGACGTGTTCACGTCCCCCTCGGGCCGGCGCATCCACGGCGAGTACTTCACGCACCTGTTCTACGGCAAGGCCGGTGTCGCGCTTTTCCGGGTCACGCAGGAGACGCGCGAGCGCATCCTGATCGAGATCGTGCGCGCTCCGTCGTTCGCCGAAGGCGAGCTCGAGTCGGTGCAGGACGGAATCCGCGAGATCGATCCGGGATTCCTGATCGAAGTGCGCTACGTCGACGACCTTCCGATCGCGGAGAGCGGGAAGAGACGTTTCACGGTCTCGAACGTTCCCGTAGAATGGGCGCCATGATCGACCCGCGGACGGTGGTGTTCTGCCGCGATCCGAACGCGCTCACCTACCCCGAGTCCCCGTTCTCACCCGGAGAGGTCTACCCCGAGTACCCGTTCGCGAACGTCGCGGGCGGGATCGCGGCCACGCCGAATCCGGTCTACGCGCTGTTTCGCGGTGCTCTCTTCGCGCTCGGGCTCGATCGCGAGCGCTTCGGTCTCCCGACCTGGAATCCGCTCGGCGAGCTCGTCCGGCCCGGACAGAACGTGCTCCTGAAGCCCAACTTCGTGCAGCACTTCCACGGCCGGGGAGGCGGGACGGACGTCCTGCTCACGCACGGCTCGATCCTGCGCGCAGCACTCGACTACGCGACGATCGCGCTGCGCGCCGACGGCCGATTCGCGGGACGGATCTCGATCGGCGATGCCCCGCTCCAGCGTGGCGACTTTCCGCGCATCTCGGAGATCGCGGGTCTGCCGGCGCTGTCCGCGTTCTATGCCGCGGCGGGCGGGCCCGCGTTCGAGATCGTGGACTTTCGGCGGGAGCGGGCGATCATCGACGAGACGAACTGGATCGTGGGGAAGGACACGCTCGGCGGCGATCCCACGGGCTATCGCGCGGTCGCGTTCCACGAGCGCTCGCTGCACGCGGCGATCGACCGCGACCATGCGAAGTACCGGGTGACGAACTACGACCCCAGCGTCATGTCCACCCACCACGGCGTCCGCCACCACGAGTACCTGATTCCGCAGACCGTGCTCTCGGCCGATCTCGTGATCAATCTTCCGAAGTGGAAGTCGCATCACAAGGCCGCCCTCACGGGCGCGCTCAAGAACCTGGTCGGGATCAACGGGCAGAAGGACTGGCTGCCGCATCACCGCCGCGGGTCGGTCGCGGAGGGGGGCGACGAGTACCTCGAGCGGAACGTGTTCAACGCGCTCCACACACAGTTCACGGAGTGGGAGGACACGAACGCCGTCCTGTGGCAGCGCAGGATTCTCAAGCTTGCGCGCCGGGGCATGAGCGCGCTCGGCCGCGCGACCTCGAAGACCACGTACCGTGAAGGCTCGTGGTACGGGAACGACACGCTGTGGCGCACGATTCTCGATCTCAACCGGGCACTCCTGTATGCCGATCGCGAAGGGGTCCTGCACCAGACCGCGCAGCGGCGCGTCCTCTCGATCGTGGACGGGATCGTCGCGGGAGAGGGGCAGGGCCCGCTCTCGTGCACGGAGCGCCGTCTCGGAGCACTCGTGGCGGGGTCCTCGAGTGCGGCGGTCGACGTGTTCCTTGCGCGGCTCATGGGCTTCGACTACCGGAAGACGCCGAGTGTTGCACGGGCGTTCGACCGCTTCGAGCTGCCGCTCGCGCCTTCCCCCGTGAGCGAGCTCGTGTGGACGAGCGACGATCCGGACTGGCAGGACCTCGATCCGGCCGTGCCCGGCCGCTCGTTCGAATTCGTCCCGCCGAGCGGCTGGCGCGGTGCGATCGAGCTCGGACCCCCTCGCCCGCCGCGCGCGGGCGCCGAGCGGGCCGACGAGCCCGAGCCCGCGGGCGTCTACTAGAGCGGCCCGGTCCCATGCACGTCGCGTTTCTCATCGGACGATTCCCGCCGCACGACATCGGCGGCGCGGAGCGTCAGGCCGACCGGCTCGCCGCGCACCTCGCCCGTCGCGGACACCGGATCACGGTCGTGACCCGCCGCTGGCCGGGCCGCGCCGCACGCGAGGAGCGCGACGGCTTCTCGATCGTGCGCGTTCCGATCGCTCTTGCTGGGCCGCCGCGCACCGCCATCGACCTGGTCGCGACTCTCGCCGCGCTCCGGGGCCTCAAACCCCGACCGGACGTCGTCCTGTGTTTCCAGACGTTCGCGAGCGGCTGGGTGGGCGCGGCGGCCGATCGCGTGCTCGGCCTTCCGACCGTCGTGTGGGTGCGCGGCGAGAACGAATACCGGTTCGATCGCTTTCCCCATCTGTTCGCCCCGTCGCTGACCGCGTGGAAGCGGGCGCGGCGCGTGCTCGTCCAGACCGAGGAGCATCGCGTGCGGCTCCTTGCGGCCCTCGGCGCGCGCGACGCGATCGCGGCCGACGCGCTCCTGCCGCGTCTCGACGTGCTGGGAAACGGCGTCGACGTTCCGGAGAAACTCCTCCCGCCCGGAGACGACTGGCTTTACGTGGGTCGCCTGATCGCCCACAAGGGTGTCGACGTTCTGCTCGAGGCGCTTGCGCGCGTGCGCGGAACTGCGGCGGAAGCGCCCCTCTGGATCGTCGGCGACGGTCCCGAGCGCCGGAGCCTCGAGGGGAAGGCGCGTGCCCTCGGCGTCGCCGCGCGGTTCGAAGGATTCCAGAGCCGCGACCGGCTCCCCTCGTATTACGAGCGGGCGCGCGCGATCATTCTTCCCTCGACGCAGGGGGAAGGTCTCCCGAACGCGCTTCTCGAAGCGATGGCGCACGGGCTTCCGACCGTGGCGACTGCGCTTCCGGGAGTCGCCGAGCTCGTGCTCGGAGCGGGCCCGCTCGTCGCGCCCGGCGATGCCGCCGAGCTCGCGCGCGGACTCGTGACCCTCGGCGATCCGGCGGAGCGAAGGCGCGCCGGGTTCGTGGCCCGCGAGCGCGCGCTCGAGCGGAGCTGGGACACCATCGTGCGCCGGCTCGAGACGGTCCTGGCCGAAGCCGCGGCTCCCGCTCCGCGCGTGTGGGTCGTCTCGCCTCACCCCGGCTCGCGCGGGGGCGTGGCGTCGGTCGCGCGGCAGATGCTCCGTTCCCCGCTCTCGCGCCACTATCGGCTCGAGGTGTTCCCCACGCATCGCGTGGGATCGATCCTGACGCGCGCGCTCGTCGCGGTCGCGGGCACGACCGCCATCGCGGCGGGGCTCACCGTCCGGCCGCCGAATCTCGTTCACATCAAGGTGGCATCGCGCGGATCGTTCGCGCGCAAGGCGATCGTCGGCGCGCTCTGCCGGCTGCGCGGAATTCCATACCTCGTGCACGTGCACGGCGGCGGATTCGACCGGTTCATCGAGCACTCTCCCCCGGCGTTTCGCATGATGGCGACCGGGCTTCTCGAAGGGAGCCCGATCGTGCTCTCGCTCTCCGAGAGCTGGGCGCGAAGGCTGCGCGAGCTCTTCCCGCGCGCCCGGATCGAGGCGCTGCCGAATCCGATCGAAGTCCGTCGCTTCGAGGACCTCGCGCGCGAGCGCTTCCGCGCGTACCAGGAAGGCGATCCGCCGCCCGGTCCGCCGCTCGCCCTCTTTCTCGGGGACGTGATCGAGCGGAAGGGCGTGTTCGATCTCGTGGCCGCCTGGGCCACGGTCGCGCGCGAGGTGCCGGGCGCGCAGCTCGTGCTCGCCGGCGAAGGCGAACGCGCGGCGGTGCGCGCGGCGGCCGAGCGATCGGGCGTCGCCGATCTGGTCGAGACGCCGGGATGGGTTTCGTTCGAAGGGAAGCGCCGTCTCCTGGCGCGCGCGAGCGTGTTCGTGCTGCCGTCGTACTTCGAAGGCGTGCCGATCAGTCTGCTCGAGGCGATGGCGTCGGGCCTTCCGTCGATCGTCACTCCGGTCGGCGGTGTGCTCGATGCGGTCACGGACGGACAGGAGGCGATCGTGGTCCCGACCGGCGATCGCGACGCCCTCGCTGCCGCGATGGTCCAGATCCTGCGCTCGCCCGACCTCGCGCGCGCGCTCGGAGGCTCGGCCCGCCTGCGCGTCCAGGCGTTCGACCTGCCCGTGTTCGCCGACCGGCTGGACGCGGTCTACCGCCGGATCCTCACGCCCGGAAGCGGCGCGCGTCGGACGGCACCCGCCAAGGCGACGGAGGCTCCACGATGGGCGTAGCGACCGAGGCCCGGCGCGCGCTCGAGGCGCTTCCGCCCGGCGTGCGCGAGACGCTCGAGACGTTCGGGGCGTTCCTGCCGCGGCCCTTCCTCTACGGCCGCACGTTTCGCGCGACGCGCGCCTTCCTCGCGCGCTCGGAGCGCGAGCCGGCCTCCGTCCTCGTGGCCGCGCAGGATGCGCGCGTGCGCGAGCTCGTGCGCTACGCGTACGAGCGCGTTCCGTACTACCGAAGGGTGTTCGACGAGCGCGGCATTCGGCCCGAGCACATCCGCGGCGTCGCCGACCTGAAGCTCCTGCCGCTTCTCGATCGCGAGCTTCTTTACCGGCACGAGGAGGAGCTCCTGGCCGACGGCGTTCCGGCGCGGTCACGCGAGCGCGTTTCGACGGGGGGAACGACCGGGACTCCACTCCGGCTCTGGATCGACCGCGGACGCTCGGCGAAGGAGTGGGCGTTCATGACCTTTCAGTGGGGGCGCGTCGGTTACCAGCCGGGCTCGAAGCGCGCCGTCCTTCGCGGCGCGGCCCTTTCGGGCGGACGCCTGCACGAGTGGCATCCGCTCCTCGATGAGCTCGTGCTCTCGACGTTTGCGCTTTCGAGCGACACGCTTCCGCGCTACCTGGTACTCCTCGAGCGCCACCGGCCCGAGTTCCTGCACGCCTATCCGTCGTCGGCCGAAGCTCTGGGACGACTCCTGCTCGGCGTGCCGGAGGGGCGTCGCCCGCGCTTCCGCGCGCTCCTCCTCGGGTCCGAGAACCTCTATCCGGCTCAGCGCGCGTTCCTCGAGCGCACGTTCGGATGCCCCGTGTTCGCCTGGTACGGCCACAGCGAGAAGTGTCTCCTGGGCGGTGGGTGCGAGCGCTCGAACGACTACCACCTGTTTCCGGAGTACGGCGTGCTCGAAGTCGTGGACGAGCGCGGCGAGCCCGTTCCGCCGGGAGGCACGGGCACGATCGTCGGCACGGGCTTCCTGAACTCGGTCATGCCGTTCCTCCGCTACGCGACCGATGATCGCGGCACGCTCGCCGAGGGGTCGTGCCCGTGCGGGCGCGCGTATCCGAGGCTCACGGCGATCGAGGGCCGCTTCAGCGCGGAGCGCCTGTTCGGCGAGCGCGGCGAGACGTTCTCGTTCACCGCGATCAATACGCACAGCGAAGTATTCGATCGCGTGCTCCGGTTTCGGATCCGCCAGGAGCGGGCGGGCGAAGCGCACGTGCTGGTCGTGCCGCGCGACGGCTTCGGCGAGTCCGATCGCGCGGCGATCGCCGCCGAGTACGGCCGGCGCGCGGCGGGGAGCGTTCGGTTTTCGGTCGACGTGGTTCCGGATCTGCCGCTCACGGGACGCGGCAAGTTCAAAGTGATCGAGCAGCTCATTCCCGAGGACGTCCAGTCAGCCCTGCTCGGGGGCAAAGGCGAGGTGGCGTGAAGCAGATCCTGCAGAACTACAAGACGGGCGAGCTCAGGCTCGCCGACGTGCCCGCTCCGGCGCTGCGCGCCGGGGGAGTGCTGGTTGCGACGCGCGCCTCGCTCATCTCGGCCGGCACGGAGAAGATGAAGGTCGACGTGGCGAAGAAGAGTCTGCTCGGAAAGGCGCTCGAGCGTCCCGATCAGGTGCGCAAGGTGGTCGAGAGCGTGCGCCAGCAGGGACTCCTTCAGACCTACGAAAAGGTCATGAACAAGCTCGACACGCCCACGCCGCTCGGCTATTCGAGCGCGGGCGTCGTGCTCGAGGTCGGAAGCGACGCGGGCGAGTTCCAGGTCGGCGACCCGGTCGCGTGCGCGGGAGCGGGCTACGCGGTGCACGCCGAGATCGCGTACGTCCCGAAGAATCTCGTCGTCCCGATGCGCGCGGACACGCCGTTCGAGCGCGGCGCATTCACGACGCTCGGCGCGATCGCGCTCCAGGGCGTGCGTCAGGGGGAGATCCGCCTCGGCGAGGACGTGGTCGTGATCGGGCTCGGTCTCGTGGGCCTCCTGACGGTCCAGCTCCTCAAGGAAGCGGGAGCGCGGGTCGTCGGCATCGAGCTCGACCCGGCGCGCGCGGCCCTCGCGAAGGATCTCGGATGCGACCGCGTGGTGATCGGCTCGGGGAGCGAAGCGCGCGAGGCCGTGCTCCACGCGAGCGCGGGCCGGGGTGCGGATTGCGCGATCGTGACCGCCGCCTCGTCGTCGAGCGGTCCCGTGGCCCTCGCGGGCGAGCTCCTGCGCGATCGCGGCCGCGTCGTCGTGGTCGGCATCACGAAAATGGATCTGCCGCATCGCGTGTTCTACGAGAAGGAGCTCTCGCTCGTCCTCTCGCGCTCCTACGGACCGGGTCGCTACGACCCGTCGTACGAGGAGCAGGGCGTCGACTATCCGCCGGGCTACGTGCGCTTCACCGAGCGGCGGAACATGGAGGAGTTCCTGCGTCGCGTCGAGGACGGGCGCGTGCAGGTGGATCCTCTCATTTCCCATCGCGTTCCGTTCGTGGATGCCGAACGCGCGTACGCGTTGATCCAGGGACGCGCGACCGAGCCCTATCTCGGCATCGTGCTCTCCTACGGCGAGACGCCGGACCGCGCGCGTCGCGTGAACCTGGCGTCCCCGGGTGCTGGAGCCGCTGTCGCTCCCGCCCGTGCCCGGGTCGCCGGCGAGGCCGTAGGGGTGGGCTTCGTGGGCGCCGGAAACTTCGCGACGTCGATGCTCCTCCCGCACTTGAAGCGCCGTTCCGACGTCCGGCTCACGGGCGTCGTGACCGCAAGCGGGCTCACCGCGCGCGGCGCCGCCGAGAAGTTCGGATTTTCCTTCTGTGCCTCCGAGGCGCAGGAGGTGATCGCCGATCCCGCGACCGACGCGGTGTTCGTCGTGACGCGGCATCAACTCCACGCCGGATTCGCCGAACGTGCGCTCCGCGCGGGCAAGGCCGTGTTCGTCGAGAAGCCCCTCGCCGTGAACGCCGAGGAGCTCGATCGCGTCGCGGCGGCCGTGCGCGACGTCGAGGCCTCGACCGGGCGGCCGGCGCCCCTTCTGATCGGTTTCAACCGGCGGTTCGCCGCCCTGTCGCGCGATCTCGCCGCGCACTTTCCCGCGGGCGAAGGGCCGCTCCTGGTTTCCTATCGCGTGAACGCAGGCTTCCTCGGGCGCGAGTCGTGGTACCAGGATCCGACCGTGGGGGGCGGGCGGATCCTCGGCGAGGTCTGCCACTTCCTCGACTACGTCGTGTTCCTCACGGGATCTCCGATCGCACGCGTGGTCGCAAGCGGCATGCGCGATCCCCGCGGACACTGGCGCGCCGACGACAACCTGAGCGTCACCGCCGAGTGCGCCGACGGCTCCGTCGGCTCGGTCCTGTACGCCGCGGCCGGCGATCCCGCGATGCCCAAGGAGCGGGTCGAAGTGCTCGGCCGCGGGCGAAGTGCGGTGCTCGACAACTATCAGTCGCTCACCCTCTGGTCCGGATCGAAGAAGCGCACGAAAGGCGCGCTGTCGGTCGAGAAGGGTCACGCCGAAGAGATCGCCCGTTTCGTCGCGGCCCTCGTCGCGGGAGGCGCGCCGCCGATTGCCTGGTCCGAGCTCCTGAATGTCTCGCGCGCCACGCTCGCGACCATCGAATCCCTGACGACCGGATTCCCCGTCTCGGTCGGGCCGGATTCCGCCCGCGGGGACGCCGCCCGCTAGGCGGGCGCGCGGCGGGACGAAAGGGGAGGGGGCGGGATCATGTGCGGCCTGTGCGGGGGGCGGTTCGCGGGGGACGGCGCTGAAGCGGAGAAGATCGTCCGCCGCATGGCCGAGATCCAGCGCCATCGCGGGCCGGACGACGACGGATTCAAGGCCGACGGGAGCCTCCATCTCGGGTTTCGCCGCCTCTCGATCATCGACCTCGACACGGGCCACCAGCCGATCGCGAACGAAGACGGCACGGTCTGGGTCATCCTGAACGGCGAGATCTACAACTTCCGGGAGCTCCGGAAGGATCTCGAGGCCCGGCACACGTTCCGTTCGCACGGCGACACCGAAGTCATCGCCCATCTCTACGAGGAGCACGGCACCGACTGCTTCCGGTTCCTCAACGGCATGTTCGGAATCGCGATCCTCGATACGAGGCGTCGTCGTCTCGTCCTCGCGCGCGACCGTGCCGGCGTCAAGCCGCTCCACTACGCCCTGTGCGGGCGCGACTTCGTCTTCGCCTCCGAGATCAAGGCGATCCTCGAGCATCCGGAATGTCCGCGGGCGGTCGATCCGATCGCGCTCGCGCGCTATCTCGGCGTCCAGTACGTCCCCGGGCCGCGCACGATGTTCAAAGGCATCTCCTCCCTCGAGCCCGGGCACTTCCTCGTGCTCGAGGAAGGCGGCGAGCCCGTCGTCTCGACGTACTGGTCGCTTCCGACCGCGGAGCCCGCCCGTTTCTTCACCGATCGGGGGGCGTGCGCGGCCGAAATCCGCACGCTGGTCGAGGACGCGGTCCGCATGCGTCTCGTCTCGGACGTGCCGCTCGGGGCGCTCCTCTCGGGCGGGCTCGATTCGGCGATCGTCGTGGGACTCATGGCGAAGATGGCGACCGGGCCGGTGCGCACGATCGCGGTTGGGTTCGAAGGTGGAGGCACGCTCGACGAGCGCTCGCTCGCCCAGGAGTCCGCGCGGCATTTCGGAACCGAGCACACCGAGATCGTGTTCGGGCGCGAGGAGGCGCTTGCGATCCTGCCGCACCTCATCTGGCACAACGAGGTGCCGGTCGCCGAGCCGCTCCTCGTTCCGTCGTTCTTCCTGTTCAAGGAGGCGCGCCGTCACGTCACGGTCGTGCTCTCGGGCGAGGGCGCGGACGAGCTGTTCGGCGGCTACATGCGCTACCGCCTGCTCTCGGAGCTCGATCATCTGCGTCCCGTGCTCCCGCCGTCGTGGTGGAAGGGCTGGAGGGCGCTCCGGCGCTCGTCGGGAGTCCTCTCGACGCTCGGAAAGATCGGGCATGCGGCGGCCGAGCCCGATCCCGCGGAATCCCTGTTCGAGTGGAACAGCGTCTGGAGCGAGCCCGAGGTCGAGCACCTCCTCGTCGACCCGACGTACGCTGAAGAGTGCTCGGCGCGCGCATACCGCGTGACCAAGGTTTCGCAATGGCAGGGCTGGTCGCGCCGGGAGATCGCGAACCGGCTCATGGCGCTCGAGATCGAGAACCGCCTCGTGGACTTCATCCTGGGCCGCGCCGACCGCATGTCGATGGCGAACTCGCTCGAGCTCCGCACGCCGTTCCTCGACTACCGCCTGCTCGAGCTCTCGCGCCGCATTCCCTCGCGCTGGAAGGTGAACTTCCACGGCGAGAAGCGCATCCTCCGCGATGCGTTCGCCTCGCTCCTGCCCGAGCCCGTGCGCTCGCGTCCGAAGCACGCGTTTCAGGCACCGTACCGCTCGTGGCTTGCGCCGATGTCCGCAGTCCTCCTGCCCGAGAGCCGGCTCGTGCGCGCGGGCTGGCTCCGCCGCGACGCCGTGCGCGGGCTGGTCGCGAACGAAGGACGGTCGGAGCGCGACATGAAGCGCCTCTGGTCGGTGCTCGTGCTCGAGATGTGGCACCGGCTCTTCATCGATCGGGAAGAAGTTCCCGCGCTCAACGGCGCCGGGACGCGATCCGCGCCGTGACGGACGGGAAGGAGCTTCCGCGCGCGCTCGTGATCGGCGCTTTGCCGCCGCCGCCCGGCGGAGTCGGCATCCTCGTGCGTGCGATCCTCGATTCACCGCTCTCCGAGCGCTGGCGCCTCGAGCCGTTCAATCTTTCGAAGCCGCAGCAGGAGGGGAAGCCTTCGACGGTCACGCCGTGGGACGTGGTGTGGACGCTCGTTCATCTCGTGCGGCTCCCGTGGGTCCTGCTCGTGCGCCGGCCGCGCGTTGCACTCGTACAGTCGACGGCCGACACCGGGTTCCTGCGCGATCTCGCGCTCGTCCTCGTCTGCCGCGCCTTCCGCGTTCCGGTCGTTCTCCAGTGGCATGGCTACCCCGAGGCCGTCCAGTTTCCCGGTCCCCGGGCCGACGGATGGCGCGGCGCGCTCTTCCGTTTCGGCGCGCGCCGGGCGGCACGGTTCATCGTGCTCGCCGATCCCTATGCGCCGTTCTTCGAGCCGCTCGTCCCGCGGGGACGCCTGGTCGTGATCCCGAACTTCACGAACGGGGAGGTGTTCCGGCCGTCACCGCGCGCTGCCACGCCCTCGACCGGGAACGACGGCTCCGTGCGTGTCCTCTTCGTCGGCCGCGTGGGCCCGGCCAAGGGGACGGACCTCCTGCTCGAAGCGATCGCGCACACGAGCGCGGCCGCGAGCGCTCCCCGGATCGTCGGCACGCTCGTCGGCGCGGGCGAGACGCCCGAGGCGTTCGAAGCGGCGGCGGCGCATCCGCTCGTCCGCGCGGGCACCGTCGAGCTCCGCGGTCCTCTCGGCGAAGAGCGCCTTCGGGAGTACGCGAGCGCGGACGTGTTCGTGCTCCCGACCCTCGCGGATTCGTTCCCGGTCGTGATTCTCGAAGCGATGGCGACGGGACTGCCGGTGATCGCTTCGAGGCTCGGCGCGATTCCCTGGATCCTCGAAGACGGCGCGGCCGGCGTGCTCGTCCCCGCGGGCGATGGCGAGGCGCTCGCCGAAGCGCTCGGCCGGCTCGCTGCCTCCCCCGAGGATCGGAGACGGCTCGGCGCGCGCGCCCGCGAGCGCCAGCAAGCGTCGTTCGACGTCAAGGGAGCGGTCGTGCGGCTCGATCGCACGCTCGCCGAGGCGGCCGGCCGTGGCTAGCGCCCCGCGCTCGATTCTCGTCGTCATCAACGCGCTCGGTCCCGGCGGAGCAGAGCGCGTGGCGACGATCCTGGCGAATGCCTGGGCGGAGCGGGGCGACCGCGTGAGCGTCGCGACGTTCACGGATCCCGGCACGGCACCGTTCTTCGAGCTCGATTTGCGCGTCCAGCCGATCGCGATGGGAGTGAACGGCGCGCCTGGCCCGTTCCTCGGGCGCCTTGGTGCGCTGGGGCGGAACGTGGCGCGCGTGCGCGCGATCCGGCGCGCCATTCGCGAGTCCGCGGCAACGCACGTTCTCTCGTACATGAACGTGACGAACGTGCTTGCGATCGCAGGGGCGGCCGGCACCGGCGTGCCCGTCGTCGCAACCGAGCACATCGATCCGTCCCAGGACGACATCGGCAGCCTGTGGACCGCGCTACGGCGCCTTGCGTATCCGCACGCCGCGCGCCTCGCGGTCCTGAGCGAGCGCGTGCTCGACTACTTTCCCCCGGACATCCGCGCGAAGTCGGTCGTGGTTCCGAATCCCGTGCTCCCGCCGCCGCCGGCCGCACCGGGCGCGCCCACGGGGCCCTTCGCCC
>JBOHUC010000154.1:0-15138 GCA_050733935.1 Candidatus Eiseniibacteriota bacterium | reverse complement strand
AGCCGATTTCGGGCGCGCCGGCTTCCCGCGCGAACCGGCCGGAAGCGCGGGGCCGGCCGCGCGGGCGGCCTCGAAGCGGCGCGCGATGTCCTGCCAGTTCCACAACTTCCACGAGGCTTCGAAGTAGTCGGTCTTGCGGTTTTCGTACTGCAGGTAGAACGCGTGCTCCCACGCGTCGAGCACCATGATCGGGATTCCGCTCTGGGCGATGTTCGACTGGTGGTCGTAGATCTGGACGGTCTGGAGGCGCTTTCCGACGGGCTCCCAGACGAGGGCGCCCCATCCGGATCCCATGAGGGTCGAAGCCGTGGCGTTGAGGAGCTTCTGGAAGCGATCGAATCCCCCGAAGTCCTTCCTGATCTGCTCGGCGAGCTCGCCCGTCGGCGGCCCGCCGGCCTTCGGCGACAGGTTCTTCCAGAAGAGCGAGTGCAACACGTGGCCCGAGAGGTTGAACGCGAGCGAGCGCTCGAGCGATCCCACGTTCTCGAGCGCTTCCTTGCTGCGCGCTTCGTCGAGCCGCTCGACCGCGCGGTTTGCGTTCTTCACGTACGTTCCGTGGTGTTTGTCGTGGTGGAGTTCCATGATGCGGCCGGAGATGTGAGGCTCGAGGGCGCTGTAGTCGTAGGGCAGCTCCGGGAGAACGTACTTTTCCATGGCGGGTCCTCGCCGGGCCGCTACGTGTGTGCGGCCCAGATCATGAAGTAGAGCATCGGGAACGAGAGCCAGAAGTTCGTCCGCGACGCCAGGTACGCGACCCGCGCGTGCTTCGCCATCTCGGGCGGCGGCGCCGTGCCGCTCGCGGCGGCCGCGATCGTCATCGCGATAACCTTCTTCTGGTTCGGCCAGATGAGCGCCCACACGTTGAAGAACATGATGAGCGCGAGCAGAACGCCGGTCAGAATCTTCCAGTCCCACTGCGCGGGCGACGCGTAGACGACCGGAGAGAACAACAGAATGACGCCGAACACGAACGTCGCGAGCGCGGCGTAGCGGAACCACGCGAGCGCGCGCGGCATGAGAAGCGGCACCACCTTGCCTTTGGCCCCGGCCTCGAGAGCCTTCATGAACGGAACGTTGACCACGTTGAAGAAGTACAGGAGACCGATCCAGAAGATGCCGGACAGCACGTGCAGGAAACGCACGAACAAGGCGAAATGGTACGCGCCCGTGTTTTCCATGGGATCCTCCCGGAGTGGGTCTGCGGACGTGGGGCCGGCTCCGCAGTGCGGTGGGATGTTCCTCTGCTTCGAATCTAGGAGTCGCTCGAGCTCGCTGTCAAGTCGCGAGGGCGCCGCGGGAACGGCGCCAGGCTGCAATCGGCCCGGCGGGCGCGCGCACGGCGCGCCTCGCGGAAAACGTTCGCGTGCGCCTCGACCGTCGGCTCGATCGGGCGCGCGTATCCGCCGCCGAGTGTGACGACGACGGGGAGCCCGCGCTCTTCGCAGCCCGCGAACACGAACGCATCGCGCGCGGCGAGGCCTTCGTGCGTGAGCTTGAGGCGTCCGATCCGGTCGGATTCGTGCGCGTCGACGCCCGCCTGGTAGAAGACGATGTCCGGAGCGTGGCGGTCGAGCGCCTCGGGCAACCGCGCGGCGAGCAGCGCGAGATACTCGCGATCGCCCGTGCCATCCTCGAGCTCGAGATCGAGCGAGCTTCGCTCCTTGTGCAGCGGGTAGTTCGTGCGCGCGTGCATCGAGAGTGTGAACACGTCCGGGTCGTCCGCGAAGATCGACGCCGTGCCGTTCCCCTGGTGGACGTCGAGATCCACGATGAGGGGTCGGCGCACGTGCCCCGCCTCCCGCAGGAGCGCGATCGCGACCGCATGGTCGTTGAACAGGCAGTAGCCTTCGCCCCGGTCGCGGAACGCGTGGTGGGTTCCGCCGGCCAGGTTTCCGGCCATGCCGTCCTCGAGTGCGGCGAACGCGGCTCGCACGGTGCCGAACGTGGCGGCCCGCGCCCGCGCAACGAGCGCCGGCGACCACGGGAGCCCGAGCCGCCGCTCCTCCGCCGCCGTGAGCCCGCCGCGGCACACCCGGTCGACGTAGTCGGGATCGTGCGCCCGGTAGAGCCATTCGACGGGCGCCGGCTCGGAGAGCGCGCAGGTCGCCGGTTCGAGCACGGACTCGTCGAGCAGTCGCTCGCGCAGCGCGCGATACTTCGCCATCGGGAACGGGTTCCCGGGCGGGAGCGGCACCTCGAAATGATCGCTCGTCCAGACTCGGAGGGAGGGCACACGGGGATTCTAGCGGATCGGTCGGTGCCGGAAGTCCGCCGCAAAAAACGAAAGGGCGGCGCTTGCGCGCCGCCCCATCCTCATGAGGTGGTACCCCGAGGTCGTTTAGCCGCGCGTGACGTTTGCGGCCTGCAGGCCCTTCGGACCCTTGACCACATCGAAATTCACACGCTCACCCTCTGCGAGGGTCTTGAAGCCGTTTCCCTGGATGGCCGAGAAGTGAACGAACACGTCCTCGCCGCCCTCCTGAGAGATGAACCCAAAACCTTTCGCCTCGTTGAACCACTTCACGGTGCCAGAAGCCACTTCGGTACTCCTTGTTTCAGGGACGAGCCCTTTGATGATGCCGTCTGAACGAGACGGCCACGCCCGGTCGTTGTGACCGGCGCCTCGATTGCAGGATTCGCGCGCCAACGAAAAAACCGCCAGGGTCTCCTGGCGGCAGATCGGCTCGGCGCACATCTACAACAACCGAAGACAGCCCCAATATCGGCAAAGCCGGAGATTTCTGCAAGGAAAATTTTGGAGGCTTCCGGAAACGAAAAGAGCCCGGACGAACCGGGCCCTTCTCGCTCTTCGGGCACGACCTGCCTACTTGTAGATGACCTTCAACTTACCCCACGTCTTGGCTTCGACCGGCACGGCCCGCTCGAGCTGGCCACGGATCTCACCACCCGGGAAAGCGGTCGTGTGGACGTTGGCGTAGAAGTTGCCGGCGAGCAGCGCCGTCTCCTGCGCCGGAGTGAGAGCCTGCGAACCGATGATGGGGCTCCCGAGGGGGAATCCAATGGTGACTCCCCCGTTCACTCCGGGCGGCGCGATGTGGAAGTGCGCCGCCGTCTGGGGCGCTGTCAGCCCGCTGAACGTGATGTTCCACGAAAGGATCTTCGTGACATCGTCGAACGAAATGGCCCCGGTTCCGGTGGCGGGCGACGCATTCGCCGGAACCTCCTGCAGTCCGCTGAGTGAGGCGCTGAAATTGATGATCGCCGCCTGCGCCGGAACCGCACCGACGATCAGGGCGAGGGCGAGAAAGACAACAGGAGAACGAAGGCGCATGATCGAACCTCCCGGTTGGTACGTGATGCGGACCTGAATGAATCGTGCGCGGGAAGCCCTGCGGCTGGGGGACGCGGGGGAAGGATCCGACGCACGAGCTACGAAAATGCAGCTACGCGATTCCTACTTGTACAACGCCTTGAGTTTGCCCCACGACCCCGGCACGGCGGGAACCGACCGCTCGAGCTGCCCGCGGATCTCACCCCCCGAAAAATTCGGGGACGTGTGCACGTTGACGTAGAACAGCCCCGACAGCAGCTCCGCTTCGAGCGACGGAGTCAGCACCGCCGAACCGACCTTCGGGCTTCCGAGCGGAAGTCCGATGCGGACGGGCCCGGCAACGCCGATGGGCGCGGCATGGAAGTGCGCGGCGTTTTCCGTTCCCGTGAGACCGCTGTAGACGACGTTCCACGAAAGAACCTTGGTGACGTCATCGAACGAGAACGTCCCGGTTCCCGACGCGGGTGAAGCATTCGCGGGAACCTCCTGGGCGCCGTTGATGGTCGCGCTGAAGCCGATGACCGCCGCTTGCGCCGGCACTGCACCCACATACAGGGCGACAGCGACGAGGGCAGAAGTGGTGCGAGGGCGCATGGGCGAACTCCCGCTCAACCGCGATGTCCAATCAGAATCGCGCGACGCCGGTCTGCCCGTGCTGCGGCTGGGGGACGCGGGGCGGGGGAAGGGAACCCGGCGCGCTGGCTTCGAATGAAGCGTGGAAACGCTAACACCGCTCCGGGAAGGCTGCAAGCCTCCGCGAGCCGCCGGTCGAAAACCTTTGCGGCATCAGGGGTTGGACCTGGCCCCGGGCGCCGAAGCCGGAGCCGCGCTGGACGCCGGATAGAGTGCATCCAGCCGCGACTCGACAATCTCGAGATCCCGAAGCGCCGCCTGTGGATCGCGCGCGAGCTCGCCCCTCACGAGTTTCGCCCGATCGAGAATCTCCCGGAGCGCCGTGCGCTCGCCCGGTTCGGAATGCGGGACATTCTTCTCGAGCTCGGCGAGCCGGCCCTCGAGATCGGAGACGGCGCGCTCCGCGCCCGCGACATCCCCGCGTGCGATCGCGTGGCGCGCTTCGGCGGCGAGGAGCCGCACCACGAGCGCTCGCGTCGATCGGAGCGCCTGGTCGCGCGCCGCCGTGAGGCGAACGATCTCGGGCCGGAAGATCGTGAAATACGGGACGAGCCCGCCGACCATGAACACGAGGACGATGATCGCGAACGCGAGGAGCCACGTGCGTGAACCGGATTTCGGTCGAGCGTCTTCGGCCATGGGGTGGTCCCTCCGTCCTCAGCTGCGGCCCAGAAGGCGTAGCGCACCATAGCAGGCTGCGGCCACGAGCGCGGACGCCGGGATCGTGAGCACCCAGGCCCAGACGATCCGGCCAACCACGCCCCACCGCACGGCCGAGAGCCGGCGCGTCGAGCCCACCCCGACGATCGCTCCGGTGATCGTGTGGGTCGTCGAAACCGGAACCCCGGTCAGCGTCACCCCGAAGAGCGTGAGCGCGCCCGCCGTCTCCGCGCAGAAGCCGCCCACGGGCTGGAGTTTCGTGAGCTTCATCCCCATCGTCTTCACGATCCGCCAGCCGCCCGCCATCGTGCCGAGACCGATCGCCGCGTGGCTCACGAGCACGACCCAGAGTGGAACCTCGAATTCGCCGGTCAGATGTCCGGTGGCGTAAAGGGCGACCGTGATGATCCCCATCGTCTTCTGCGCGTCGTTTCCGCCGTGCCCCAGGCTGAACGCGGCGGCCGAGAGGAGCTGGAGACGGCGAAACAGCCTGTCGACGCGCCGCGGCGTCCAGCGCTGGAAGATCCAGTACACCGCGATCATGAACGTCCAGCCGAGCGTCATGCCGATGAGCGGGGAGAGCACGATGAAGATCAGAATCTTGACCAGGCCCTGGACGATGACTGCCGATGGCCCGGCCGCGACCACCGCCGCTCCGACGAATCCACCGATCAATGCATGCGAGGACGACGTTGGGAGCCCGAGCCACCAAGTGATGAGATTCCAGACGATGGCGCCCGTCACTCCGGCGATCAGGATCGACGTCGTGACCACGTTGGGGTCGATCACTCCCTTGCCGATCGTCTTCGCAACGTGGGTCCCCAGCACGGCGAACGCGACGAAATTGAAGAACGCCGCCCAGATGACGGCGAGGCGCGGCGAAAGCACGCGCGTGCTCACGACCGTCGCGATCGAGTTCGCGGCGTCGTGGAAGCCGTTGATGAAATCGAAAGTGAGCGCGAGGACGATGATCAGCAGGACTTCCGCGGGAAAGGGCATGCGGGCGGGCCGGTCAGCGGCTTTTGATCACGATCGACTCGATCGTGTTTGCCACGTCCTCGCACTGGTCCGCGGCGCTCTCGAGCCGGCCGTAGATCTCCTTCCAACGCATGACGTCGAGCACCTCGTGCCGGCCGGTGAAGAGCTCGGCGACCACCTCCCGCGAGACGTGGTCGGCCTCGTTCTCGAGGCGGTTGAGCTCGATCGTGAACGCCATGAGGTTCTTGAAGTCCTTGAGGTGCGCGAGCGCGGCGACAATCTGCACGCTGCAGTCGACCAGGATGCGGGTGAGCTTCTGCGCCTCGGGGGTCGTGGCCGGGATGCGGAACAGGACGAGCCGGCTTCCGATCGCCTCCACCGAGTCGAGCACGTCGTCGAGCCCGCTCGCAAGATCGTGGATGTCCTCGCGCTCGAGCGGCGTGATGAACGTCCGGTTCAGGCGCTCGAAGATCTCGTGCGTGATCAGGTCGCCCTGGTGCTCGACGTCCTTGAGACGCTTCGCGCGCTCCTCGAGCGAGTCGAAGCGGGTCATCATCTCGTGGAGCTGCTCGCATCCCTCGCGCACCGCATCGCCTTGCTTCCTGAAGAGCGCGAAGAAGTCTTCGTCGGCCGGGAACAGTCGGAATTTCAAGAGCGGAACCTCGTGTGGGAAGCTGGGGCGCTTCGAGGCGGTCGGGGGGCGGCCCCCCCGCGGAGGGGTTGTATCACACGCGCGGGGGCGCGGCAATCCATCCGGCAACCCATCTCGCGCGGCCCGGCTGGAAGAGGCGGGTGGACGGAGCGGGGGCGGAGCGGGAACGGAGCGGCGGCATGAACGAGAACGTGCTCGCGGATGCGCTTGTCGAGTCGGCGTGGGTGACCGCGCGGATCGCGACCGTGCTTTCGCTCGCGATCGCGGTCCTGGGTTCCGCGTGGGCCTATGTCCGCGCACGCGCCGCGAGAGAGCAGGCGCACGACGGGCAGGCTGCGGAGCCGGGCTCGACGCTTCGGGCGCTCGCAATGATCGCCGCGTTCCTCGCGGGCACGGGACTCGCGTACGCGACCCGGGGCGAAGCCACGCGCTGGCTTCCCGGACTCTTGCAGGGCTTCGTTGCCGGAACGGCGGCGATTGCGGCTTGCGCGGCCGCGGTGCTCGTCGTCTGGAGCGCGCGCACGCTCGGCCGCTCGCTCGCCATCCGGACCTTCGCTCCCGTACGAGGAGCGCTCGTCACGACCGGGCCCTACGCGATCGTGCGCCATCCGTTCTACGTCTCGATCGGAATGTTGCTCGCGGCGGGCGGGTTCGCGCTCGCGAGCCTTTCGGGCACGGCGTTGGGACTCGTGCTCTACGGGGCGGCTGCGCGCTGGCGGGCGGGACTCGAGGATCGCGCGCTCGCGCGCGCGCTCGGCCCGGAATTCGAGGAGTTTCGCGAGCGGGTCCCGGGGTTCCGGCCACGCATCTGACGACTAGGGCGCCGTGCGCTCCTCCATGTGGTGCTTCACGACTCGGGCCTCGGCGATGTACACGACCTCCTCCGCGATGTTCGTGGCGAGATCGGCCACCCGCTCGAGGTTGCGCGAGACCAGGATGAGCTCGAGCGCGCGCGTAACCGTGCTTGGATTCTCGCACATGAACGACAGGAGCTCCCCGAAGATCTGCGACTTGAGATGATCCACCTCGTCGTCCTCGGTCAGGATCGTGCGCGCCGACGCCGCATCGTTCCGGACGAACGCGTCGAGCGACTCGGTCAGCATCCGGGTCGAGATCGTAGCCATGCGCGGGATGTCGACGAGCGGCTTGAGCTCCGGCTCGCGGTTCAGCTTGACCGCCGACTGCGCGATGTTCACCGCGTGATCGCCCACGCGCTCGAGGTCGTTGCAGATCTTGAGCGCGGACGTGATGAACCGCAGGTCGCTCCCGACCGGCTGCCGGAGCGCCAGCAGCCGGATGCAGCGATCGTCGATCTCGATCTCGAGCTGGTCGATCATCCGGTCGTCCTGGAAGATCTCTTCCGCGAGTCCCGAGTCGCGCGTCTTGAGCGCGTCGATGGCCTTGTGGATGACCGACTCGGCGTGCCCGCCCATGAGCAGGAGCCGGGTCTTGAGCTCGTTCAGTTCCTCGTCGAAATGCCGTTCCATGCGCTCCTCTTGTCCCGATCAGCCGAACCGGCCGGTGATGTAGTCCTCGGTCAGCCGCTCGGCGGGCCGGGTGAAGATCTTCTTCGTGTCATCGTACTCCACGAGCCGTCCCTGCATGAGGAAGGCGGTGCGGTCCGAGATCCGTGCCGCCTGCTGCATGTTGTGGGTCACGACCACGATCGTATACCGCGCCTTGAGGTCGAGCACGAGCTCTTCGATCTTCGCGGTCGAGGTCGGATCGAGGGCGGACGCCGGCTCGTCCATGAGGAGGACCTCCGGGTCGACGGCGAGGCTCCGCGCAATACACAGGCGCTGCTGCTGTCCGCCCGAGAGCCTCAGGGCCGAGTCTTTGAGCCGGTCCTTTGCCTCCTCCCACAGCGCCGCCTGCCGCAGCGTGCGCTCGACCAGGTCGTCGAGCTCCCCACCCGACCTCATGCCGAACATGCGCGGACCGAACGCGACGTTCTCGTAGATCGACTTCGGGAACGGGTTCGCGCGCTGGAAGACCATGCCGACGCGGCGCCTCAGGTCGACCACGTCCACGCCCGAGCCGTACAGGTCCTCGCCGTCGAGATGCACGGTCCCCTCGACCCGGACGCCGTCGATCAGATCGTTCATGCGATTGAACGAGCGGAGGAGCGTGGATTTTCCGCACCCGGACGGACCGATGAGCGCCGTCACAGAAAGCCCCGGAACCGAGAGGCTCACGTGATCGAGCGCCTGGTGCTTGCCGTAGAAGAGCGAGAACTCGTCGGCGCGCAGGATTTCGGGCGCGTCCGGCGCGCGGCTCTCGCCGTCCGGCGGAACCCCGATGCGCGGCATCGTCACGCGCTGAGGCGCGGGCGAACCGTCCGGCGCGCCGGCGTGCGGGGTCGCGAGCGGCGGCGGAGTCGGAGTCGCCTTGGGCGTGGTCGAGGTCTGCATCTCAGTCTCCCAGGCCCATGCGCCGCCGGATGCGCGAGCGCAGGAAGATGGCCGTGAAATTGAGCGCGAACGTGAGCACGAGCAGGACGAGCACGGTTCCGTAGAGGAGCGGAAGCGTCTGCTCGACGTTCGGCGACTGTGTCGCGAGCACGTACACGTGATAGCCGAGCTCCATGAACTGGTCGGTCGGCGACGTGGGAAGATACGGCAGGTAGTACGCGGCCCCGGTGAAGAGAATCGGCGCCACCTCGCCTGCCCCGCGGCTCACGGAGAGGATCGCCCCGGTGAGGACGCCCGGGAGCGCCTGCGGCAGGATGACGTGCCACACGGTCTGCCAGCGGGTCGCGCCGAGGGCGAGCGAGCCCTCGCGCGCCGAGCGCGGAACCGCCCGGAGCGCCTCCTCGGTCGCGACGATCACGACCGGGAGGTTCAAGAGCGCGAGCGTGAGCGCCGCCCACAGGATTGCGGGCTGTCCGAACAGGACCGATTGCCCGAGCGCGCCGTCGATCCCGCGTCCGACGAACTGCACGAAGAACCCGAGTCCGAAGAGCCCGAACACGATCGACGGGACGCCCGCGAGATTGTTGACCGCGAAGCGCACGGCGCGCGTGATCGGCGACTGCGCGCGCGCGTACTCGTGCAGGTACACCGCGGCCAGCACGCCGACGGGAAGCACCGCGACGATCATGAGGAGAACGAGCGCGACGGTGCCGAAGATCGCCGGGAAGATGCCGCCCTCGGTCATCCCGTTCTCGGGATTCGCGGTCAGGAACTCCCAGGTGACCGTCTGCCAGCCGCCGAGCACGATCGTGCCCAGGATCACGACCACGATCGCGACGATCCAGAGCGTCGCGAGGCCGGTCACGCCGGTCCACAGGACGTTCCATCCGGCCTGGGCCGCGCGGCGCGACGAGCTCGCGAGGTCGCGCACCGAGGGTCCGGGCGCGGGCGCCGGAAGACCGGGCAGACCGCGCAGTCCGCCCCGCCCGAGCTCCGCCGGAATCGTCGTTCCGTGCGCCATCACGCCCCCGCGAGCCGGCGGCGCATGCGTTCGACCATGACGCCGGCCAGGACGTTGAACACGAACGTGATCAGGAAGAGGAGGCTTCCGATGAAGAAGAGCGTCGAGTAGTGCGCGCTGCCGACCACGACCTCCGCGAGCTCGGCGGCGATCGTGGCCGAGAGCGTGCGGATCGAATCGACCGCCGAGAACGACGTGATGGCCGCGTTGCCCGAGGCCATGAGCACGATCATGGTCTCGCCCACGGCGCGTCCGAGTCCGAGCATGATCGCGGCGAAGATCCCCGCCCACGCGGCCGGGAGCGTGACCCGAAACGCGGTCTGCCACGGGCTCGCGCCCAACGCGTGCGAAGCCTCGCGGTACGAGCGCGGCACGGCGCGGAGCGCGTCCTCGCTCACCGAGTAGACGACCGGGATGATCGCGAATCCGAGCACGATGCCCGCGTTGAGCGCGTTCAGACGCATGGCCGATCCGGTCACCGCCTGGAGGGCGGACGCGAATACGACGAGCGCGAAGAACCCCATGACGACCGACGGGATGCCGGCCAGGAGCTCGACCACGGGCTTCAGGAACTCGCGCGCCGCGCGGGGCGCGAACTCGGACGTGTAGAGCGCGGCGAGGACCGCGATCGGGACGGCGGTGACGAGCGCGATCACCGTGGCCTTGAGCGAGCCGACGAGAAGCGGAATGAAGGAGAGCTTCGGGTGATCGGACACGGGCTGCCAGACGCCGGGCGTGAAGAACATGCGCAGGTTGGCCTCGGCCTGGATCGCCGGATCGATGAGCACGGGCAGCGCCTCTTTGAACACGAACACGAAGATGAGGACGATCCCGGTCACGGTCGCGAGCGCGGACGCGGCGATCGCGATCTCGGCGGCGCGATCGGTTCTGCGCCGTCGGCCGTCGACACTGCGGGCGAGGAAGGGGCGGGCTGCCATCGGGGTGGCGTTCGAGGTCGCTCGGATCAGCGGGCCGGGAAGTAGCCCACGTCCTTGATGACCGCCTGGCCTTCGGGCGACTGCACCCAGGCGACGAGGTCGGTCGCCTCCTTCGGCGCTTTCGGGCTTACGTACCAGTAGAGGGGCCGCGAGAGCGGATAGCTGCCATCGAGGATCGTCGCTTCCTTGGGCTCGATCGGCTGGCCGCCGGCGTCGAGGATCGCGAGGTGCTTGATGCCGCTTCCGTAGGCAATGCCGCCGTAACCAATGCCGCCTGGATCCTGGGTGACCGCGTTCACGACCGCGGCTGTGCCGGGCAGGGTCGCGGCCGTCGGCGAGAAGTCCGCGCCGCCGAGCACGTGCTCCTTGAAGAACACGTACGTGCCCGAGTTGTTCTCGCGGCTGTAGACGACGATCGGCTTGTCCGGCCCGCCGACGTCGCTCCAGTTCTTGATCGCGCCCGTATAGATCCCCTTGAGCTGCTCCATCGAAATCGTGGTGAGCGGATTGGACGAGTGCACATACACGGTGACCCCGTCCCGCGCGACCGCGATTTCCTGCGGCGGCCCGCCGGCCTTCTCGGCGAACTGCTGCTTCTCTTCGTCCTTCATCGCGCGCGAGGACTGCGCGATGTCGATCGTGCCGTTGATGAGGGCCGCGATGCCGGTTCCCGATCCCCCGCCGGTGACCGCGACCGCGCTTCCGGGGTGGGCCTTCATGTACATGTCCGCCCAGCGCTGGCCGAGGATGACCATCGTGTCCGAGCCCTTGACGGTGACGTTCTTCGGGCGACTTCCGCCGCCGCATCCCGATCCCAGGAGCGCGAGGAGGGCCACTCCCACGAGCAGACAGCGGTGCATGCGATCTCCTTCCGTTGCGGGTCGTCCGGGAAAGCAGGCGGCACCGGGTCGCCGGGACGATTGCCCGGCCGTTCGCGTGCTCGCGCTCGGTGCGCGGCGCGCGAACACCCTGAGGTTGCGGGGGTTGGTTTGCCTGTCGGTTGCCGGGGTGTTACAAGGCTGTGAACGGCACAGGCGCCTGAGCGACGCGGAGTTGGCCCTCCCCGGGTGGGGCGGCCGCGGCTGGAATCAGGATTCCGAGGCCGCGTGTGCCGCCTGGGGGGGCTCCCCGATGTCCCGTTGCCCTCCCCGACTCTTGTGCGCCCAGGCGACGGCCTCGGCCACGCTGCCCCAGCACCGCCGGATGCGGGAAGCGAGCTCGGGCCGGATCTCGGCGAGCCGGGCGTCGGTGAGCCCGGGCTGCTCGGCGAGCACCCGCGAGAGCGCATGCCAGAGCGCGCGCCGCTGATCGCGCAGCAGAAGGCCGCGGCGCAGGCTCTGATGGAGCTCGTGCGTGTAGTCGATGCCCGCCGCCGCGACCGCAGCCCGCCAGGTTCCGAACGCGCGCCGCGCCTGCGCGTAGAGCGCAGGATGCGTGCGGTGGACGCGCGACAGCCCGCCGGCCTGACCGTGCAGCTCGCGGATCACGGCGACGACGTGCTCGCGAATGACCTCCCTCGCGCTGCCCATGTCCACCTCCGGCTCCACCGGCGCCAGCGGCTCAACCGTGCTCATGCGCGAACCCTCCCTCGTCGGCCTCGTCCTCTGCGAGCGACTCGAGCTCGGTCCCGCCGAATTCGAGTCGCGCGAGCCCCGCATGGAAATCGGGCAGGGATTGGGACCACAGGAGCCGTCCGTCGTCGCGCCGGAGCCGGAGCTCGCCGGCCGCAACGTCGATCCATCCCGCATCGCCCGCATCCGCATCGACGGCCGCTTGAAAATTCGCGCGTCCGCGCGGTGCGCGCGCGGTTCTGCGGGCGCGGGGGACGATTCGGGCCATGGTGCGAACCTCGTTGGGAGCGAACGGACGACGTGCCCCGATTCCGTCCGAAGAGTGCCCGCGAGTTCTTAAGGCGGGGATGCCGCGAGGTAACGAGGAGGTTAAAAGAGCGGGATGCGCACCGTGAAACGGGCCCCGCCCTCGGGCAGGTTCGCAACTTCGACCCGGCCGCCGTGGAGATCCACGATGTGGCGGACGATCGAGAGCCCGAGGCCGGTCCCCGGGACGTCGCGCGAGCGCGCGGCGTCGACCCGGTAGAAGCGCTCGAACACGCGCTGCAGGGCCTCGTTCGGAATTCCCGGGCCCGTGTCTTCGACCGCCACCGCCGCCTGGCCGTTCGCGCGCTCCAGGCGCACCCGCACGCCGCCTTCTTCCGTGTACTTGAGCGCATTGTCGACCAGATTGAACAGCACCTGCTCGAGACGGACGCGCTCGCCCTGCACGATCACCTCGTGCGCCGGCGCCTCGAGCTCGAGCGTGAGGCCGTCGCGCCGCGCGCGCGGCTCGAGGGCGGTCGTGACGGAACGCACGAGCGCCTTGAGATCGACCGGCCCGAGCGCGAGGGCCGTGTCCGGGCGATCGAGCTCGGCGAGCACGAGCAGATCGTCCACGATCGCCTTGAGCCGCGCCGCCTGGTTGCGGATCGTCTCGACGAACTGGCGCCGGTGCTCCTCGTCCTCGAGCCCGCCGTCGAGCAGCGTCTCCGCGTAGCCGAGGATCGAGGTGAGCGGCGTCCTGAGCTCGTGCGAGACGTTCGCGACAAAGTCCTGGCGCACGCGCTCGAGATGTCGAATCGGACTCAGGTCGCGCACGACGAGGAGCATCGAGCCATCCGCGAGCCGGCTGCTCGCGGCCTCGAGCGCGCGCTCGGACGGTCCGCGGAGGCGGATCTCGCGGCGGTGCGTTTTCTCCGCGCGCCGCGCTTCGGAGAGGAATTGGTCGAGCTCCGGGAGACGGCACCACTCGGCGAAGCGTTCGCCGGTTCGCGGGGCGTGCGTCTGCCCGAGAGCGCGCACGAGGGCTGCGTTCGCATGCACGATCGCTCCGTCCGCATCGAGCAGGACGACGCCGTCGGTCATCGCGGCGAGCATCTCCTCGCGCACGTCGCGCTCCGCCTCGACCCGCTCGAGCGTCCCCCGCAGGCCAGCCGCCATGCGATTGACGAGCCGGGCGAGATCGGTGATCTCGTCGCGGCCCTCCTCGGACACGCGGGCCGAGAGATCCCCCGCCTCGAGCCGCCGCGCCGTGTCCTCGAACGCGCGCAGCCGCCGCGAGAGCGGGCGCGTGCTCCACAGGAGGAGGACGAACGCGAGCGCGAGCGCGACCGCGGCCATCGTCCAGAGCGCGCGCAGCGCTCCGCGCACGTGGCCACGGGCCTGTTCGATCGGGAGAGCGACGCGCACGACCGCGCCCGCACGCGGTCCGAGGGAACGCGCGACGTAGAGGTATTCGGTCTTCACGCTCGCGCTCCGGCGGATGTCGCGTCCGGTTCCGCGTTCGCGCGCCGCGAGAACTTCGGGCCTGCGCGCGTGATTCTCGAGCGCGCCGAGCCCCGCGAACGGGACCTCCGAATCACCGAGCACCGCGCCGTCCGCTCCGATGACCGTCACGCGCAGGCCGAGGAGCCCGCCCATCCGGTCGGCCCAGCGGTCGAGCTCTTCGCGGTCGCCGTCCGCAACCGGACGGCGCGGGACCTCCCCCGCAAGCAACGTCGCGTTTCGGCCCAGGTCGGTCTCGAGCGCGAAGAGCATCGCCTTCCGCTCCTCGTGACCGACGTAGAGCGCGAGGATCCCGAGTGCGACCGCGAGGACGAACGCGAACGTGACGAGCAGGCGGCCGGTGAGCGAGCGGATCACTTCAACGCACCACGAACTTGTAACCCGCGCCGGTCACGGTGGCGATCAAGCCCGCCGCCTGCTCCCCGAGCTTCGCCCGCAGGCGGCGCACGTGCACGTCCACCGTGCGCGTCTCGCCGCGGTAGTCGTAGCCCCACACCTTGGTCAGGAGCTCGTCGCGCGAGAACACGCGTCCGGGATGGCGGGCGAGGAAGTACAGGAGCTCGAACTCGCGCGGCGTGAGCGTGAGCTCGCGGCCGTCGATCCGCGCCTCGCGCTGCGCGTGATCGAGCGAGAGCGGGCCCGCAACGAGCGCCTCGGGCTCGCGCGGCGGGCCGACGCGCCGCAGCACGGCTTCGACGCGCGCGATGACTTCTCGTGGGGAGAACGGCTTGGTCACGTAGTCGTCCGCGCCGCGCTCGAATCCCAGGAGCTTGTCCATCTCGGCGCCGCGCGCGGTGAGAAGGAGCACGGGAAGATCCTTGGTGGACGGTTCCGCGCGCACTTCGCGCAGCACTTCGAGGCCGTTCAGGCCGGGGAGGAGGAGATCGAGCAGGACGACGTCGGGGCGCGTGGAGAAGATGCGGGACAGCGCCTCCTCGCCATTCTGCGCGGTGAGCACGTGGTAGCCCTGCCGTTCCAGGTTGTAACGGAGCAGCTCTCGAATCTCGCGCTCGTCGTCCACGATGAGGATGGTCGCAGCCACGGCGGCAGTGTACTCGTTCGCCGCGCGGCGATCACGGCCGGAAGCCGCACTGTCGCCGCCCCGACGGCAACCGTCGCCCCTTCGACGCTCCTGGCCGCGAGCTGCGCGCGACTCGCGCGCCAACCTCTGCGTGCGGCGCGGCACGCGGCTTGCCCGCGCCACTCGCGACGGGC
>JBOHUC010000153.1:0-45795 GCA_050733935.1 Candidatus Eiseniibacteriota bacterium | reverse complement strand
TCGATCTGTCGCAGGGCCCCCTCATAGATCATCCTCTTGCTGGCCGTCGGTCCGAAGCGGCCCGAGGGTTTTCCCGATGTCGCCACGCTTCTGCAGTCGATGGCGCTTCACGACGTGATCGCGCTGGCGCCCCGCTCGCGGGGCTTTGCGCTTCGAGTGCGCGGGCCCGAGGCGAAGGGCGTTCCGCGCGGGCGCGCGAACCTGGCGCGGCGCGCAGCCGAAGCGCTCGCACGCGCGCTCGGCGAGACACGCGGGGCTTCGATCGTGCTCACGAAGAAAGTGCCGCACGGCGCCGGTCTCGGCGGCGGGTCGAGCGATGCGGCGGCCACGCTCCTGGGACTTCTCGCCCTCTGGAAGCGCCGGCTTCCCGCCGCTCGACTGCACGCGCTCGCGGCTTCGCTCGGGAGCGACGTGCCCTTCTTTCTGCGCGGCGGAACTGCGATCGCAACCGGTCGGGGCGAGATCCTGAGGTCCGTTCGAGGTCCACGGAACCCCATGAGGTTGGTCGTCGTAGTGCCCGAAGCTCGGGTGTCGACGGCGTGGGCCTACGCAAATCACGCGATACCCAAAAGCCGATTGACAGGCTTTAAACGCACGGTTACGCTCGTGCAACTTCGGGCAGTTCGCCTTGCCCGAACTCAGGCTAAACAGTTATTTTTCAATGATTTGGAGGAGGTGGTTCTGCGCCGGGTCCGGGCTGTGGCGGAAGCTCGCCGTCGGGTCCTGGCGAGCGGTGCCGAGAGCGCCCTGATGTCAGGCAGCGGGTCCGCCGTGTTCGGGCTGATTCCGCACGCCTGTGCCCCCCGAATCATCGCAGCGCGGTTGAGCCGCAACTTTCGCAAGGTGTACGTGGCACGCTCTGTCCGAGCGGGTTCGCGACCGTGCCGGTTAAGCCCCGCGGGTCGGTAAGGAAGAGACCTGTTCCGGCACACACTCCGAACCGAAATGCTCCCCAGGCATTTCGGGAGCCGGCGAGGGGATTGCCGGCGAGAGGTGAACCAGCAATGCTGCGAATTACCGAGGTGCGTGTTTCCCTGCGCGACGACGCGAAGCTCAAAGCCTTTGCGAGCATCACCCTCGAGGATTGTTTCGTCATCCGCGGCCTCAAAGTGATCGAGGGCAACAACAATCGGATGTTCGTGGCAATGCCGAGTCGAAAGCGTCCGGACGGGAAACATCAGGATCTTGCGCATCCCATCAAGAAGGAGATGCGCCAGCTCATCGAAGACGTCGTGATCGGCGAATACCAGCGCGAGAAGGGTCGCGGGGTTCGCGCAGGGGTCCTCGACGAATCCGAAATGTACGCGGACTGAAGACAAAGCCTGCCGGGGTTCCCGCGCCCGGAACCCCGGTTCGCTTCTGAAGACCTCCTCCCCCCGACCGCATCATGAACCGCAGGCGACTGCTCGAGATCCTCGTCGCAGCCGGCGTTCTCGTGCTCCTGCTCGCCGTTCTGTTCGTGCGTCCGACCTCGCGTCGCACGTCTGCGCCGCCGCTTGCCCTGTTCAAGAGCGTCGCGGGGGCGCCGCCGGATTTTTCCTCCGAAGGCTTCGACGCGCTGCGCGTGCGCTCGCCCGACGACACTCGCACGGCCGTTCTCTATCCGCTCGATTTCGAAGGCGACACCGATCTCTACGTGATCGAATCACCCGGCCAGGGGACGCACTGGGTGCTCGCTGATTCGATTCGCGCGACGAACGCTCCCAAATCCGCTGGCTGGGTCGACGAGCGGGCACTCTGGGTCACGGTCGGCTACAAGTGGGGCACGGTATCGCCGGGCGGGGACGCCTATCTCGTGAACCCCGAGACCGGGTTTGGCGCACCGGTCTGGACGAGCGAGCCCGACACGACGGGGCGCGTCCAGGCTGTGGGTTTGACGCCGGCTCCGGCGAGTCTCGCAGGCGGGGTCGGAGGATGGGTCGTGGCCCTCAAGGTCTTCGACGAGAACATGGAGAATCCGCGTGATTCGACGGCCGTGATTCCACCGGGCGCGATCCCGTGGGAGCGAATCGGCCTCAAACCCCCGAGGGCCCCGGCCCCGAGCCTCTGATCGGGTTTTTCTGCCGGGCGGCTCCGCGCCGTTGCCCGGCCCGGCCGTGCGGGGTATCCTCAGACGTCGCTCATTTCGAACCCTCCGTTCGATTCGAAGCACACCCTTCCGGAGAACCTCGGATGCACCAGACCTCTGGACTCGCCTCCCGTACGCGCGGGGCGCTTCGCCTTCTCGGCGCGGCGACCGGCCGGGCGCTCACGGGTCCGCGGCTCGTCGGCATCGAGATCACCCACTTCTGCAACCTGAACTGCGGGTTCTGCGAGTCGCACGGCCGCTTCATGCCCGCCCCGATCGTGAAGACCCGCCAGTACGTGGACGAGCGGCGCACGATGGACCTCGAGACCATCGAGCGGCTCGCCCGCTCCCTCGGAAAGCTCGGCGTCGAATGGGTCGAGCTCTCCGGCAAGGGCGACCCGATCGTCCATCCCAAGCTTCCCGAAGTTGTAAGGCTCATCAAGGGGGCGGGGCTCCGCTGCTCGATGTTCACGAACGGGGCGGTGCCGAGGCCCGGCCTCGCCGGCACGCTGGTGGACGCCGGGCTCGACCGGCTCAACCTCTCGCTCAACGCGGCGACACGCGAGACCTACGCGCGCGTGACGAGCAAGGACGTGTGGGAGAAGGCGCTCGCCTTTCTCACCGAGGTGATCGATCTCAAGAAGAAAGCTGGACGCGGGAAGCCCTGGATCCGCGTGACCCACGTGATCTGCAAGGACAACGTGGACGACATGGACGCCTCGGTCACGATGGCCTGCGAGCTCGGCGTCGACGAGGGCGGGTGGAGCATCATGGGCGAGCTTCCGCAGACCCGCTCGATCCAGCTCGACCGACCCCAGGCGGATGCCCTGATCGCGCGCGTGCCGGAATGGATCGCGCGCCTCGAAGCCGCCGGAGTCGCGCACGATCTCGAGACGTTTGAGGAGGACCTGCGCCTTCGGGTCGGGATCGGAGTCGTCGAGGACAACCCGCTCCAGCGCACCCTGCCGTGCTACGAGGGCTGGATGCACACCGTGATCGCGCCCGACGGCACGGTCGCGCCGTGCTGCTACTGCGAGGACTCGAAGCTCGGCAATGTGGTGGAGCAGGATTTCGCGGACATCTGGAGAGGCGAGGCCTACCAGGACTTCCGGCGCGCTTCGCTCGCGATGCCGAAGACTCAGGAGGCGATCTGCCGCGAGTGCTTCACGACCTGCAACAAGGCACAGGAGAACCGGCGCACACACCTGAGGCTCCGCTCGGTCGGCCTGGGCACCAAGAGCCCCGCGAAGGCACCGGCTGCGGGCGCAGAGGACGGCGCCGAAGCCCCGATCCCCGCGCCGGTTGCGGGCGCCCACGCGTTTGCGAAGGGGCCCCGGAGCGAGCCCGCCGCGGGTTGACCGATCTCCTCCCCCTCTGCTAAGTTACGCCGTCCCCTTTTGGGGAGTAGCGCAATGGTAGCGCAGCGGCCTTTGGAGCCGCCCGTCCAGGTTCGAGTCCTGGCTCCCCAGCCACCCTGTGGCCGGAGCCGGAACGAGGTGCCTCCCGCGCCCTGAGCACAGGGCAGGGGAGCGAGCTGCTCCGGCAGCAGAAGACCTCCCTCGGCGCCCCGCGCAGTTGCGGGGCCCACCCGCGGTGTCCCCGAGTCCTCGAGGCGGTCAGACGATGGAATGGGAGCCCGAGCACGGCCCAGGCGCGAAGCGCGTGGTCCTGCTGGAGATCGCGCATCGCCACGCGCGAGGCGCGGAGATGGCGGTAGGGGACCTGGTCGACGAGACGTCGAAGAGGGGATCGTTGGACACGATCAAAGTCCTGACCGGAAACGCGAACCCCGAGCTCGCGCAACGGATCTGCGATCACCTCGGCGTCTCCCTCGGCCTGGCCACGATCGGCCAGTTCGAGGACGGCGAGATCTCAGTCAAGATCGACGAGAACATCCGCGGTCTCGACGTGTTTGTCGTGCAGCCGACGAACGCGCCGGCGGAGAACATGATGTCGCTGCTCGTCATGCTGGACGCCTGCAAGCGCGCTTCGGCGCGGCGCGTCACGGCCGTCGTCCCGTACTACGGCTATGCCCGTCAGGACCGGAAGGATCAGCCGCGCGTGCCGATCACCGCGAAGCTCGTGGCGAACCTGATCACGATCGCGGGCGCGGACCGGATGATGACCATGGACTTGCACTCACCGCAGATCCAGGGGTTCTTCGACATCCCGTTCGACCACATGTATGCGGCACCGGTGATGATCGAGTACTTCCTCCGGAAGAAGCTTCCGGATCTCGTTGTCGTCGCGCCGGACATCGGCTCGGTCAAGATGGCGCGCGCGTACGCGAAGCGCCTGAACGCGGAGCTCGCCCTGGTCGACAAGAGACGGCCGCGCGCGGACGCGGTCGAAGTGATGAACATCATTGGTGACGTCGAAGGGAAGACCATCGTGTTCTTCGACGACGTCATCTCCACCGGCCGCACGCTGTGCCAGGCGGCCGAAGCCATGCGGGCGAACGGCGCGCGCGACATCTACGCCGGCGCCACGCACGCCGTCCTCGCGGACGGCGCTGCCGACCGGATTCTGGCCTCGCCGATTCGCGAGGTCGTCGTGACCGACACCCTGCCCCACGCGGCCGAGGACCTGAACGACAAGTTCACGGTGCTCTCGGTCGGAGGGCTTCTGGGAGAGGCGATCCGCCGCATCCACGAAGAGCGGTCCCTGAGCTCGCTCTTCGTCTGACAACTGAATTGGCCCCCGGGCGGCACGACCGACCCGGGCAACCGAAGCAGGAGGTAAGTCCATGGCCATCGTTCCCCTCGCGGGACGGGTCCGCCCGGGCACGGGCAAGGGCCCGGCCCGGCAGGCGCGCCGTCTGGGTTTCATTCCCGGTGTCATCTACGGACACGGCGAAAACCCCGTCGCGCTCTCGATCCCACGCAGTGATTTCGAGCTCGCGCTCAAGACCCACCGGGGCGGCAACGTCATCGTCGCGCTTCGGCTCGACGGCGGCGGCGAGCAGACCGCGATCATCCGCGAAGTCCAGCGCGATCCGATCTCGCACGACATCCTGCATCTCGATTTCCATCACATCTCGCTCACCGAGAAGGTCCAGGTCGAGGTCAACGTCCACCTGGTCGGCGTCCCCGACGGTGTGAAAAACGCCGGCGGCATCCTCGAGCACATCACGCGCTCGATCGCGATCGAGTGCCTGCCGACCGAGATTCCGCCGCGCATCGACATCGACGTTTCGGCGCTCACGATCGGCGACTCCGTGCACGTACGCGAGCTCACGGTCGAGAAGGCCGAGATCCTGACCGACGGCGACGTCACGATCGCGACCGTCGTGCCGCCGACCGTGCTCGCCGAGCCGGCTCCGGGTGAAGCCGCCGCCGCCACAACCGCCGAGCCCGAAGTCATCACGAAGGGCAAGGGCGAAGAGGGTGCGGAGAAGCCCGAAGCGGGCGGCAAGGGCGAGAAGAGCGAGAAGGCCGAGAAGAAGGACTAGCCCGGCCCGATGGACGACGCGCCGCGCGTGGTCGTGGGACTCGGGAACGTCGGGAGCCGCTACGCCGGCACGCGCCACAACGTGGGATTCGCGGTGCTCCACCGGCTTCTGGACCAGCTCCGGGCGAAGTCGCTCGAGCGAACCGAAGCCTACGAAGCCTGGCAGGCCGTGCTGCCAGAAGGGGCGCCGCTCGTCCTCATCGCGCCGCGGATGTACATGAACCGAAGCGGCGAGTCGCTCGCAGAGTTTCGCGAGCGGCACGGGCTCGAGCCGGAACGCTGTCTCGTGGTGGCCGACGACGTCTATCTGCCTCTCGGCGTGATCCGGTTGCGCACGCAGGGGAGCGACGGCGGGCACAACGGGCTCGCCTCGATCGCGGCGTCCCTCGGCACGCAGGCGTATCCCCGCCTTCGAATCGGCGTGGGACACACCGGAGATTCGGCGGAGCTTCCGGATCACGTTCTCTCGGAGTTCGAACCCGAGGAAGCGCCACTGGTGGACGAGACACTGGCCCGGGCGGTCGAGGCGGTCCTCACCTGGGCGAACGAAGGGGCGATTGCGGCGATGAACCGCTTCAACGCCAAACCGCGCGAAGAGCGCACGAACACCCCGAACGGGGAGAGGTGAACGAGTGCACGAGTACGAAACCGTCTTCATTCTGGACCCGGGTCTCGACGAGAACCAGGTCAACGACGAGGTCGAGAAGACCCTTAACCTGATCACCTCGCACGGCGGGAAGATCGTCGAAGTGCAGCGCTGGGGCCGGAAGCGGCTCGCGTACGAGATCCGGAAGAAGCGCGACGGCGTGTACACGATGATCAAGCACGAGTCGACGGGCGAGGTCGTCCGCGAGCTCGAGCGGCGCCTGCGCCTGAACGACAACGTGATGCGGGTCATGACCGTGATCGCAGGACCCGAGTACGAGATGCCGGCCACCGAGGGTGAGGGGACGGGCATTGCGACGGGCATCGCGGCCGTGCGCGTGGCCGCCGAGGGCGATGAGGTCGTGGCGCGCGGAGCCGAGACCGCCGAGTAGGCCAGGTCGGATCGGCGCGTCGGATCGAATCGGGCAATGGCGGACCTCAAGCTCCCGCGGATCAATCGCGTGCTCCTCGCGGGGCGCGTCGTGCGGGACTTTGCGCTCCGCTACACGACGGACGGAACACCGGTCGCGACGTTCAGCCTCGCGTTCAATCGTCCGGTCAAGAAGGGCGACGGCACCTGGGGCGAAGTCCCCGGGTTCGTGAACGTGCTCGTGTCGCACCGGCTCGCCGAGCAGTGCGCGGAGCGACTGAGGAAGGGAAGCCCGGTCTATCTCGAAGGCCGGCTGCAGACGCGAAAGTTCGAGGCGGCGGACGGAAAGAACCGCTCGCTGCTCGAGATCAAGGCGGACCAGGTGCAGTTCCTGGACCGCGCAGGGGAGGAGCCGCACAAGCCGGCCATCCCCGAAGAGCCGCTCCGGCCGGTCGAAGGCGACCTGCCGTTCTAATGGACCACGGGCGCGCAGGGCGCGCCTTCCCCGGACTGTGTTCCGGGGACCAGTGAGGAGGCAAGCGTGGGACGGGATCGTGAACCCCGTGCAGTGAAGAAGAAGTTCTGCAAGCTGTGTCTGGAGAAGGTGCCGTTCGTGGACTACAAGGACGACAAGCGGCTCACGCGCTTCGTGACGGACCGCGGGAAGATCGTGCCCCGACGGATCTCGGGCACGTGCGCGCGCCATCAGAAGCAGATCACGCTCGCGGTGAAGCGCGCGCGCGTGCTCGCGCTCCTGCCGTTCTCCAGTGACTTCTACCGCTGATCGGATCCTAGGCACGCCGGAACGGCGTCGCACGGGAGCGGGACTCCTCGGGCTCCTGAGCCTGATCCTGCTCGGGCAGCTTTTGACTCCCGAGCCGTGGATGGTGCTCTGGCCGGTGCTCCCGGTCGCCGGTGCGGCCGCACTGTTGCTCGCTCAGTCAGGCGTGCCGGCCCTGAGCTGGCTTCCGCCGACGGCGTGCGCGGTGGCGCTCTTCGCATTCGGCGCGGCCGATCAGCCGTGGGCCTGGTGCCTGCTCGCGGGCGTGCTCGCGGCTTCGCTCCTGGGGCTTGCGGATCGCCAGGGCGTGGCGCTTCCGCGCCGCGCGTGGGCGTTCCTCCCGGTCGTGGCGCTGGCCGCGACGTTTCCCTTGGCCCCCGGTTACCGGGAGCTCACGGATTCGCTCGCGCGCGCCATCGGAGCCGAGGAGGCCCAGCAGCTTGCGAACTTCCGGGCGATGAAGCTCACGCCCGATCAGAGGGTCGCGGTCGAGCAGCTGATTGCGCTTTCGACCTCGGTCGAGATCGCCATTGTTCGCCACGTATTGCCGGCGATCCTGTTCGCGTGGGTCGGGCTGCTCGTGCACATCGCCGAGCGTCTCGCGCGAAGGCTCGCCGAACTGGTGCGGCGGCCGTTCCCACCCGCGCTCCCGTTCGACCGCTGGCGGCTTCCGGATGGGGCCGTGTGGCTCCTCGTCGGGGGGCTCGGGCTCGTTGCGACGCGCGATCCGAGACTCGGAGCGGTCGGGCTCAATCTTTCCGCGGCGACCGGGCTTGCATTCGGGCTCCAGGGTCTCGCGGTGCTCAAGTCGTTCCTCACCGCCCACGGCATGTCGTCGGGGCTGGTTGCGATTCTGTTCGTGTTCACGTCGCTCACGCTCGGGCCGGTCGTTCCGCTCGCGGCAGCGGGCGTGGGGTTGATGGATCTGTGGCTCGATTTCCGGCGTCTCGAACCCGGGTCGACGGAAAGCGAGCCGGAAGGAGGCAATCCGTGGAAGTGATCCTGGTCGACGACGTCGAAGGACTCGGAAAGAAAGGCGCGACCGTCAAGGTCGCAGCCGGCTACGCGCGAAACTTCCTCCTGCCGCGGAAGCTCGCGATCTCGACCGGGGCCAAGGCCGCCCGGGTGTTCCAGGAGATGGCCCGCCAGCGCGAGATCGCAAACGACAAGTCGAAGCGCGCGGCCGAGGCGCTGGCCGAGAAGTATCGCGGGATCGTGGTCGAAGCGAAGGCCCGCGCAGGCGAAGATGGCACGCTGTTCGGATCGATCACCTCGAGCGACATCGCCGAGCTGCTCGAGAAGCAGGGCCTGCCGACGGACCGGAAGAAGATCGCGCTCGAGGATCACATCAAGACGGTCGGGGAGCACACGGTCCACGTGAAGCTCCACGCCGGCGTCGATGCGCCGATCACCGTCCGGGTGGTGACCGCGTCATGAGCCCGAGACGGAAACGGGGGATCTCCTCCGTGCTTGCGGTTTCCGTCGTGCTCGTGGCGGCCGTGGCGTTCCTGTCGCTCGGGGCGGCGCCGGGTGAGGCGCAGAAGTCGACGTCGAAGAAGACCGGCAAGGGATCGAGCGCGGCCAAGGCCGATCCCGGGCAGGAAGTGCTCGCGCGCGTCGGAAGCAGCGTGATCACGCGCGCGGACTTCGAAGCCAGGCTCGCCGAGATTCCTCCTCAGTTCAAATCCCAGTTCGCGACCCCCGAGCAGAAGATGGACTTCCTGAACCGGATGATCGAGGAGCGGGTGTGGCTCGAGTCTTCCGTGAGCGCAGGGGTCGACAAGCGTCCCGAGATCGAGCGCCAGCTCACGAATCAGAGGCGCGATCTTCTGATCCGGACCTATCTGGGCGAGGAGATGGGAAAGGCCCCGGCGCCGTCGGACTCGATGATCCAGGCGTACTACGCAGCACACCCGGACGAGTTCATGGCCGAGGAGCAGGTCAAGGTCCGGCACATTCAGACGCCGGACGAGAAGACCGCGAAGAAGGCCTTGAAGGACCTCGAGAAGGGCCAGGACTTCGCGGCCGTGGCGAAGAAGTACTCGACCGATGCCGTGACGAAGGACAAGGGCGGCGACCTCGGCACGGTCACGAAGACGGGCTTCTTCGGCTCGCTCGGACGCCAGCAGGCGCTCGCCGACACGGCGTTCGCAGCACCGATCGACAAGGTGATCGGACCGATCCAGACGGGCCTCGGCTGGCATCTCATCGAGACGACCGAGCGGATCCCCGCGAAGCCGCGTCCGCTCGATGAAGTGCGTCCGCTCATCACGCGACAGCTCACGCAGACCGCGAACCAGGAATACTACACGCAGATCCTGAGCTCGGCGCGGAGCAAGCTCTCGGTGTCCGTGGATTCGGCGGCCGTCGACTCGGTGGTGAACGCGAAGAAGACCGCAGTCGAGATGTTCCGCGAAGCGGGGGAGACGCCGAACCCCGACGACCGGATCCGGGCCTATCAAAGGGTCGCCCAGACCTATCCGGAGAGCGAATACGCGCCCCAGTCCTTGTTCATGGTCGGATTCGTTGAGTCCGAGGAAAAACGGGACTACGATAAGGCCGAGCAGGCGTTCCGGGAGCTGCTCGCACGCTATCCGAAGAGCGAGCTCGCGACGTCGGCGCAGTGGATGCTCGACAACATGCGCTCCGACAAGACCCCGGATTTCGATCTGCCGGGCGGAATGGGTGACGCGAGCGCGCACGACGACGCCAAGAACCAGCCGAAGACGCCGGAGGCCGGCGGGAAGCCCTGACCGCCGGAGTCCTTCGGACCGTCCCGAGGGAAACGGCCGACATGGTGGTCGAAGTCAAGATCAACGGACTGGCGGTGGACGCGCAGGCGAAGAGCCACGTCGTGCTCCTCAAGGAGCTCGAAGGCGATCGCGTTCTCCCCATCTGGATCGGCCCCGCCGAGGCGCAGGCAATCGCCCGCGAACTGGCGGGGCAGCGTTTTCCCCGGCCGCTCACCCACGACCTGCTCGCGACCATCGTCGAAGGCCTCAAGGCGAAGGTCACGCGCGTCGTGATCGCCGAGCTCAAGGACAACACGTTCTTCGCGAACCTGATCATCGAGCGTGACGGCGAAGTGCTCTCGATCGACGCCCGCCCGTCCGATTCGATCGCGGTCGCATTGCGCTGCCAGGCGCCGCTCTTCGTGAACGACAAGCTGCTCTCCGACCCGGGCGAGCAGGAAGAGCCGACCGACGAGGACAAGGCGAAGGAGCTCCGGCGCTTCCTCGAAAACCTCGACCCCGAAGACTTCGGGAAGTACAACCCGTAGTTCGCTCCCTTCGCGTGACGACGCACCGCCGACAGCCGTGTGCGATCGCATTCCTGATCGTGCTGCTGCTTCTGGGTTGCCTGACGGATGCACGTGCGGCTTCCAAGGCAGAGGAGGAACTCAAGGCCGCCCGAGACAGAGCACGTCGCGCATCCGAAAGTACTGCCTACGACGAATGGCTGGGCGTGGGTCGGCTTGCCCTGGATCAGCTCCCGACGGACGGATCAACTCCCAAGAACGCGAAGGAAGCGCAGTCGAGGCTCGTGGAGGCGCTTCGCCACCTCTCGCCCCGCGGTCATGCGACACTCGCGGCCTATCGCCATCGACCGGAGATCAGCGAGGCCTTCGTGCGAGCGGTTGCCGCACGCGGAGACACGTCCGAGGTGCGCGCGGAGTGCCGCGATGGACTGGCACGCTGGGGGCCAAGGCTTGCGCCCGAGCTCGTGGAGGCATGGAAGAAGGTTGCACCTTCGAATGTGCACCCACTTTTCGATGGCGGGCCCATGGATCGTCGTGGGGGCGGGGCGACGCGACCGATCTATCGGATTGGTTTCGTCAATCCTCCGCAAGCCGACTCTCTCGAGGAACGATTTCGTTGGGAACGGGCGTTCTGGGCGGGCCTAGGTTCTGCAGTGGGGGATCGCGGGGAGGATTTTACTCAGCGCCCCCACCATGACCGGGGTGAGACAGTGGAGTGGGCCACTCTGGCGACCGTGAACATGAGCCACGGGGCCGGCGCGATCGTGCTTGCGGCTCAGGGACCGTCACTGCCGTCAACTTTGGCTGTGGGTGTTGCGCTCGGGCTGCCCGTGCTCCTGGTGTCCGGTGAGACCCTGCCGGAGTCCCATCGAGATTCGACTCTGTATCCCACGCCCTATCTTTTCTCACTCTCCGCTTCGAACGACGTTCGGGCGCGACTTCTGATCGATCATGCACGATCGAGAGGCGTGCGTCGGATAACTCTGGCTATCCCATCCGGAGGGAAGGTGGAAAGCTTGGCCACGGCGATCGAAGTGCAAGCTCAAGGTCTCAACGTCGAACGGTTCGAATATGACTCCGGTCGTCGTGATTATTCTCCCGAGGTGCGTTCTGTCGTGTCCCGAGGGGCTGACGGACTCGTCCTCCTAGGGCCGGCCGAAGAGTCGGCCGAGTGGCTCCTGGCACTCGCGGCCACGAAGACCCGACTTGTCGTGCTCGGAACGGAAGAGCTCGATCCAGCCGGATTCCACGAACGGACGAGGGCTGCCGCCGAGGGCGCAGTCTACGTCAGTAGCGAATACGAGCTTTCGGAGAAGGAGAGGGGCGGCCTCATGCGAGGCACCGAGTGGATATCCGAGGAGCCTCTCTACCGTCGCTACTATCTCGCGGGCCGGGCCATCGGTGCCTGCGTGGCGCAGGGGGCGTACACGCCCGGCTCGCTGCGTAAGTCGCTCGCACGCCGTTCACGACCATCGCATACGCTGACGGCTTCGTTGGAATGGAGCGAGGACATCGCGGCCGTGCCGTTGTATCGGATCGAGCGCGGCGTAGCGGTGCGGATTCGATAGCCGGCACCCGGCCCAGACGCCCGGCAGCGCAAGCCAACATGCCCCGGGGCATGTTGATCCGGTTGCCGCAGGGCAAGTGACTCCCCACTCACCGGGTCTTGGTCGTGCACTTGCCCTGGGGCAAGTTGGAGGACTCCTCAGCCGCGAGGGAAGTCCCTCATTGAGGCGCGGGAGCCGTTGCGACCGGGGCCTCGAGCGCGATGTCCTGCTTCACGGGCACCGCGGCGCGGACGCTCGCCGGGGCCACGGCCGTCGTCGTTCCGACGCCCTCGCCTGCGGAGAGCGTCACGCTCGCGCCCTTCGGCAGGCCGTCGAAGCTCGCTTTCCCGTTCGAATTCGTGAGCAGGATCCAGCGGCCGTCGAGCTCGACCGGTACGTTCGCCGCCTGGGAGCCGGCGCGCGTCACGCTCACCGGGAGCGTTTCGAAGTCCTTCGGGTCCGCGCCGAAGTCCTCGGCGAGTGCCAGGTAGATCGCGTACGCCTCCTCGCGCAGGCGGCGCGCGCCGCGCGTCGGCTCCGCGTAGAGGGGCTCGGCTGTCGGCCCGTTGAGGGCGACCGCAACCGCCGCTGTTTGCGCGACCACGTAGTTCCCGGTCTCAGCGATGCCGGCCCGCGGCACGACGTCCCGCTTCTCGAGCCTTCGGGCGATCCTTCCGGCAAGCGCCTTCCCGTTCGTACTTCCGAAGTAATAGCCGACGGTTGCCCCGCTCGGCCGACGGTGACCGATCACGATGACCCGATCCGGGACGAACGCTTCAGTGCGGCGAAGGCGCTCGACCGCGCTCAGGCTCTCGGGCTTGTCGCGCGTGAGGACCACATTCGCACCGGCAGCCTCGAGGTATTCGCGCAGGGCGCTTGCGACCCTAAGATTCGCATCCGCCTCGAGGACGAGCGCGCGCCGGATGGCGAGCGAGTCGGTGCCGGCAAACTCGGGCGCAATCGAATCCGCGGCGGCCGTTCCGGGACCAGCAGGCGCGAGTCCGCCGGGCTCGAGCCCGCCGTTCGCTCCATTCGAGGACGGCCTGGCCGTGACCCCAGTGGGGGCGCCCGTGCGAGCGGCGGTGGACGTGTCCGCATCGCCGCCGCCCGGGTCGATCGCGATCTTCTTGCCACGGAGTGTGCCACCCGCGACGGGCAGAAGCCGCACGGCAGCAGCGCTCCCGCCCGAGCCCGCACGCGCCGCCGCCGTGACGTACCCGCGCGCAATCGACTGCAGCGTGTCGCCACCCGAAACCGCGAGAGCGTAGAAGCCGTCCGCATTCGTGACCGCCCCGAGCGTGTCGCGTGGCCCCGCCGAAATGCGAGCTCCCGCGACCGGCGTGCCGTCGCTCGTCTGCGCGAACCCGGTGGCCACGCGCGCCGCCCCCGTCGCTCCGAGCGGCACGGTGCGCTCGACCTGCGCGAGATCGGGCCGCACCGTCGGACGCACGACCTGCGCTCCGAACGCGGCCGTGCTTCCGCCGGTGATGCGCGCGTACGCGCGTGCCTCGCCCGGAGAGAGCGTGCGCGGTGCGAGCGAGTCGGCGATCGTCCCTCCGACCCGCGTCGTGAAGCGCGCGACGACCGTATCCGACACGGCACGCCCGTGGCGGTCGAGCGCGCGCAGCGTGAGGCCTGCGATCTGTCCGGGCGAAGCCTCCCCGCGTGGGGACACGTCGAGCTCGACCCGTGCGACGGGCAGGTCCACGTCGAACGTGTCGCTCGCGACCCTCGACCAGTTGCCACCCGCCGCGCGCACAGCCCAGGTCGCGACGTGCCGGCCGTCCGTGAGAGGCGCGGCCGGTCGATGACGGAGGAGCCACGCGCCACCGGGGGCGGTCTCGCGCACGATCGCCGCCGAATCGACCGGAGCGCCGTCGACCGTAAGCCGCGCGGGACCCGGCGCACGGTCGACGCGCGCCGTGATCCACGGTCGTTCCCGCGCCTCGCCCGCGTCGGCGCCGGCGCTGCCCGTCCCGAGCTCGGTCTGGACGGCGAGAATCCGCGGCACGCCCTGGCGGAAGTACGTGACGAGCCCGAGGAAGTACGCCTCGGCTTCGAGGCGCTGTTTCGCTGCGAGCCGAAGGCGCGCCTCGACGTCCGGATTCGTGAGATACGACGATTCGCCGAGCACCGCCGGGGCACGCGCGTTCCGGATCACGAAAAAGTTCCCCGGGATCACGCGATCGGCCTCGATCCCGAGATTGGTCTTCAAGTGCCGGTGGATCGCCAGAGCGAGGTCGTACGAAGCGTCCGGATCGCTGAACTTGTAGTACGTCTGGATTTCGTTCTGGTCGTTCCGGCCGCCCGCGTCCGCGTTGTGGTGGATCGAGATCACGACGTCGGGATCGAATGCGTTGATCCGGTCGACGCGCGCGCCCAGATCGGTCCGCAACGAGCTGTCCGGGAAGGTCGCGAAGTCGCGATCGGTCGTGCGAGTCAGGAACACCGTCGCGCCCGCCTCGGTCAGAAGCCCCCACAGGTGGAGCGCCACGCCGAGATTCACTTCCGCTTCGGTCAGGCCCTGCGCGCCGATCGAGCCCGGGAATCGCCCGCCGTGACCGGGATCGATCGCGATCCGACGCCCGCGCAGAACCGTAGCGTCCACGCCCGGGAGATCCTCGACGCGCCGATCGTATCCGGGGCGCGGGCGTCCGGTCGTGCCCGCTGCACCTCCCGAAGCGACCGACGGCGAGTCCTGCTCGCGATCTCCGGCTGCGGCCTTGCCGGAGGAAGGCTTCGCGGGCGCGGGCTTCTGGGCCGCCGTGCCGCCGGGCTTTCCTCCGGTTGCACCGCCCGGCTCCGGCACTCCGGAAGGCCGTTTCGAGCAACCGGAACTCGCAGTCAGAACGACAATGAGGAGTACGACGAGAAGCGGGACGCGCATGAGCCGGAAGCTAACAGAGGAAAGCCCGAACGGGCCACCTCGATCGGCCTGGTGCGACACGCCGAAACTGCCTTGACACAAGGCTTTAAGGCGGTCAACAATGCCGCGTTTCGGCCCACCCCAAAACCCAGGGAACATTCCGGGCCGCCGCGCCGCGCCCCGCCCTGTCCGGAGGTCTAAATGCATCGGAAGCTCGCCCGTCGCATTGCCCTGAGCTCGGGGCTGGTAACTGTCCTCGCTGCTCTTGCCCTCGGCCTGCCCCTCCTCTCGGGATGCGGCCAGCAGACCGGCGGCACGATCAAGGTGGGGGTCTACGGCTCGCTCACCGGGACGACCGCCACGTTCGGCGAGTCGACGAAGAACGGCGTGGAGCTCGCGGCCAACGAGCTCAACGCGGCCGGAGGCGTGGGCGGGAAGACGATCGCGCTCGTCGTCGAAGACGACCAGTCGAAGGCCGAGGAGGCGGCGACTGCCGTCCAGAAGCTGATCGCGCAGGACCGCGTGGTCGCGCTGCTCGGGGAGGTCGCCTCGTCGCGCTCGCTCGCGGCCGCTCCGATCGCCCAGCAGAACGGCGTTCCGATGATCTCGCCTTCCTCGACCAACCCCGAGGTCACGAAGAAGGGCAACTACATCTTCCGCGCGTGCTTCATCGATCCGTTCCAGGGAACGGTGATGGCCAAGTTCGCGTCGCAGAACCTGCACTTGAAGCGGGTCGCGATCTTGAAGGACGTGAAGAACGACTACTCGGTCGGCCTCGCGCAGTTCTTCACCGAGGAGTTCCAGGGCCGGCTCGGCGGCACGATCACGGGCGAGCAGGCCTACAACGAAGGCGACTCGGACTTCCGCTCGCAGCTCACGGCCTTGAAGGCGAACAACCCCGAAGCGATCTTCGTCCCCGGCTACTACACCGAAGTCGGTCTCGTGGCGCGTCAGGCGCGCGAGCTCGGCATCCAGGTTCCGCTCCTCGGCGGGGACGGCTGGGTGTCCGACAAGCTCCTCGAGATCGGCGGCGAAGCGCTCAACGGAAGCTACTACTCGAACCACTTCGCGAACGACCAGCCGAGCGAGGCGCTCCAGAAGTTCATCACCGACTACAAGGCGAAGTACGGCTCGGCGCCCGACGCGATCGCCGGGCTCGCCTACGACGCCGCCCGCCTCCTGTTTGACTCCATGGCCCGCCTTCAGGCCGCCGACCCGCAGGCGTTCGCAGCACTCGACGCCTCGAAGGAGGCCGATGCCGAGGCGCAGAAGGCCGCGCGGGCCAAGCTCCGGGACGAGATCAACAACGTGAAGGACTTCCAGGGAGTCACGGGCGTCATCAACTTCGACGCGGACCGGAATCCAGTGAAGCCCGCTGTCGTGATCGCAGTCGAGAGCGGCCAGGAGAAGTTCGCCGCTTCGATCGCTCCGTAGCGGTCCGGCCCGGTCCCGGATCCCGCACGCATGCAGGAGTTCCTGCAGCAGCTCGTCAACGGCATCACTTGGGGCAGCGTGTACGCCCTCATCGCCCTGGGCTACACGATGGTCTACGGCATCCTCCGGCTCATCAATTTCGCGCACGGCGACGTCTTCATGATCGGCGCGTTTTTCGCGTACTACGCGGCCGGATGGTGGGGCGTAGCGCTCAACCCGACGCCGGGCGGAGCGCTCCTCGTCCTGTTCGCCTCGATGGCAGGCGCGGGGCTCCTGGGCTTCCTGATCGAGCGGCTCGCGTACAAGCCCGTGCGCCGGTCGTCGCGACTCACCGCCCTCATCACCGCGATCGGCGTGTCGCTCCTACTCGAAAACGGCGGGCTCCTTCTCTTCGGCACCGATCCCAAGCTCTTCCCGCAGCTCACGAAGGTGCAGAACATCCACCTCGGCATGGGTGTGACCGTCACGAACGTCCAGCTCATCATCCTGGTCGTCTCGATCGGCCTCATGACGGCCCTCCGGTGGATCGTGCTCTACACGAAGGTCGGGAAGGCCATGCGCGCGGTCTCCTACAACCGCGATGCGGCGACCTTGATGGGGATCAACACCGATCGCATCATCTCGTTCACGTTCGTGCTCGGGGCCGCGCTCGCGGCAGCGGCGGGGGTCCTGGTCGGGCTCATGAATCCCAAGATCGATCCGCTCATGGGAATCATGCCGGGCTTGAAGGCGTTCGTGGCCGCGGTCCTCGGCGGCATCGGGAACATCCCGGGGGCGGTGCTCGGCGGGCTCATCATGGGCCTCGTCGAAGTGCTCGTCGTCGGCTACGTCTCATCCACCTACCGGGACGCGATCGCGTTCATTCTCCTGATCGCGATCCTTCTCTTCCGCCCGGCCGGACTCCTCGGCAAGCACCAGGCGGAGAAGGTCTAGGCCGTGCGCGACCGGCTCCTTCCGCTCGTCCTCTACGTCGGGGCGGCACTCGCGCTCGACTTCGTGTTGCCCAAGGTCCTCAACCCCTATTTCTTCCAGGTTCTCATCCTGTGTGGGATCAACGTCATTCTCGCGGTGAGCCTGAACCTCGTGAACGGCCTCACCGGCCAGTTCTCGATCGGCCACGCCGGGTTCATGGCGATCGGTGCGTACGCGTCGGCCGTGCTCACGATGCGCGTGCTGCCGCCCGTGCTCGCCTCGCTCGCAGGCCTGGGCGTGCCCGCGCCGTTCGCGCAGGGTTTCGTGCTGCTCGTGGCCCTGGTCTCGGGCGGGCTCCTCGCGGCCCTCGCGGGCCTTGCGGTCGGGCTTCCGTCGCTTCGCCTGCGCGGCGATTACCTCGCGATCGTCACCCTCGGCTTCGGCGAGATCATCCGCGTGCTGATCCTCAACATCGATGCGATCGGAGCCGCGCGCGGGCTTTCCGGAGTGCCGAACTACACGACGTTCCTGTGGGTCGCGCTGTGGGCGGGGGCGGTCGTCGCCGTCTCGTACAACCTGCTTCGGACCACGCACGGGCGGGCGATGCTTGCCGTGCGCGAGGATGAGATCGCGGCCGAGGCGCTGGGCGTCGACACGACGCGCTACAAGGTCACCGCGTTCGTCGTCTCGGCGTTTTTCGCGGGCGTGGCGGGAGGGCTCTTCGCCCACTACCTGTCGTATCTCAACCCGTCGTCGTTCACGTTCATCAAGAGCATCGAGGTCATCACGATGGTCGTGCTCGGCGGGATGGGCTCGGTCTCCGGATCGGTCGTCGGGGCGATCGCGCTCACGGTGCTGCCCGAGGCGCTCCGTCCGGTCAAGCAGTACCGGATGGTGATCTACGCGCTGCTCCTCATCGTGCTCATGATCACGCGCCCGCAAGGGCTCTTCGGAACGAACGAGCTCCGTCTCCCGTGGCCGAGGCGGCGCCGGGAGGCTCAAGCGTGACGAAGCCTCCCGTCGATGAGCTCCCGGCCCTTCAGCTCGATCACGTCTCGATCGTCTTCGGGGGGCTCAAAGCGGTGAGCGACCTCGTGCTCGACGTGAGGCCCGGCGAGCTCGTGGGCTTGATCGGTCCGAACGGGGCGGGAAAGACGACCGTGTTCAACCTGATCACGGGCGTGTACGCGCCGACCTCGGGCACGATCCGCTTCGGCGATACGGTCTTGAACGGCCTTCGCCCGAACCGGATCTGCTCGCTCGGCATCGCCCGGACGTTCCAGAACACGCGTCTCTTCGCCGGTCTCTCCGTGCTCGACAACGTGCGGATCGGGGCGCATGTCCACGCGCACTCGGCCTATCTCGAAGGCGCGCTCGATCTGCCCCGGTCCCGGGCGGAGGAGCGGCGGATCGATGAACGGGCGCACGAGCTCCTCGACGTGCTCTCGCTCACGGACGTGACGGAGAGCCGGGCCGCCGATCTCCCGTACGGCCGGCAGCGCAGGCTCGAGATCGCCCGCGCGCTCGCGACCGAGCCCAAGCTTCTCCTGCTCGACGAGCCCGCGGCCGGCATGAACCCGCAGGAGACCGATGCGCTCATGCACCTGATCGAAGAGGTGCGGAAGCGCTTTCAGCTTGCGGTGCTCCTGATCGAGCACGACATGAGAGTCGTGATGACGATTTGCCACCGGATCGCAGTTCTCGATTACGGGGTCAAGATCGCCGAGGGCGATGCGGAGTACGTGCGCAGGGATCCGGCGACGATCCGCGCCTACCTGGGCGACGAGGTCGCCTGAGCATGTCCGAAAGGCTCCTCACGGTCGAAGCGCTCGACGTCTACTACGGGGCCGTCCATGCCTTGAAAGGCGTCGATCTCGACGTCCGAAGAGGCGAGATCGTGACGTTGATCGGAGCCAACGGCGCGGGCAAGTCGACGCTCCTGCGCACGATCTCGGGTCTCGTCCGCCCGCGCGCGGGGAGGATCACGTTCGACGGAAAGGACCTCGGTCGGCTCCCGGCGTGCGACATCGTCGGGTCCGGGATCTCGCACGCGCCGGAAGGCCGGGCCGTGTTCGCGAATCTCTCGGTCGAGGACAATCTCGTGCTCGGGGCGTACTGCCGGAGGGATCCGGCCGTGGCGGGGGACCAGGAGCACATGTACGGCCTCTTCCCGCGCCTCAAGGAGCGGCGGAAGCAGGCCGCCGGCACGCTCTCGGGCGGCGAGCAGCAGATGCTCGCAATCGCCCGTGCGCTCATGTCGCGGCCGCGGCTCCTGTTGCTCGACGAGCCGTCGCTCGGGCTTGCGCCGCTGCTCGTGCGCGACATCTTCCAGACGATCGTCGAGATCAACCGCGAGGGGACGACCATCCTCCTCGTCGAGCAGAACGCGAACCAGGCCCTGAAGATCGCGCACCGGGGCTACGTGCTCGAGACCGGGCGCGTGGCGCTCTCGGATTCGGCGCCGGCCCTGCTCGCGAACCCCGCCGTCAAAGAGGCCTACCTGGGCGGCTGAGGTTCAATCCCGCCACAAATGAAAACGGGGCGACCCTGGGGTCGCCCCGGAAGCATGGCGGGGGCAACAGCCTACATGCCACCGCCCGGCATCAACATGTCCATGACGTCCTTCTTGGCAGCCTTCCGGCGACGACGGCGACGAACCGTCTTGCGCACGGCGCGCTTCACGCGACGGACCACCCTGCGGACGCGACGACGGCGTACGCCCTTGCGGACTGCGCGCTTGACGCGGCGTACCGCCTTGCGGACGCGGCGACGACGGACGGCCTTGCGAACGGCGCGTTTGACCCGGCGTTTGACGCGGCGCTTGCGGACGGCTTTGCGAACGGCCTTCTTCCGGACTGCTCTCTTGACCCGGCGCTTGGCCCGTCTTTTCGCGGCCTTCTTCATGGAAGGACTCCTCTGGTAGGCCCGTTTCTCGCACGGTCGCGGTTCGACCCGTGAGCACGGAACCGGTCACTCCGCGGGTCCGAGGACTGCGATCGTACGATCGCGCGCCCTCACCCGTCGCGTGACAACATCGATCGCGAACTCGAAATCACGATCACTGACATCGCGATCGAGCGTCACAATCTATTTCGGTATCACGCTTGCGTGCGCGACGGCAAGAAAATTTTGTCGGGATGACGGAATTGGTGTCGCCGAAGGTGCGCGTTCACGGGTGCGCGCACGGCACAGCAGCCGCTTTTGAGCACCGGAATTACACGTCCCGCGCCTCACGCACGGTGTCCGGAGCGTCACTGCGGCGTCCTTCGAACCACTCCGCTGGAACGCGCACCGCCGTCACTTCGGCGCGTGCGCATTCGACTCCGCCTGACATCGCGGAACAGGACAGAACCGTCTGTTTTGGGCCGAATTCCGCAATTGTGGCAACGAGCTCGACCGGCTTTGCAATCGGAGTCGGACGCAGATACGAGACCTCGAGCTTCGCCGTGACGTACCAGATGTGAGGATCGGATCCGATCGGTCGGCGCTCCGCGCGGTAGGCGGCGGCCGTGGCCGTACAGACACAATGACAGTCGAGAATGGCGGCCAGAATCCCGCCGTTCAGGTACTGCGGAGGCCCCGCACAGTGGCTCGCACGGGGCTCGAACGTGCTCACGGAACGCTCTCCGTCCCAAAAACTTCGGACGTGCAGTCCCTCCGGATTCCGGGGACCGCAGCCCCAGCATCCGTTGTTTGGAATGAGGTCCTGGAACGCTTCGGGCGGTCGTGTCACAACCGTTTCTCCGCAGGCAGACTCATGTCGAAATGCCGGAGCACGACCTCGAGCGAGGCTCGCACGATCTCGGTCGAACGCGCATCCGGATTCGTGTCGAACCCGTGCGCCCCCGTTCGGTGCAGATGAAAGTCGATCGCGACGTCGTGCTCGAGGACCTCCGCCATGAACCGCTCGATCGATTCGTTGAGGTGCGGAATCGCGTCCTGTCCGGCGCGGGCCAGGAACAGGGGCGGAAGCTGGTCGGGCAAAAGCCCCACGACCGCGGCCGGAGAGTGGGCCTGCCAGCGGTCCACGCGCTCGGCCGGTACGGGATCCCGGAACGGGCTCACGGTCCTAAGGTGTTCGAGATCGAGGAACGGATAGAAGAGGACGACGCTCCGCACGTACGGCTCGGGCCAGCGGAGGAACGGGCTTACGAGCGGGCCCCCGGCCGAGTAGATCGCGAGCGCGAGCCGGTCGGGATCGATGCCGTACTCGGACGCATGGCTCCGGAGGTGGGAGAGGAGATCGCGCACGTCCTCGGCTGCTTCGGGAATGCTGTCCCGAATCGTGAGCCGATGGGTCGCGACCACCCCGACGAGCCCGGCCGCCGCCGCAAGCCTTCCGCGGTCTGCGTACTGCGGCCACTCCTTGGGGAGGGGATACCCTTCGCCCGGGACGATGCCCCCCGGGATGTAAATGAGGGCGGGTCGTCGGGCCGGGGTGGTCCCGGGGCCCGGCGTCGGCCACGACGCCGATCCCGACGCCGGCCGATAGAGGTCGAACGAGAGGGCGTTTCCGAAGTCCGGGAGGGCGGTCCCCCGGAGGAGCTTCTTATAGACGATGTTCTTCCGGACGAGCGCCTCCTCCATTCCGGGGAGCCGGTACGAAAGGCGGGACTCCTGGCCGTGCGCGCCGGCCGGGCCGAGTGTGAGGCAGGCGACGACTGCGGGGATCGCAAGCGCGACCCGGGCCGTGCGGTCTGTCATGGCGACCTCCTCGGATGAAAACCTGGTGCTCGGTAGTGTGGTGCCGCAAGGCAAGTGACGCGGACGACGGTAGGTCCCGACCTGCGCTTCGGTGTCAGCCCCCTGTGAGAAGTGCGTGGCGGCTGGAAGATTGTGGGTTGGCGGTCCAACTCATGATCTGGCAATGCGCTGCCTGAATCGGGCCGACCCTCGAGGGAGCTCGCCGAGATCCGCGCATTTGCTGCGCAGCAACCCCTAGCGACCGGAATAGCGCGAGAGCCCGTCCAGAAAGAGTTGAACCGCGAGCATGACGAGGATCATTCCCATGAGGCGCTCCATGGCGATGAGCCCGCGCTTTCGGAGCAGCCGCACCAGAACGCCCGAGGAGAGGAGGATCGCGGCACTCGCCGCCCAGGCGATCGTGAGCGCGAGAAACCAGTCTCCGAGCCGGTTCGGCGCCGAGCGCGAGAGGAGAAGGAGCGCCGAGAGCGCCGACGGCCCGGCCAGGAGCGGAATCGCAAGCGGAACGATGAACGGCTCGCCTTCGACCGGCTCCCCGAGCACTCCTCCCTCGGTCGGAAAGATCATCCGGAGCGCGATCAGGAACAGCACGATCCCGCCGGCGATGCTGATCGATTCAGAATCGAGCTTGAGCCAGGCGAGGAGCGGCTGACCAATCAGCAGACAGAGGGCGAGCACGGCGTACGCGATCAGGAGCTCGCGCACCAAGACGCGCCGCCTTCGCGGGGCGGGGACCTGGCTCAGGGCCGAGGTGAAAAGCGGGATGTTCCCGAGCGGGTCCATGACGAGGAACAGTGTGAACGCGACCGAGACGAGGTCCATGCGCGCGCAGGGTATCCCCGGCGAGGGCTCTCCGCTATCTTGTCGTGCGATGTCCGACGAACGTTTTCGCGCCCTTCCCGCCGTCGAGCTCCTGGTCGAGCGCGCCCTCTCGGGGACGGCCCGGTCCGGGCCTTCGACGCCGCCGAAGCCGCTCGTGGTCGAGGCCGCGCGCGCGGTCCTCTCGCGCGAGCGCGAAGATCTGGCGCGTGACCCGTCCCGCTCGCCTGAGGATCCGACGCACCGGGTGGCGCGTGTCCTCGCCTGGGCCGAGCGGCTCGCGACTCCGGTTCAGGACCGGGCGATCAACGCGACCGGAGTCGTGCTGCACACGAACCTGGGGCGGGCCCCACTCTCCGAAGCGGCCCGGGGCGCGCTCGCGCGCGCGGCGAGCGGGTATCTCACGCTCGAATACGATCCGCGGGAAGGGAAGAGGAGCGCGCGCGCGGTCGGCGTCGAGGCCTGGCTCCGTCGCCTCACGGGGGCCGAGGCCGCGCTTGCGGTCAACAACGGGGCGGCCGCCCTGCTGCTTGCGGTTTCCGCGCTCGCTCAGGGGCGGAGCGTCCTCGTCTCGCGCGGCGAGCTCGTCGAAATCGGGGGCTCGTTCCGCCTGCCCGAGATCCTCGCCAAGGCCGGGGCCCGCCTGGTCGAAGTCGGCACCACGAACCGCACGCGCATCGAGGACTACCGGAAGGCGCTCACGCCCGACGTCGCGCTCCTCCTTAGGGTCCATCCGAGCAACTTCAGGGTGACCGGATTCCACGAGCGGCCCTCGCGCGGGGAGCTCGCGGCCCTCGCGCGCGCGGCCGAAATCCCGTTCGTCGAGGACGTGGGTTCCGGGGCCCTGCTCGACACTGCGCGCTACGGTCTCGAGCACGAGCCGACGGTGTCCGAGAGTTTGACCGAGGGGGCCGATTTGGTTACGTTCAGCGGCGACAAGCTGCTGGGAGGCCCGCAGGCCGGGCTCATCGTGGGCCGGCGCGAGTGGGTGGAGATCCTCAAGAAGGATCCGCTCGCGCGAGCCCTCCGGGTGGACAAGCTGACCGTCGCCGCACTCGAAGCGACGCTCGCCGCCTATCTGGAGCCCGGACTGGCCGAGAGGGACGTGCCCGCGATCGCGATGATCGCGGCCCCGTTGCCCGCACTCAGGGCCATGGCCGAACGCCTGACCGCCGCGCTTCGGGGCATTCCCGGGCTCGGCGTCGACATCGTCGCCGAAGCGAGCGAAGTCGGAGGCGGCGCCCTCCCCGGCGCTTCTCTGCCCACCGCCGCCGTGGCGCTCACGTGGACGGGCCGCTCGGCCACCGCCCTCGAGGAGCGCTTGAGGCAGGGCCGCCCGCCGCTCATCGCCCGCATCCGTGACGATCGCGTGCTGCTCGATCCACGCACGCTGCTGTTCGAAGACATGGACGAAGTCGCGCGCCTCGTGCGCGCGGCCACAGCCTGATGGTCAACCTGAAACAAGGAGCGGAGCCTTGTTCCTGACCAAGCTGCAATTGCACGGCTTCAAGTCGTTCGTAGACCCGACGGACGTGACGTTCGGCAACGGCATCACGGCCATCGTCGGTCCGAACGGCTGCGGCAAGACGAACATTTCCGACGCCATTCGCTGGGTGATGGGCGAGCAAAGCGCCAAGCAGCTGCGCGGCGAGGCGATGGACGACGTCATCTTCAACGGCTCGGCGCGCCGCAAGCCGGTCGGGATGGCGGAAGTCACGCTCACGATGCTCAACGACAAGGGCGTGCTGCCCACGGAATTCACGGAGGTCGAAGTCGGCCGCCGCGTCTACCGCTCGGGCGTCTCCGAATACCTCCTCAACAAGCAGGTCGTCCGGCTCAAGGACATCCGTGACCTCTTCTTCGACACGGGGATGGGCAGCCATGCCTATTCGGTGATCGAGCGCCAGATGGTCGACAACCTGCTCTCGGACAACACCGGGCACCGCCGCTTCCTGTTCGAAGAGGCCTCCGGCATCACGAAGTACAAGCAGCGGAAGAAGGAGGCGCTCAACAAGCTCGAGGCCACGCAGGTCGACCTCGTGCGCGTGACCGATCTCATGGTCGAGATCGAGAAGGAGATCGGATCCCTCGCCCGCCAGGTCGCAAAGGCCCGGCGCTACGAGCGGCTCCGGAGCGAAATCCGCGACCTCGATCTCAGGGTCGCGGCCCTCCGGCACCACGGCCTGATCGAGAAGGAGCGCGACCTCGCCGAGGAGCACCAGGCCGAATCCGTCCGCCGCGAGTCGGCGCAGACCGAGCTCGACCGGCGCGAAGCGGCGCTCCAGACGGTGAAGATCGAGCAGATCGAAGAGGAGCGCGCCCTCGCCGGCGCGCAGCAGACGCTCGCCGAGCGCGAGAACGCCCGCGCGAACGCGCAGCACGAAGCGCTCGTGCTGGCCGAGCGCGAGGAGGGTCTCGGCCGCCGGCTCACCGAGCTCGAGGACGAGCTCGCGCGTCTCGCCGAGCGTGAGGCCGAGCTCGTGGCGCGCGAAGGAACGCTGCGCGAGACGCTCGGAGCGCTCGAGCGCGACGAAGTCGAACGGAAGAAGGAGCTCGCGTCGCGCGAGCAGGGCCTCACGCTCCTCGAAGCCGTGCTCAAGGAGACGCGAAACGAAGCCCAGGGCGTGCAGCAGGTCGCTCACGACCTGTTCCAGGCCGAGTCGCGCGAGCGCGCCGAGTGCGTGCGCGCGCGCGAGCGGCTCGCGAATCTCGCCGAGCGACGGGAGGCGGCCCAGGTTGCGCTCGAACAGCTCGCGGCCCGGCTCGAGGGCATCGCGGCCGATCGCACGGCGGCGGAGTCCGAGCTCGAGGCTTCGACGAAGGAGCTCGCAGAAGTCGAAGGTCGGAGCCAGAAGCTCCTCGCGCGCGGGCAGGAGATCGAGCGCGACGGGCAGGCGCGCACGGAGGCGGAGGCCGCGCTTCGCGCCGAGCTTGCGGCCGCGTCCTCGCGCCTTTCGACGCTCGAAGAGCTCAAGCGCTCGTACGAAGGGGTCGACGAAGCGGTCAAACGCTTCCTGACCGAGCGGAAGAAGAAGGGCGCGGTCGGCCTGGTCGCCGACCTTCTCGACGTTCCGGCCGAGTGGCTCGACGCGGTCGAGGCGGCCCTCGGTCCCGCGCTCTCCGCGGTCGTGCTCGATAGCGCGTCCGAGCTCGCCGAGGTGCGCGAAGCGCTGATTGCGGGCGAAAGCGGACGCGTGGGGCTTTTGGCTCTCGAGCACGCGCGCGACACCGCGCACGCGCTCTCCGTGCGGGCCGGCGAAGGCCGTCAAGCCGGAGCTTCCGCTTGGCCGGGTGCCGTCGCGCTCGCAGGCCGCGTGGGGGCGCGGAAGGGGGCCGAAAGCCTGCCCGTCGTTCTCCTCTCGGGCGTCTACGGTCTCGATGACGAGGGCGAGGCCGCGCGTGCGGCGGCCGCGTTCCCCGAGTTCACATGGGTCTCGCGCCGGGGAACAGTGTTTGCGCGCGGGCTCGTGACGGCCGGACGCGCCCAGGACGCGGACCGCGGACTCCTGCGCCGCGAGCACGACATCCAGGCGCTGGTGGCCGAGCGCGCGGCGCTCGAGAAGCGCGTCACCGAGGCGGCCGAAGTGCGGACGCTCTGGTTCGTGGCGCGCGACCACTGGCAGGTCGAATCGCGCAAGGCCTCGAATCTGCTCGGCGAGGTGCGCGACCGGCTCCAGGGCACGCGCGCACGTCTCGAATCGCTCGAGCGCGAGCACGCGCAGACCGAGAGCGAGCGCACGGCCCGCCACGGGGAAACGGTCGCGGTCGCGCACGACGAAGCGTCCGTCACCGAGGAGCTCACGCGGCTCGAGGCGGCTCTCGGCCAGGCGACGAGCCGGAGCAGTGCCAAGAGCGGAGAAGCGCAGTCGCTCGAGGATCGGCTCGCCGATCTCGAGGCGAAGCGCGAGGCGCACGCGAAGGAGGCGGCCGACGCGCGCGCCGCCTGGATCGCGCTCACGGCCCGGCTCGGCCACGAGCGCGAGGAGCTTGCGCGCTGTGAGGTCACGGCCCGCGAGCTTTCGGAGAATCGCGTTGCGCGCGAGACCGAGCGCGCCGCGGGGCTCGAGCGCCAGACCGACACCGCTGCGCAGCGCAAGACGGCGGAAGGATCGCTCGAGGTGCTGCTGGCCGAAGAGTCGGTCGCGCGCGAGGCGGCCGAGGTCGCGCGGGCGAAGACCCACGGCAAGCGTTCGGTCGTTCAGGCCGAGGAGGAGGCCCTGCGCGGGCTGCGTCACGAGGCGGTGGCGCTTGCCGAGCTCGTGCACACGCTCGAGGTCGGACGCCTGAACGCACGCGGCGAGCTCGATCGCACGCTCGAGCGCCTGCGCGTCGAGTACGAAGTCGAGCTCACGACCTGGAAGCCGGAGCCGTGGGACGAGGAGAGGCACGGCCCGTTCGATCCCGATCGCGCGGAGGCGCGGCTCGAGGAGCAGAGGCTCAAGCTCCGCTCGCTCGGACCCGTGAACCTGCTCGCGCTCGAGGAGTACACGCGCAAGAAGGAGCGTTACGACTTCCTGAAGACTCAGGTCGCCGATCTCCATGCGGCGCGCGACCAGCTGCTCGAAGCGATCGAGCGCATCAACACGACTGCGAGCCAGCTCTTCCTCGACACGTTCGCCGAGGTGCAGAAGCACTTCAACGACACGTTCGCGACTCTCTTCGTCGGCGGAACGTCCGAGATCCGGATGATCGGGGACGATCCGCTCGAGTGCGAGATCGACATCCTGGCGCGGCCGCGCGGCAAGAACCTGCAGAGCATCTCGCTCCTCTCGTCGGGCGAGCGCGCGCTCACGGCGATCGCGCTCCTGTTCGCGATCTATCTCATCAAGCCGTCGCCGTTCTGCCTGCTCGACGAAGTGGATGCGCCGCTCGACGAGGCGAACGTGGACCGGTTCGTCGAGCTCCTCAAGCGCTTCAGCGAGAAGACCCAGTTCATCATGATCACGCACAACAAGAAGACGATGGAGGCCGCACTCGCGCTCTATGGCGTGACGATGCAGGAGCCGGGCGTCTCGCGCCTCGTCTCGGTGCGCTTCGAGACCCCGGAGACGCGCCAGGGCGGAGGCGCGGACGCCGGCGCGGGATCGTCGGCGACCGGCGCCGCGGAAGGCGTCGCAGACGGCGCGCATGCGTCCGGAAACGGCGGCGGGGACAGCAAGGCAGACGCGGCGAAGGACTCCGCGGCCGAAGACCGTGAGCTCGCTGGCGCGGGGGCCGGGCGCGGGAACGGAACACGCACCTAACGCATCGGCACGAGTGACGAGTGGGAATCTGGGATCGCCTCACGCAGGGGCTCAAGCGCACGCAGGGGGCGATCACCGGGAAGATCGTGCAGGCGTTCGAGAGCGTCACCGGCGAGAAGCTCGATGACGCGACCGCCGACACGCTCGAAGAGGCGCTCCTCACCGCAGACCTCGGTCCGGCCGCGAGCGCGCGTGTGATCGAAGCGCTGCGCGGGCGCCGCGGACTCTCCGGCGCCGCCGCCTGGCGCGAAGCCTTAGCCTCCGAAATCGCGGCCGTCCTCGAAAGGGGCGGCCGTTTCGTCTGGGATCCGCCGGCTCAGGCCCGGCCCTGGGTGATCCTCGTCGTGGGCGTGAACGGGGTTGGGAAGACCACCATGATCGGAAAGCTCGCCGCACGCGAGAAGTCCCTCGGCCGGCGCGTGCTCGTGGTCGCGGCCGACACGTTCCGCGCGGCGGCGGCCGATCAGCTCGCGGTGTGGGCGGAGCGGGCGGGAGCCGAGCTCGTGCGAAGCCGCGAGGGTGCCGACCCGGCGTCCGTCGCGTTCGACGGTGTGACGGCCGGGATCGCGCGCGGCTCAGACACCGTGATCGTGGACACGGCGGGCCGCCTTCACACGAAATCGAACCTCATGGACGAGCTCTCGAAGATCCACCGCGTGATCGGGCGCGCGCTGCCCGGGGCTCCGCACACCACACTCCTTGCGCTCGATGCCACGCTCGGCCAGAACACGCTCGCCCAGGCCCGCACGTTCCGGGAGGGAATCGGAGTGGACGCGCTCCTCCTCAACAAGCTCGACGGGACCGCAAAGGGCGGGGCCGTCGTGGCTCTGATCGAGGAGCTCGGGCTCCCGGTGGCGCTCGTCGGGGTGGGGGAGGGGATCGGGGACTGGTCGGAGTTCGATGCGACCACGTTCGCGCGCGCGCTCGTGGCGGAGCCGGCGTCGATATCGTGAGCCAGGCTCCGCCTGAGACGGACGGAGCCTAGGGGTCGGCCTCGAACTGTTCGGGGGCGCGCTGGAAGCCCTTCTTCTCGCGCCAGAGCTCGAGCAGGGCGCTCTTCGCTCCGGTGCCCCACGCGACGACCGTCGCGACGCGCGATTCGTTGTCGATCACGGCCTCGGGCGCGTCCGTCGAGACGGTGCCGAGCTTGTACGCCTGGAGACGGCGCTCGAAGAATTCCTCCTCCTTGACGAGACTCGTGATCGGCACCTTCTTCGAGAGCCACTGCTTGCGATCCATGTACGTGATCTGATTGACCGTCGAATCCGCCGTGTCTTTGGGGTTCGCGAGCTTTCGGATCACGCTCACGAGCCGCCCTTCGATCGGGCCCATCTCGGTCTGGAGCGTGTCGACGCCGAGCGTATCGGCCTTGCCGCGCATGATGGTGAGATCCGGACGCGCCCGGGCCGCAGTCGCCTTCCGGATCTCCTGCATCTCCGGAATGCCTTCGTCGTCGGTTGTGAACATCATCATGCGCATGTAGAGCGAGAACATGACGTCCGCGTCCTTGTCCTTGAATGCGTCGTAGCTCACGAGCACGAGATCGCGCGAGGCGCGCAGCGAATCCGCACCGAACCAGGTTTCGAGCCAGAAGCACTTCTCGCCCCGGAAGACGTCCTCGCCCACGATCCGAACTTCCTGGAACGACGTGTTCTCGACCCCCCGGTCGTTCGCGACCTCGACCCGGTAGCGCACCCAGTCGCCGATCTTGAACGCCTTCTTGCTGTAGTCGACGAGGCCGACGCTGCTCACGCGCGCCGCCTGAGCGGAGGCTGCGAGAAGCGGGGCCAGGCCGAGGAGGAGCGCAAAGAGGAGGAGGGCACGGCGGATCGGGCCGCCGTGGAATCGCGCGCGGACGGGGACGGGCATGGGGACCGGACACTCCTTTCGACGGGTTCGACTGGCGGGCACGCCGAAGTTTAGCAGAAGACCGGCTTCTGCCGGAAACCGCCGCCGCCGTCTGCTAGACTCGCGCGGCACGTGCCCCCCGATGGGACACGCCCCCGCCGGATGGGCCATGGACCCGCTCGCAAAGGCCGTTCGCCCCGCAGGGACGAAGCCCCGCCCCCGGCGCTCGCCCGCCGCTCTCGGCGACTCCGATCTTCTCGCTCTCGTTCTGGACGGCACGCTTTCAACCGATCGGCGTGCCGTCGCTCGCAAGCTCCTGCGCACGCGTGGTCTCGAGGCATGGGCTTCGCTTCCTGCGGAGACCTGCCTCCTCGAAGTGGACCGCGTGCTCGGCGAGGCCGACGTGCGCGGGGCCGTTGCGGCCGTGTTCGAGCTCGGCCGCCGCGCGCTCGGACCGGCTCCCGGAATCGAGCTGTCGCGCCCCGAAGAGGTCGTGGCCCTGCTCGCCGAGTGGCGCGACTCCCAGCAGGAGCACTTCATCGGCTTCTATCTCAACGCGCGCAACCAGCTTCTCGCGCGGCGCGTGATCAGCCTCGGCAGTCTCTCGGCCTCGATCGTCCATCCGCGGGAGGTCTTCAAGCCCGCGATCGCCCACAGCGCCGCGGGCATCATCGTAGCCCACAACCACCCGAGCGGGGATCCGGAGCCGAGTCCCGAAGACCTCGCGGTCACGCGCCGGCTCGCACAGGCCGGGGATTTGATCGGTATCGAGCTTCTCGATCATCTCGTGTTTGCCGCGCGCGGGTTCGTGTCCCTCAAATCCCGCGGCCATCTCTGAGAGAGCACTGGCACGTTGACACGTCGCGACCGTCCCACGACAATGCCCCACCATGCTGACCAGCGTGATGTGTCACCACTGCGGCGAGCCCGTGGGCGACAGCCCGCACGAAGTGATGCTCCACGGAATGTTCGAGGACTATCGCCTGCCGATCTGCGTGGCCTGCCAGTCGCTCCGGCAGAACGGCCAGCTCCCCGTCGAGCTCCTGCTCCAGCAGTGGGTCTACTCGCGGGGCGGCGCCGGATCCGAGAACGACGAGCTCACCGGACTCCTCGTGCGTCTCGTCTGCCTCGGTTGCGGGATGGCGATCGCACGCACCGCACACGTCGAGGGAGCTCCGGGCGGAGAGGCCGGGGGCCCCGAGCTCTCCGCGCTCCGCCTCCCCGACGGATCGCTCTCGACCATGTGCGGATCCTGCCAGCGCACGAATCTCCTCGAGCGGCGCGGAAGCCAGCTCGTGGCCGTGCGGCTCTGGTGACCGCGCCGGTGACCCCGCAGCGCTTCTAGTTCCGTTCCGCTTCGAGAAGAGAAAGTCGCGGCAGACCGCGCTCGACAAGCACGGCGTCGAGGCGTGCGGCGAGCCAGCCGCGCGCGAGCGGGGCGCGCTCGAGCGGCCCGGCCATCTCGAGCGCGCGGAGGCGCTGCACGACCGGCACGTCCATCGTCTGGCAGATCGTGTGGACCACCGTCTCGAACGGTGTCTCGACGGACGGATAAGCGAGCGGGACGTCGGCTTCGCGTCCGATCTGCGAGCAGTAGGCGAACGTGACGAGGAGCCTTAGCTTCAAGTCGAGGAGCTCGGGGTCTTCCTCGGAGGCGACTGCGCGATCGGGGACGACACGCGCGGCGGCGAGCCGGTACGGAAGATCGGTGAATTCCTCCTCGAGCTGGGCGCGCTCGAGCCCGACCAGCATGATGTTCGACCGTCCGTCGGGGAGCCGTTCGACGTTCTCGACCTGTCCGATCGTCGCGAGCGGATGGAACGCGGGCGCTCCCTCGTAGTCCTTCTCCCAGCCCGGCAGGAGCGTGGCGAGGGCGATCAGCTTCTCGCCCGCGACCGCATCTTCGAGGAGCTTCCGGTAACGCGGCTCGAAGACGTGGAGCGGGAGCGCGACTCCGGGAAAGAACACGACATTGGGGAGTGGAAACACGGGCACCCGGCCGCTGAATCCGCGCTCGGCGAGGCGGTCTCTCATGCGCGCGTCTCGAGCGCCCCGAGTGCGGTCGCGATTTCCGTGCGCGTCTCCGCGTCCGACTCGGTCGTGAGCGCTGCGGCGAGATGGGCGCGCGCTTCGGCCCCTCCGAGCCGCCCGAGCGCCCAGGCCGCGTGCGCGCGCACGAGCGCGTCCGGATCGCCGAGCGCGCGTCCGAGCGCGGGGACACTCGAGCGATCGCCGCTATTGCCGAGCGCGATGCACACGTTGCGCAGGAACCCGGCGCGCCGCGCGCGCAGCACCGCCGATCCCGTGAACGTCCGACGGAACGCGGTCTCGTCGAGTACGAGCCACTCCTCGAGCGGCGTTTCGAGAAGGCCGGGGCGTGCGCGCACCTCGTCGTTCGCCGCGGTCTGTGCGAAGCGGTTCCACGGACACGCGTCGAGACAGTCGTCGCAGCCGAAGATGCGCTCGCCGATCGCCGGCCGGAGCTCGATCGGGATCGGGCCGCGGTGCTCGATCGTGAGGTAGCTGATGCAGCGGCGCGCATCCACGCGGTAGGGAGCGGGAATGGCCCCCGTCGGGCAGGCGTCGAGGCACCGCCGGCACGTGCCGCAGCGCCGGACGACCGGACGATCGGGAACGAGCTCGGTGTTCACGAGGAGCTCGCCCAGGAGCGTCCAGTTGCCCGCGTCCTTCCGGATCAGACCATTGTGCTTTCCGAGGAAGCCGAGACCTGCGATCTCGGCCCACGCGCGCTCGAGCACCGGGCCCGTGTCGACCGCCATACGCGCTTCGAGTCCGGGTGCCAGGCCCTTCGCGAAGCGCGCGAGCGCGCGCAGGCGGGTTCCGATGGCGCGGTGATAATCGCGGCCGCGTGCGTAGCGGGCGAAGCGAGCGACTCGTCCGTCCGGCTCGTCGGGGCGCGCATAGCTCCATGCGACCGCGACGAGCGAGCGCGCGTCCGGCCAGAGGAGGCGCGGGTGTGCTCTGAGCGCGGTCATCCGGGCCATGTAGCCCATGCCCGCGTGATCGCCGCGATCGAGCCAGGCGCGGTAATGATCGGCGGCCGCGCGGGCCGAATCATCTGTGCGTTCCGGAGAATCGAGACGCGCGACCCCGACGCCTGCGAATCCCAGGCGCAGCGCCTCGGCCCTGAGCGCGCCGGTGAGCGCTTCGGGACTCAGGCGGGCGCGCTCCCGGGACCCAGGTAGCGGACGACGAGCACGGTGATGTCGTCGGCCTGCGGCTCGCCGCCTGCGAACTCGTGCACGGAGTTCATGAGCCGGTCGAGCACCGCTTCCGCAGAAAGGCCCCACGTGCCGTCGAGACACTTGCGCAGCCGCTCGTCCTCGTACTGCTCGCCGTGCGCGTTGAGCGCCTCGGTGACGCCGTCCGAGAAGAGGACGACCGTGTCGCCGGGCGTGAGCGTGACGGTCTCCTCCTCGTAGCCGGCCTCGGGGAAGATCCCGAGCGGGAGGCCGCCCTTCTCGAGCGAAACGAGGCTTCCGTCCTGGCGCATCACGTACGTGGGATTGTGTCCGGCGTTCGACACCGAGAGCGTTCCGTCGGGGCGCGCGATCCCGTAGGCCATGGTCGCGAAGCGCGACTGAACGGCCTTGAGGACGAGCGTGCGGTTGAGCCGCTCCATGGTGATTCCCGGGCCGTGCTCCTCGGCCGACTGCGACGCGAGGATGCCCTGGATCACGGCCGCGAGGATCGCGGCCGGCGGGCCCTTTCCGGAGACGTCCCCGAGCGCGAAGCCGAGCCGGTCGCCGGCCTGCTCCGCGTACTCGTAGAAATCGCCTCCGACCGCGCGGCAGGGGATCATGCGGCTCGCGAGCTCGTAGCTCGAGGTGACGAAGCGCGGCGTGGGAAGGATCGCCTGCTGCAGTTCGGCCGCGACCTGGAGGTCGCGATCGATGCGCGCCTTCTCGAGCGACTCCTTGTAGAGGCGCGCGTTCTCGATCGCGAGCGCAGCTTCGGCGGCAAGCTGCTCGAACGCCGCGTGGAGCTCGGCCGAGGCGAGCCGGCCCTTGCCCTTGCTGTCCACGTAGAGGACGCCGAGCGGGCGGCCGTATTCCGCGATCCGGATCTGGTCGCCGGTCTCGGGTTCGAGCGCCCGCACGCGCGGAAGCGGCACGCACAGGACCGAGCGAATGCCGAACTCCTGGGTGTTCTTGTGATCGCCGCTCGTGAAGAGGTCGTCCAGGTACACGAGGTGATTCGTCGTGTACGCCTCCTGCGGGATCTTCGCGCTGTGCTCGAACTTCGATCCCTCGAGCGTGATCCCGCGCCGCCCGCGCGCCATCCGGATCACGAGCTGTCCCTCGGGGTTTGCGAGCATGACGAATCCCCGTTCGGCCGAGGAGAGCCGGACGGTCTGATCGACGACGATGCCCAGCACTTCGTCGAGCCCGCGTCCTTCGATCATGGCGCGCAGCGCCTGGCCCATCATGTCCATCGAGCGCGCGCGCATCACGTCCGCGGTGTGGCCGTCGAGTGTGGCGTCGCGCGTCGAGACGGCCGAACCGCTGCCCGGCGTCCGGTGCGTGCGGGTGATCTCCTCGGTCACGCGCTGGAACTCGATCGGCGGACGATTGAGCGATCCGAGCTGGATGTGGTCCCCGTGCGCGAGCGGGTGCGGCCCTTCGATGCGGGACCCGTTCACGTACGTGCCGAACTTCGAGCGGTCGTGCAGGATGTAGCGCTCGCCCTCCTTCACGATTTCGGCGTGCTGGCGGGAGACGTCCGCGTCGGTCACCACGAGACCGCACTTTTCCTGGCGGCCCATGGTGAACGGGGTGGCGTCGATGACGACCGTGCGGGTCGTCACGCCGTCGTTGACGATAACGCGTGCTTGTTCGGCCATCGTGGTGTCTCGGGACCTCGATCGGGGGTGCAGCCCGGCCCTTCGGGGGCCGGCGCGCCGGAACAGATTGGACGGAATCCGCGGAGAGCGCAAGGCCCGCCGCTTCCATCGCTTGCGACTTGTAAAGAATCGGCCAATCGGCCGAGACTTCAGGCATTCGGCCTGAACAGCGTCATCCTGCATCGTTATTGTACGCCCCATGACCCTTCCTACGAAGCACGACACCCGCCCGAACATCATGGCCTTCTGGACGGTTTCCGCGTTCGGTGCCGCGCTCGTCCTTTCCTCCTGCGCGAAGGACCCCGGGGCGGGGGCCGGCCAGCGCAAGATGCCGCCGGTCCCGGTCGAGCTGGCAGAGGTCTCCCGCCAGACCGTCCGGGACGGCTTCCATGCACTGGGAACGCTCGAAGCCGACGAACAGGTCGAAGTGACAAGCGAAGAGGCAGGCGTCGTCCGCCGGCTGCCGTTCGCCGAAGGGCGTCCGGTCGCCCAGGGCACGGTCCTGGCCGTCCTCGACCAGCGTGCGGCCAAAGCCGATGCCGACCGCGCGACCGCCGTGCTCTCGAAGAGCAAGATGGACGCGGAGCGCTCGCAGCAGCTCTTCGAGCGCGGAATCGTCTCTTCGACCGAGCTCGAGCGCGCGCAGACCGATCTCAAGGTGGCCGAGGCGAACGACGCCGCGGCGCGCACGCGCTACGACAAGACGATGGTGCGCGCTCCGTTCTCGGGCGTGGTCGGAAGACGGCGCATTTCCCCGGGCGCGTACGTGCGTGCCGGGGACGTGATCACCGACCTCGCCCGCACGGACATGCTGCGCCTTGCGTTCCAGGCGCCGGAGCGGTTCGCGGGCCGCCTTCGAAACGGCACCAAAGTGGAAGTCCGCCCGGCGGCGTTCCCCGATCGCACGTTCGGGGGGACGGTGGCGGTCGTCGATCCCGTGATCGATTCCAGGACGCGGACGATCTCGCTCGTCGCGCGCATCCCGAATCGCGATCGCTCACTCGTTCCCGGCATGTCGGCCGACGTGGTCGCCACGCTCTCGGAGCGCACGGACGCGCTCACCGTCCCCGACGAGGCCGTGTTCGCGGAAGGCGACCAGAGCTTCGTCTACAAGCTCGCTCCGGACACGACGGTCGTTCGCACGGCCGTCACCCTCGGAACGCGTGAGGCCGCGCGCGTCGAGGTCCTCTCGGGGCTCTCCGAAGGGGACCGGGTCGTGCGCGCGGGGCACCAGAAGCTCTATCCGGGCGCGCGCGTCTTCCCCTCGCAGTCCTCGCAGTCCGGCGCGGACTCGAGCACCGCGGCCGTCCCGGGAGCCGGGCGATGAAGCTGAGCGAGCTCTCGATCCAGCGGCCCGTCCTTGCGACCGTCTGCTCGCTCGCGATTCTTCTGTTCGGCGCGATCGCGCTCTGGCGGCTTCCGGTCCGCGAGTATCCCGACATCGAATCGGCCGTCGTCTCCGTGACCACGGTCTACCCCGGGGCGTCCGCACAGGTCGTCGAGCGCGAGATCACGGACATCCTCGAGGAGCAGCTCTCGACCGTCGAAGGGGTGAAGCTCCTCACGTCGCAATCGCGCGAGCAGGCGTCGAGCATCGCGATCGAGTTCAATCTCGACGTCGACGTGGACGAGGGCGCGAACGACGTCCGCGACCGCATCTCGCGCATCCGGGGCCAGCTCCCCTCCGACGCGGACGACCCGATCGTCGCCAAGCAGGACGTGAACGCGCAGCCCATCATCTGGCTTGCGCTCTCGGGCGAGCGCTACAGCCTGCTCGAGCTCTCGGACATCGCGTCGAACGTGCTGTCCGAACGGCTCCAGCGGCTGACCGGCGTCGGACGCGTGTTCGTGGGCGCCGAGCGCCGCTACGCGATGCGCGTGTGGCTCGATCCCGCGCGCATGGCGGCCTACGGGCTCACCGTCCCGGACATCGAGCGCGCGCTCCGGCAGGAGAATGCGGAGTTCCCCTCGGGCCGCATCGAGGGCGCGGGGCGCGAGTTCGCGGTGCGCACGCGGGGCGACCTCTCGACCGCCGACGAGTTCACGAAGTTGAGCGTGGCCGTACGCGACGGACGCTCGATCCGGCTCGGGGACGTGGCCCGGGTCGAGCTCGGGGCCGAAGACGACCGGACGATCGCGCGCTACAACGGCGCTCCCGCGGTCGGCCTCGGCATCGTCAAGCAGCAGAAGGCGAGCACCGTGGACGTGGCGCACGAGGTCCGGGCTGCGCTGCCACGCCTGCGCGCGCTCCTTCCGGAAGGGGTCAAGCTCCAGGTCGCGTTCGACTCGGCAACGTTCATCGAGGAGGCGATGCAGGAGGTCGCGCTCTCGCTCGGGATCGCGTTCGTCCTCGTGTTCCTCGTCATCTTCGTCTTCCTGGGGAGCCTTCGCGCGACCCTCATTCCGGCGATCGCGATTCCCGTGTCGATCGTGGGCGCGTTCGCGTTCGCGTACTTTCTCGGCTACTCGATCAACATCCTCACGCTTCTCGCCCTCGTGCTCGCGATCGGCCTCGTCGTGGACGATGCGATCGTCATGCTCGAAAACGTCTACCGGCACCTCGAGATGGGGAAGAGCCGTATGCGGGCGGCGCTCGACGGGGCGAAGGAAATCGGCTTCGCAATTCTCGCGACCACGATCACGCTCGTGGCCGTGTTCGTGCCGGTCGCGTTCCTGACCGGGCGGATCGGAAAGCTCCTGAACGAATTCGGCATCGTGCTCGCGGCGGCGGTCGCGATCTCGGGGTTCGTGGCACTCACGCTCTCGCCCATGATGTGCTCGCTCTTCCTCAAGCCCCAGGGGGAGGGGCACGGGCGCGCGGACGAGACGGGTGTCATCCCGGCGGGCGTGCGCGCGGCGTTGCCGGGACGCCGCCGGAGCCTCCGCCAGCGGATCGGAGACGCGCTCTATCATTTCTTCTACGAGACCCTGAACGACGTTTACGAGCGCGCGCTCCGCTCGGTGCTGCGCCGCCGGCGCCTCGTCCTCGCGGGCACGCTCGCCGTGGTCGTGGCCATGGCGTTCCTGTTCCGCGCGCTCCCGTCCGAGCTCGTGCCGACCGAGGACCGCGGGATCATCTTCAACATCCTGTTCGCGCCCGAAGGCTCGACGCTCGAGTACACGAATCGCTACATGCACCAGGCCGAGAAGGTCTACGACAACGTGCCCGAGGTCGCGGGCCGGTTCACGGCGGTCGGGCTCGGCTTCGGCGGCCCCGGGCGCGTGACCGACGGCTTCATGTTCGTGAGGCTCAAGGAGCGCGGCGAGCGGAAGCGCACGCAAATGGAAATCGTGCAGTCCCTGTTCCCGCAGCTCCTCTCGATTCCAGGCGTGCTCGCGTTCCCGATCAACCCGCCGAGCCTGGGCGGAGGGTTCGGAAACCCGGTGCAGTACGTGCTCCAGGCCGACGATTACGAGACGCTCCAGCAGTCCATGGGGCTTCTGATCGCCGAGGCGTCCCAGCTCGGTTACCTGCTCAACATCGACACCGACTTGAAGCTCAACAAGCCGCAGCTCGAGGTCGAGATCGACCGCGACCGCGCCGCCGAGCTCGGCGTCTCGGCATCCGCGATCGGGGCCACGCTCCAGACGATCCTGGGCGGGCGCGAGGTCACGCGCTTCAAGCGGGGGAGCGAGCAGTACGAGGTGATGCTCCAGGCGCCGCGGAGCGATCGCGCGACCCCGTCGGCGATCGAGGGCCTCTACGTGCAGGGCACGTCGGGTCTCGTCCAGCTCGGGAGCGTCGTGCGCGTGAAGGAGCTCGTCTCGCCGCGCGAGCTCAATCACTTCAATCGCGTGCGCTCGGCCACGCTGAGTGCCAGCCTCGCCCCCGGCGTCACGATCGGAAAGGCGCTCGAGGACCTGGACGCAATCTCGGCCCGCGTGCTCCCGGCGGGCGTCAGGACCGATCTCGCGGGACAGGCGCGCGACTTCCGCGAGTCGAGCGGAAGCCTTTACTTTCTGTTCGTCGTGGCCCTCGTGTTCATCTTCCTCGTGCTCGCCGCCCAGTTCGAGAGCTTCGTCCACCCGATCACGATCCTGCTCTCGGTGCCACTTGCGGTCTTCGGGGCGCTCCTCACGCTCTTCGTGTTCCGCCTGTCGCTCAACATCTACTCGCAGATCGGGCTTACGCTCCTCATCGGGCTCGTGACCAAGAACGCGATCCTGATCGTCGAGTACGCAAATCAGCGACGGGAGCGCGGCGAGGGCATCTTCGAAGCGGTCACGGGCGCCTCGCGCACGCGCCTTCGCCCGATCCTCATGACGACGCTCGCGACGATCTTCGGCACGCTGCCGATCGCGCTCGGCCTGGGAGCCGGCGGCGAGTCGCGCCAGCCCCTCGGGCTCGTCGTCGTGGGAGGGATGCTGTTCTCGACTTTCCTCACGCTCTTCATCGTGCCGACGTTCTACACGTACCTCGCTCGCTTCACGAAGGTGCACAAGACGACTGAGATCGAGGAGGTGGAGCCGGCCGGGGAATACCCGCCCGAGCTCGTACCGGTCGCAGGAGGGGGTGTGGCCCGGGCCTCGAGCGCGCCCGCTCCTTGACCCGGGGTCGCCACTACTCCTTCTGCATTCATTGCGGCGTCGCGCTCGACGTCGAAGCGCGTTGTCCCCGGTGCGGCACGAGAGCCGCGCTCCGGCCGACGCCCGCGGTCGCGATGGCCGTCGTCGAGAGTCACGAGGTCTTGCTCGTGCGGCGCCGCTGGGCGCCCATGGTCGGTCACTGGGGACTTCCCGCAGGCTACGTGGAACGGCACGAAGACCCGTGGCGAACGGTGCGACGCGAAGTTCGCGAGGAAACGGGCCTCGACGTTCGTCCGGTCCGGATCCAGGCGGCATTGCGCGGCGGAGGCCAGGACGGTCCCGTGATTCTGCTCGTCTTTGCCGGAGTGGTGGAGGGCGGCATCCTTGCAGCGGGGGACGACGCGACCGAGGTCGGCTTCTTCCCGCTCACCCGGCTTCCGAGCCCGCTCGCGTACGGGCCCCATCGCATTGTCCTCGATCAGCTTAGAGCTCTCGGAGGTTGGGCGAATCCGGACCCGTCCGGGGACCCGGCGCGTCCGGGCTTTCGCGGTTGAACGACTCCATTCCGAACCAATCTGCCACTCCATGTGGACCACCTTGTACGCAACGGGGAAAGAAACCGGTTGCCGCGTACGGAGGGCAGGTCTAGCATTTTCCTTCGAATCGTCTGTCGGTCGTTGGAAAAAGATTTGCGCTATGGATTCTGCGCATACCGAACAGAAAGCGCCTGTCGGTGCACCCGTAAGTGTCGTACAAGGAAGGCAGTCATTGATATGTAGACCCGCCTTTGGCGGGTTGCGGAGACCGCGTCGGGGCTGGACTTCGGGGGGAGCCACCCCGCGCGGCTCCAGGTTTTGAAGGTCTCACAGGTTGAACACGAGAATTGTGGCTCGCGGGACGGGTCACAAAAGCCGAGCCGGGGCCGGACTTCGGGGGGAGCCGCTCCGGCCGGCTCTTTTTTTATGGCCGCACCTCACCACGACTGCGGGAGTTCCGAAGCGCGGAACGAGCGCCTACACTGCGGGCGTCCCCAACGGAGGCCCGCCCATGTCCGATTCGACCCGACCGGCAGCCGATGAACGCGTATCCACGCTCGATCGCGGAGGTTCCGTGCTCCGGGTCGGGCACAGTCCCGATCCCGACGACGCGTTCATGTTCTACGGGCTCGCGCACGGGAAAGTCCGGATTCGCGACTACCGGATCGAGCACGTTCTCGAGGACATCGAGTCGCTCAACCGAAGGGCCGCAGGTCGCGAGCTCGAGGTGACCGCGATCTCCGCACACGCCTACCCGCGGGTCGCCGACGCGTATCACATCCTCTCGACCGGCGCTTCGATGGGGCGAGGCTATGGCCCGGTCGTCGTGGCGACCCGTCCGATGGCGCTCTCGGACCTGCGCGGGAAGCGCGTGGCGATCCCAGGTCCCTGGACGACGGCCGCACTTCTCACCGCGCTCTACGCGGACGGATACACGCCGGTGGAGGTCGTGTTCGACCAGATACCCGCGGCCGTGCTCTCGGGCGACGTGGACGCAGGAGTGCTCATCCACGAGGGCCAGCTCACGTACGCGGCGATGGGGCTTACGAAGATCGCGGACTTCGGCGAGCTCTGGGCCGCGGAGACGGGAGGGCTTCCGCTTCCGCTCGGGCTCGACGTCGTGCGCGCGGATCTCGGCCCGGAGCTCTGCCGCGAGATCAACCGCGGGCTTCGCGAATCGATCCTCTACGCGCGCGCACACCTGGACGACGCGATCGCGTACGCGCTCACGTTCGGACGCGGGCTCGACAAGGAACTCGGAAAGAAGTTCGTCGGCATGTACGTGAGCGAGGACACGGTGGACATGGGCGAGGCGGGCCGCGAGGCGCTCCGGCTTCTCTTCCGTCGCGGTGCGGAGAAGGGAATTCTCCCGGGCGTCCCGGAGCTCGTCGTCGTCGATTGAACCTAAGCCGGGGAGACCTCGCGACGCTTGTACATGAGGGCGTTGAAGTCGACGTCTTCGAGCGTGACACCGAGGTGACGAAGCATGCTCATCACGTGCGAGCGATGGTGGATTTCGTGGAAGAGGAGTTGCGTGTAGATGTCGGCGGCCGAGGCCGTCACGATCAGGTGGCGCCCTTTGTCGTCGGTCACCTGGTATTCGAACTCAGCGTTCCAGTCCTTCACAGCACCGATCGCCTTGCGCGTGCGAAGGGCCTGTTCGGCCCAGGCCGTTTCGACGGCCGCGAGCGGCAACGGGTTTTCCTCGCGGATCGCCCACTCGTCGTACGGCGGAACCGGATTCCCCTCGATCCGCATGACGTAGTACCACTCGCTCCCCAGCGCGTGGGTCAGCGTCTTGCCGATCGTCTTCGGGCCGAACGGGAATTCCTGGGCGTACTGGGCGGCGCTCAGGGGGCGCACCCAGTCGAAGATCTTCTTTCGCACGAGCACGAGATAGTCATAGGTCTTGAACGGATCGGGGATCACGGGAGGCTCGCAGTCGGGGCCGTCAAAGGCTCCTCGGAAAGGATCTCGTAGAGCGTGGTCCGCTGCGCCGGGGCGAAGCCCGACTCGCGGATCAGGGTCTTCGTTTCGTCGACGGTCGTCATGTTCACGTGGCCGGTGGCCTTGTGGACATTCTCCTCGAACAGCGTTCCGCCGAAATCGTCCGCCCCGAAGTGGAGCGAGACCTGGCCGGTCTTCTTTCCCTCGGAGAACCACGTGGCCTGAACGTGGTCGAAGTTGTCGAGAACGAGCCGCGAGGCGGCGAGCGTCCGAAGGTAACGCGCCGGGCCCGCATTCCTTGGCACCCACTTCTTGAGCGGCGTGTTGTCCCGCTTGTACGACCAGGGGATGAACGCCGTGAAGCCGCCGTTCCCCTCGGCGAGCGCCTTCTCCTGAAGCGCGCGGATCGATTCGAGGTGCTCGAGCACATCCTCGGCGGTCTCGACGTGGCCGTACATCATGGTCGCGGTCGTCCGGAGGCCGACTTCGTGCGCGATCCGATGAACGTCGAGCCACGCTTCCGGTCCGCCCTTCTTGGGCGAGATCCGCTTCCGGACGCGCGCCGATAGGATCTCGGCACCTCCTCCGGGCAGCGAGACCTGGCCGGCCTCGCGCAGCGCCGTGAGCACGCTCCGGATGTCGAGTCCTGAGACTTCGACCATCTGCTGAATCTCGGGGGCCGAGAAGAAGTGCGGCGTGATGTCCGGGTAGCGCTCCCGCGCCGCGCGAACCAGGTCGGGATAGAACTCCCACGGAATCGCCGGATTGAGCCCGCCCTGAAGGAGCACGGTCGTGCAGCCGTACTGCTGCGCGAGCTCGAAGTGCTCGAGCACCTTCTCGATCGAGAGCGTGTAGACGTCCTCGCCCTTGTAGCTCGGCTTCCGGTAGAACGCGCAGAACGTGCAATCCACCGTGCACACGTTCGTGTAGTTCGGATTCGAGTCGACGACGTACGTGACGCGCTTCTCGGGGACCTTGCGGAACCGCACTTCCTGCGCGATCTCGCCGAGCTCGAGGAGCGGCATCGACGTGAGCGCATGGAGCGCCTCCTCGCGCGTGAGGCGGCGTCCCTCGTCGACCGCGCGGCGGATGTCGCGGGCGGTCACGTGCGGGACGGCAGCCGATGCGGTCTCAGGCGTCAACGCAGTGCTCCTCGTAGAGGGCGCGGAACCGGGCGAGCCCGCGCTCCTCGTCCTCGGACAACCGGTAGCGGAACGCGCGCAGGTAGTCGGCGAGCCACGCGGCGGACCCGAGCCCCGGGCGCGCGGACGCGTAACGCGCCGCGATCGCGTCGAGGTCCGACTCGCCTTCGGCGAGCGAAGTCTCGAGGAACGCGGCCAGGCGCTCCTTCTCGCTTCCCGGCAGGCTCGAGCGCACGGCCCAGACCGCGTACACGAACGGCAGGCCGGTCCACTCGAGCCACGCCTGGCCCAGGTCGAGCACGTGCGGGGCCGCGTGATCGGCTCGCGCGCGCAAGGCCGCATCGCCGATCAAGAGCCACGCATCACCCTCGGGAGCGGCTCCGTCCTCGACGGCTCGCCGCTCGTAGCGCACGTTTGGAAGCGCGTAGCGCGATCCGAGGAGGAGGCGCGTGAGCGCCACCGAAGTCGACGACTCGGTCGTGAGGTCGACGCTCGCTCCGGCGAGCGAGTCGACCGGCCGGCGCGAAAAGAGGAGCACGCTCTGCACGGCGCCGCGGCAGGCGATCCCGAACGGACCGACGCGCTCGAACGACGGCGCGAGCGAGAACCAGTCCGCGACCGCCATGAGCCCGGCGTCCGCGCGCCCGGCGCGTGCCTCCTCGCCAAGGGCCCGCGGCGGAAGGTCCACGGTCGTTCCGGGAGCGTCGCTCCAGCGCGTGTAGAAGGGCTCGGCGTTGAGATACGGAATGCGCGCCAGGACGGCGAGCGCGGTCGCATCCGCGGACGCCGTTCCGCGCGCTGGCCCCGCTTCGGGCGTCAAGCCGCGACCTCGTCGTGCACCTGGATCACGTTGTAGAGCGCATCGCGCTCGACCGGGATCTTGCCGGCCTCCCGGATCAGCTCGATCAGCCGCTCGCGCGCGAGCCCGAGCGGCGAGGCGGCGAGGGCGGCGTGCGCGATCCGCTCTTGGCCGATCGTACCGTCGATGTCTGACGCGCCGAAGTTGAGTCCCATGGACGCCGTCTCCTCGCCGAGCATGACCCAGTAGGACTTCACGTGCGGCACGTTGTCGAACATGAGCCGGGACATCGCGAGCGTCCGCAGGTCATCGAGGGCCGACGCCTGGCGCTCGACCAGGTTCGTGTAGCCCTTCTGGAACTCGAGGGGGATGAACGCGAAGAAGCCGGGCGCCTCGTCCTCGAGCTCGCGCAGGCGGATCACGTGCTGCACGCGCTCTTCGTACGTCTCGATGTGACCGAACAGGAGCGTCGAGTTCGAGCGGATGCCCATCCGGTGGGCGATGCGATGAATCTCGAGCCAGCGGTCCGCGCCGATCTTCTGCTTGAAGAGCGCCTGACGGACCCGCTCGCTGAACACCTCGGCGCCGCCACCCGGCAACGTATTGAGTCCGGCTTCGACGAGATCGGTGAGCACTTCCTCGACCGACTTCCGGGCAAGGCGCGCGAAGAAGTCGATCTCGACCGCCGTGTACGCCTTGATCTGGAGATCCGGGTAGCGCTGCCTTAGCTGCCGCACGAGGTCCAGGTAGTGCTCGTACTTCCAGCGCGGGTGGAGTCCGCCGACCATGTGGATCTCGCGAATCCCCCCCTCGCCGTGCGCCAGGACCTCCTCGGTCGTCATCTCGTAGCCGTGCGCGTCCTTCGGGTTCTTCGCGTAATCGCAGAACACGCAGTCGAGCACGCACCAGTTCGTGGGGTTCACGTGGCGGTTGAACACGAAATACGTGCGGTCGCCATGGAGTTTGCGGCGGTAGGCGTCGGCCATGCGGCCGAGCGCCAGCACGTCGTCCGTCTGGAGCATCGCCACACCGTCGTCGAACGGCAGGCGCTCGCCGGCCCGTACCTTCTCCCAGATGGGAGCGAGGGCCTTGTCCTTGAAGCGGATCTCGGTTTCAGCGAACAGGGGATGCACGGAGGGATTGCCTCGTCCCGGAAAAGGGCCTAGAGGGCCGCCGTCCATTCGGCCGGCCTGCGGCAGGATAGCAGGAGAGGAATCTTCGGCCAACCGACGATGTCGGCCCGTGAATCCGGGCGAGAGGGAAGGACGCAATGCGCGCAGACGCCGCGCGCAATCGTCAACGCTCGCTGAGAGCGTTCTCGGGTGCGGGCGGGGCGACCTGCGAGGACTCCGCCGTTTCGGACGGACTCGCGACCAGAGTGCCTCCGCTCGCGCGCACGACGATCGCAGCGAGCGTGAGCCCGGCGACGATGACCGCGAGAAGGAAGAACATGACCGAGAGCCGTTTCACAGCCGGATCCTCCGAGAAGGAACGCCGGGATTTTGGGGTCGAGCCGGGCTGTCTGGGGTCGCTTCGCATCCCGGTCGAGACTGGGGTCCTGAATCATACGTTCGGATGGCGAGTTCGTTACGCGGGTTGGGAGCCCGAAGTCCGGAATCGAGGAACCTACAAAATCCTGACGGGCCGTCAGCGCCAGATTTCGGCCCAGCGGGCATCCACGCGCCGGATCACGTCTTCGGGCATCGCGACCGGGTCCGGATAGCCGGTCTTCCAGGTCGAATCGATGCCCATCCGGCCGCGCGAGACGGGCCACGCGCCCCGGAGGGAGGTTTCGGAAAAGAACACGTCCCGGGCTGCGTCGAACCGCGTAAAGACTCCCCACAGTAGAAGGGTCGGGTCGTCGAGCGGGACGTCGGCGCTCACGGCGGCGACGATCTTGAGCCCCGCGAACACGGGATCGGCCAGCAAGGTCTCGATCGCGCCGCGCGCCGATCCCTCTCCCTCCACCTGAACGACCAGCATGCAGTCTTCGATGACGCGCGCGTCACGCACGCCCGAAACGCGGCCCGCGAG
>JBOHUC010000152.1:0-7177 GCA_050733935.1 Candidatus Eiseniibacteriota bacterium | reverse complement strand
CGCAACGGACGTGGCGTGCGCGGCAGAGGCCGCATGCGCGGCGGACGCGCCGGGGACCGCCGCCTGCGGGGCGCCGGCGGTTTCGATCACGACCAGCACGCTCCCCACTGGAACGACCGCGCCCTCGGCCGCACCGAGGCGCGCGATCGTGCCCGCGCGCGGCGAAGGGATCTCGACCGTCGCCTTGTCGGTCAGCACTTCGACGAGGGGCTGATCCTCGGCGACGGCCTGTCCCTCGTGGACGAGCCACTTCACGATCTCCGCCTCGGCCACACCCTCGCCAATGTCCGGCAGCTTGAACTCGAAGGCCACGATGGTCTCCTAGCTCATCACGTGCTCGATCGCGTTCGTGACGCGTCGGGCATCCGGCAGATAGACGTGCTCGAGCGTGTACGGAAACGGAGTGTCGAACCCGGCGACGCGCGCGATGGGTGCCGTGAGCGACATGAGCGCGCGCTCCGCGATCAGGGCCACAAGCTCCGCGCCGTAACCGCACGTGCGCGGCGCCTCGTGGACCACGACCGCGCGGCCCGTCTTCCGCACCGACTCGAGAATCCGATCGACGTCGACCGGGACCAGCGTGCGCAGATCCACGACCTCGACCGAGGGTCCGCCCGCGGCGGCGATTTCCTCGGCCGCCTGGACGCACGTCGGGGTCATGGATCCGTAGGTGATCACGCTCACGTCGGTCCCGTCGCGCGCGATCCGCGCCTGACCGATCGGCGTTTCGGCGGCGCCGTCCGCAACGTCTTCCTTCGCGGTCCGGTAGAGACGCTTGGGCTCGAGGAAGAGCACGGGATCGGGCGATGCGAGTGCCGCAAGCAGGAGTCCCTTCGCGTCCGACGGCGTCGCCGGAGTGACGACGACGAGACCGGCCGTGTGCGCAAAATACGCTTCGGGACTCTGCGAATGGTAGAGCCCGCCCTTGATGCCTCCGCCGACCGGAGCCCGGACAACCACCGGCGCGCTGTACTGGTTGTTCGAGCGGTAGCGCATCTTGGCCGCTTCCGAGACGATCTGATCGAACGCGGGATAGATGAAGTCCGAGAACTGGATCTCCGCCACGGGTCGCAACCCGTAGAGCGCCATCCCGACCGCGGTGCCGACGATCCCGTTTTCGGCAAGCGGCGTGTCGAGCACGCGCCCGGGGCCGAACTCGGCGAGCAGGCCCTCGGTCGCACGAAACACGCCGCCGGCCTTTCCGATGTCCTCCCCCATCACGACGACGTTCGGGTCGCGGCGCATGCCTTCGCGCAGCGCATCGTTCACCGCCTGGACCAGCGTGCGTTCCGCCATGGCCTACGTGGCCTCCCGTTCCTTCGAATGGCGATCGAGAATGCGATCGATGAGCGCCGAGGTCGCGCGTCCCGGGGTGAGCGCCACGGTTTCGACACGGCCGCCGTACGAGCGCACGAATGCACCGCCAGCGATCTCCTCGGGGCGATAGTCCGCGCCCTTGACGAGCACGTCGGGACGGAGCGCGCGAATGAGCTCCTCCGGCGTGTCCTCGGAGAACGCGACGACGAGATCGACGGCCGCAAGCGCCGCCAAAAGCGCCATCCGATCCTCGAGGGCCACGAGCGGGCGCGCCGGACCCTTGAGCCGCCGCACCGACGCGTCGTCGTTCACGCCCACGATGAGCCGGTCCCCGAGCTGCTTCGCCTGGGCGAGCGCGTCGGCGTGCCCGCGGTGCACGAGATCGAAGACGCCGTTCGTGAACACGATCGCGAGATCGCGCTCGCGCCATTCGGCCGCACGCGCGACGGCGGACTCGCGATCCGGAGCGATCTCGGCTCCGATCGGCGCGCCTCCGCTCACGCTTCGGCCGGAGCGAGCGGTTCGGCCGAGAGCGACGCCGTGAGCTCCTCGACGGTCGTCACTGCCGTCCCGGCGTGGCGGATCACGAGGCCCGCCGCGTGGTTCGACAGGAACGCGGCCGTCGGCGCATCGCCTCCCGCCGCAAGCGCCAGCGCGTACGCACTCACGACCGTGTCGCCCGCGCCGGTGACGTCGAACACTTCCCGCGCCACCGTCGGAAGGTGGGTCACGCGGCCGTCGCGCTCGAACAACGACATGCCTTCGGAACCGCGCGTGATCAGGATCGCGTCGGCGTCGAGCTTCTCGCGCAGCGCGGACCCGGCGGCGAGGAGTGTCACCGGGTCGCGGATCGTCCGGCCGTGCGCGCGTCCCGCCTCGTGCACGTTTGGGGTGAGCACCGCGACGCCGCGGTACGAGAAGAAGTGTGTTTCCTTGGGATCGACCGACACCGGCACGCCGTGGCGGCGCGCGAGCGCAAGCGCGTGCGCAAGCGTCTCCTGCGTGACGGCACCCTTGCCGTAGTCGGAGACGATGAGCCCCTCGGCGCGCGGCACGAGCCGGTCGAGATGCTCGATCAGCCGCTCGCGCGCGCTTCCCGTGACGTCGGCCGTGTCTTCTTCATCCGCGCGCACGACCTGCTGCTGGTGCGCGATCACGCGCGTCTTCACCGTCGTGCGTCGCGTCGCATCGGCGATCACGCCCGTGACGTCGACGCACCGGTCCTCGAGCTCGGAGCGCAGGGAGGCTCCGGAGGCATCCTCACCCACCGGTCCGACGAGGACTGCACTTGCGCCGAGCGATGCGAGGTTGTGTGCCACGTTCGCGGCACCACCGAGCGAGAACGTCTCGCGCTCGATCGACACGACTGGAACCGGAGCCTCGGGCGAAATGCGATCGACGCGACCCCAGAGATAGCGATCGAGCATGAGATCGCCGAAGACGAGCATGCGTCGCCCGGCGAAACGCGGGATGAGTGCAAGGGCCTGGGCGGCGGTCGGTGCGGCCAAGAACGATCCTCGTGACGGAGAGGAGAGGCTCGAAGAAGCCTGGCGGGTGCCGCGCGACCCGATCGAAGCGCCGCGCGGGTCGAACGTAGCATCCCCGGCGCAGGCGGTAAAGCGACTCGGGCGAGCCGCTTGAACGCGCTCCATGCGCGGCGTAGACTGCCCACCGGAGGTGCGTATGACGTCTCCGCTGTCGCGTCGAGACCGGGTGCTCGCGGCACTGCGGGGCGATCCTGTCGATCGCCCGCCGATGTCGTTCTGGGGACATTTCTACGATCGGGAGCACTCCGCGGAAGCGCTCGCGCATGCGACGGTCGAAGCCCGCGCGCGACACGACTGGGACTTCGTCAAGCTGAACCCGCGCGCGTCCTACCACACCGAGCCCTGGGGCGTCGCGTTCGAGCGCAGCACCGATCCCCTCCGAAAACCCGTCCGCCTCTCCCATCCGATTCACGACGTTCGCGACTACGCGTCGATCCGGCCGCTCCCGGGGAACACGGGCGCGCTCGGCGAACAGCTCGAAGCCATTCGCCTCACGCGAAAATTGCTGCCCGCCGACGTCCTGCTCGTCGAGACCGTGTTCTCGCCACTCGCCGTGGTCGCGGACCTCGCGAAGGACCCAAAGTCGGTCGAGCAACACCTCAAGGAGGATCCGGCTGCCGTCCGCGGAGCGGTCGAGGCCGTGACGCGCACGTTCGAGGACTTCGTGCCGCAGGCGCTCGCCGCGGGTGCCGACGGCATCTACTTCGCGACCGTCGAGTGGGCGACGCGCGATCGGGGATGGAGCCCGGCCGATTACCGAGCGTACGCGAGCCCGTTCGATCTCCGCGTGCTCGCGCGTGCGCACGGCTCGCCGATGAACGTCCTCCACGTGTGCCGCCCGCGAAATTTCCTGCCCGCTCTCACCGACTACCCGGTCGCCGCGTTCTCCTGGTCCGCGACCGAAGACGGCAACCTCAACCTCCGCGAAGGTCTCGAGCGCATTCGCGGAGCCGCGATCGGCGGCATCGGCCACGAGGATGCGCTGCTCGCTTCCACCGATGCTCCTGCACTTGCACAGCTCGATGCGGGATTCGCACAGACGGGCGGCCGGCGCTGGATCGTGGCGCCGGGCTGCTCCATTGATCCACACACGCCCCCGGAACGGCTCGAAGCTCTGCGCGAAGCCGTCATGTCACGCGCGTAGGGTCCGGGCCCGGAGGTACGGCCATGGTTCGCTTTTCACTTCCGCACCCGCCGCACTTTCATCGCCCGGTGATCGTGTCCCAGGTCGCTCGCGCCACGGCGTGTCTCGCCGTCGCGCTCGTGCTCGCCGTTCTCGCGCCCGTCGCCGGCGCGCAGGATCCGTCCAAGGCTCCGCCGACCTCTCCCACGACGGACGTGGACGGCTCGGCCGCGGGACCGCCCGCGAGGGCGCCCGGCCGATTCCTCGTCGGAGATGCCGCCCCGGAGGTCAACCTGCGCGACGCCGCGGGCAACAAGTTTCAGCTCTCGAAAGCGGTCAAGGAGCGCGCCTGGCTCCTCGTCTTCGCGCGCGTTCCCGAGGATGCGATCGACCTCGAGCTCGCCGTTCCCGGTCTCAACGAGCTCGGGATCGGGGGCGCCCTGATCGCGCCCTTCGGACAGGACAAGCTCTCGACGGCCGTCTCGACTCCGCACTTCCGGCTCCTGCCCGATCGCGCATCGCGCATCGCGCGCGTGTACGGGCAGTACGACGCCGTGTCCTCGAATCCGCGTCAGGGGATGGTGCTGGTGGACCGTCGCGGAAAGATCCGCCTCGTCATGTCCGGAGGAATTCCGACTTCGAGTGAGATCGTGCGGCTGTCGCGCGAGGCGCTCGAGATTGCAGGGGAGCTGCCGGTGACGGGATAGGCGTGCGCGGCGCGCGCGCCGAGAGCGGTGCCTAAGCCGCGTGCGCCGCGTTCGCGGGATCGGCGTCCGGATCGTTGCCCGGGGCCGGCCCCGACGGCGAGATCGAAGCGCGGGCGTCGAAGCGAGCCCGGATGCGCATGAGCGTGTTCTCGACCTCATCCACGGTGAAGGGCTTTCCGAGCAGGAACTCGACGCCGCGGCTCCTCGCGGTCTCGGCGTCGATCTGAACGCCCCAGCCGGTCACGAGAACCACGATCGCCCCCGGTGCCCGCGCGTGGGTCTCGCGCGCGACGTCCCACCCGTTCACGCCCGGCATGCCGAGATCGGTGAACACGATTTCGGGCGGATCCTTCGATTCGCGGAGCGCGTTCAACCCTTCGTGACCGCCGTGGGCGGCTGTGACGCGCTGCCCGAGCGCCTCGAGCAGCTCCGACAGCACGGAAAGCACCGACTCCTCGTCGTCCACCACGAGGACACGGAACGACCCTGTCTGCCCGGGCGGAGTGGCCTGCGGGGCGCGCGTCTCGTCCGACTGCCGGATCGGGAATGCGAGACGGAAGCGCGTCCCCTCCCCGGACGTGCTCTCGACGGCGATCCGGCCGTGATGACGACCGACGATTCCGTATGCGACCGAGAGCCCGAGGCCCGTCCCCTTCACCGCTTTCGTCGTGAAGAACGGATCGAAGCAGCGTGCCTGCGTTTCGGGATCCATCCCGTGCCCCGTGTCCGAGACTTCGACCACGACGTGCCCGTTGTCGTCACGCGTGTGGAGCGTGAGTGTCCCTCCTGCGGGCATCGCGTCGGCCGCGTTCAGAACCAGGTTCGTGAAGACCTCGCGCAGCTCGGAGGCATTCCCGGCGACCATTCCGGTCGCGGTCAGGCTCTTCGAGACCTCGATGACCGCTCCCCGCACCTTGCTCTGCGTCTGCCACGAGGGCCGCGTGAGCTCGAGCACGTCGAGGAGGATCCGGTTCAGGTCCACCTCGTCGAACACCTCGTCCATGCGGACGCGCGTGAACTCCTGGATGCGGCGCACCGTCTGCGCGCCGTCCTGTGCGGTCTGCTCGATCAGCTCGAGGGAGCGGCGGAGCCCCGGATCCTCGACCTTGGCGAGCAGGAGCTGCGTGCGCCCGAGAATCGCGGCGAGCAGGTTGTTGAAGTCGTGCGCCACACCGCTCGCCATCTCGCCGAGCGCGTTGAGCTTCGCGGACTGGACGAGCTGGCTCTGAGTCGCTCGCAGCTCCTCGAACGCGCGGCGCAGGTCCTCGTACAGGCCCGCGTTCGCGATCGCGACCGAGCAGTGGCCCGCGAAGATCGTCACGATCTCGAGATCTTCGGGAGTGAACTGGTCGACCCCGTAGCGTGAGAGCGCGATCACGCCCGCGACCCGGTCGTGGACGAAGAACGGCACGCACACGAGCGAGGTCGCTTCGTCCTCCGGCGTGCCCTCGACCAGGACGGCGCGCGGATCGCGCTCCGCGTAGCCCACGATCTCGCCGACTCCGGTCTGGACGACCGAGCCCGTGATCCCCTCACCGACGCGCAGGCGCACCCGCATGACGTCGTCGTAGTAGCGCTCCTCGACCCGGGCGACGAGCGGACTCAGGATCTGCGTGTCCTCATCGAGACCGAAGATCGTGACTTCGGTGGCGCCGACGAGATCGCTCATCTTGTCGGCGATCGTCTCGAGAATGACTTTCGGATCGAGCGAGGAAGTGACGACGCGGCTCACGTCGAGAAGCGCCGCCAGCCGTTTCCGCTGGCGCTTCTCACGTGCAATGATCGAGCCGGGCTCGTTCGTGGACGCAGGAGGGCTCACGCGGCCGGATATCGGCACGCAGGTGCCATTTCTAAAGGGGTTTGCGGGAGCGAGGGCCTCTAACCCTTTGCGGGCTGAGGGAAAATGCCCCCGTCGAGCGGAAGGACCTGGCCGTTCATGTAGCCCGGGGCCGCAAGCGAGAGGATCGCCTCCGCGACCTCGGCAGGCTGACCGAGACGCCGGAGCAGCGCCAGACTCGCCGCATGCCGGCGCTGTTCAGGATTGAGCGTGGCGAGCCATCCGGACTCGATCGCTCCAGGAGCCACACCGTTCACGCGCACTTCGGGCGCGAGCACGCGTGCGAGCATGCGAACGAGACCCGCGTTGGCACTCTTCGCGGGCGCGTACAGGAGTCCGAGGGTGTCCCCGTAGAACGCGGCCGACGAGCTCATGACGACGACCGTCCCCTTGCTCGCGCGGAGCTTCGGCGCGAACGCCTGCGCGAACAGGAACGTGCCCACCGTGTCGACCGCGAACGCAGAGTGGAGATCGCTGGCACTCACGTCCTCGAACGGCTTCTGCCAGAGCTCGGGCGTGGCGGGAAGTCCGGCGAGTGCGACGAGCACGTCGACGCGTCCGAGCGCCTTTTCGATCTCGGCGGCCGCCGTGCGCACGTGATGTCCCACGTCGGCGGCCGGCGCAAGGAGATCGCATCCTGTGACCG
>JBOHUC010000151.1:0-17082 GCA_050733935.1 Candidatus Eiseniibacteriota bacterium | reverse complement strand
CCGCCGACCCGGAGCGACGGCCCTTCGCCGCGCACGAACTCGCCCGCGCTGCGAATCAGCATCCGCCAGTGATCGACGATCGGCGTCCGCCACGGGTTGAAGTGGCTCTCGGCCATGAACGACGGATCGTCGAGCGAGCGCGTGTACGGATAGTCGCCCGCCTCCCGCATTTGCGCGCCGAAGTAGATGCCCACGCCGCCGAGCTGAACGAGGAGCCCGAGTGCGGCGAGGGATCCGACGAGCACGCGTCGCGGCGTCCCGCCCCACGGCGTCTGCGCATGGGCCGCCACGACGAGTGCGAGAGCGAGCGGGATGAACGGCACGAGATAGCGCGGCCCCCACGAGCCGTCGGCGGCCCAGTGCTCGAACGACGCGTACAGCACCGTCATGACCGCGCACGCGAGCGCGAGCCCGAGCGCCACAGGCCCCCACCGTCGCCACGCCGGCGCGAGCGACGACGGCACGAGGGCCGTGAGCGGCGCGAACCAGAGCACGCCCTTGCCGCTCGAGAGGAGAAGTCCGTACAGGCCGACCCAGAGCGGGGTCGAGAACGCCGCCATCGTCGCCTGCCGTCCGTAGCCCGAGCCGAACGCGCTCCCGGTCCGGGCCGCGTTGTAGACGAGCGCCACGAGCACGCACACGAGGAGTGCGAGGACTCCGGGCAGGGCTTCGCGCGCGCGCTTGAGCGAGGGCAAGAACGGAAGCGCGAGCAGGATCACGGCCGGAAGGAGCGCGTACTTGGTGAGGATCACGAACCCCCACGCGAAGCCCGCGATCATCGCGTGCCGGGGACCTCCTCCTTCCCGGAACCGGCTCGCCCCGTAGAAGCCGGTCGCGAGCCCGAGCGCGAGCAACGGCTCGGCGAGGAAGCTCTTCGCGTACACCCAGAGCGGTGTGGAGAGCATCGTGGCGACGGCCCAGAGGAACGCGCCGCGCGGCGACGCGCCGAGATGGAGGAAGAGCAGGAACAGGACCGCCGCGAGCAATCCGCCGACGAACGGATTGAGGAGCGAGGTGACCGCGCGCGTGACGAGATCCTTTCGGTGCGGCGGGAACGGGATCGCCGCCGCCTTGCCGAGGAGATAGAAGGGCGCGGCTGCGATCGCCTGGCCGAGCCCGGCCTTCGGATAGAGCTTCCCGTCCGGGCCCCGCTCGGCGTTCCCGGCCGCGACCGCGACCGTGCCTTTGGTCACGAGCGACTCGGTGAGCCGGTAGATCGTGTACTCGTCGCTCGCCGTGATCCTTCCGCCGGCGGTGGCGACGAAGAGGAGCATCATTCCGATCGCAAGCCGCATGGCGACCGCGGGTGCGGGGAGCGCGCGCGGATCCGGACGCATCAGGCCGCCTTCCCGGCACGGAGCTCGGCCACGAGCTCGGTCAGTCCCTCGACCACCCGGCCCCACGAGAACGCGCGCGCCGCCTCGCGCACGGCCGGCTCGTACGCGGCCCGGCCGCCGCGGTCGAAGAACCCGAGGATCGCATCCGCGAGCGCGTCCGGCCGCTCGGGCGGAACGAGGTGCCCGGTCCTGCCCTCGAACACGACTTCGGGAAGGCCTCCCACCGCGGTGCTCACGACCGGACAGCCGCCCGCGTAGGCCACCTGCACGACCCCGCTCTGGGTGGCGGAGCGGTACGGCAGGACGACCAGGTCCGCCGCCGCGACGAGATCGCCGACATCCTCGTCGGGCACGTAGCGATCGAGCACGCGCACGCTCTCGCCGAGCCCGAGCTCCGCGATCCGCGCTCGAACGGGTTCGACGGGCTCGTAGAACTCGCCCGCGACGACGAGCGTCACGGGCCTTCGCGCGAGCACGCGCGGCAGCGCTTCGATCAACACGTCGAGCCCCTTGTAGCGTCGCACGAAGCCGAAGAAGAGGAGCACGTCGCCGTCGGGCGGAAGCCCGGCGCGCCTCCGTGCGTCCCCGCGATCGCGCCCTTCCGCCGCGTACTGCGCGTACACCGGGTGCGGCACGCGCCGGAAGCGCGCGCCCGGGACGAGCTTGAGGAGATCGTCCTCGACGGCCTTCGACATCACGAGATAGCCGTCCGTGCGATCGAGCACGAGGCGCGTGAACGCACGGTCGAACGGCCGCTTCTCGTGCGGCACCAGGTTGTCCGCGATCATGACGTTGACCGCGCCGCCGCGGCGGGCGCCGCCGAGCACGGGCGCGTACGAAGGACCGAAGAACGGCATCCACCACTTGTAGACGAGCGCGGCGAGCCCAAGCGCACGCGCGCGCCGCCCGGCGCTCCGCCACGTGAGCGGGTTCATGGGATCGAGCACCCGCTCATTCGGCACCCGGAGCGGATTCTCGCTCGGGTCGATCTGGCTCTGTCCGGGGAACAGGAACGAGGGATACTGGCGCAGGAGCGAGAGGTAATGCACCTCGTGGTGCTCGCGCGCCAGCTCGCCCGCGAGCAGCGCCAGGTACTGGCTGATCCCGCCACGGAGCGGATGGGCGGGACCGAGCAGGCCGATCTTCAACGGCTAGCGCCGCCCCGCGCGCGGCGCCTCGGTGGTCCACGTCGTCACACCCTCCTGCGTGAACGCGAACGGAACGAGCTGGGCGCCGGACGCCTCGAGCGCACGCGCGACGTCGTGCTTCTTCTGCGCGCGGCAAAGGAACAGGAAGTAGCCGCCCCCGCCCGCGCCCGGCATCTTGCCACCGATCGCGCCCGCCCGCCGCGCGCGCTCGTACAGCGCGTCCACGGGATCGGTCGAGATTCCGGCATCGAGCTGCTTCTTCGAGCGCCAGGCCTCGTGCAGCAACTCCCCGAACGCGTCCACGCGCCCGCGCAAAAGCTCGCGCTTCATCTCGAGCGTGAGCGCCTTGAGCGTGTCGAGCGCGCGCACGACCGAGCGCTTCTTCGCGACGTAGCTCGCGCGCTGGCGCTCGATGATGCGCGCGCTCGAGCGCGTCTGGCGGAGGTAGGCGAGGAGCAGGCGATACTCGAGCTCGCGCAGCGCGTCCGACGGAATGCGAAGCGGGTTCACGACCGTCGTGTCGGCGTGGAACTCGATGAAGTTGAAGCCGCCGAACGTGGCCGCGTACTGGTCCTGTCGGCCGCCCGCGATGCCGAGATCGACGCGCTCGATCCGGTAGGCGAGCTCGGCGATCTCGTACTGCGTGAGGGGGCGGTTGAGCCAGGCGCGGATCGCGGCGACGAGCGCGACCACGAGCGTGGACGAGGACCCGAGCCCCGAGCCGGGCGGTGCGTCCGTGTGCACGGAGAGCGTGGCCCCGTGACGCGGGCGGAACGCCTTCACGACCGCCTTGATGAGGTCGAGGTTTCCGTCGAGCGGCATGCGCCCGAGGTGCGGGTAGCGCGCGACCTGACCGAAGTCGAGCGAGTGGATCGCGAAGCTCCGATTGCGGCGCGGCTGGACGGACGCGTGCGCGAACTTGTCGATCGTGGTCGAAAGGACGACCCCTCCCCGCTCTTCCGGGTAGGGCGAGACGTCGGTTCCCCCGCCGCCGAACGACAGGCGAAGCGGTGCGCGCGCGCGCACGATGAGCGTCATGCGTCGGGTCCGTCCTTCTGTCTCCGCTCGAGGAACGTCTGGGCCTCGGCGAGCCCTTCGGGAGTTCCCATGTCCCAGAACCGCCCGCGCGCCTGCCAGGCCGCGAGCGTGCGACCGGCCGCGAGGAGCGACGGGAACACGTCCTGCTCGAGCGAGACGGGTGCCGTCGAGTCCGGGTCCACGCCCGCGAGCGCGCGCGCCTCGAGCACGTACACGCCGCCGCTCACCCATCCGGGACCGGAAGAGGCCTTTTCCCGGAAGCCCGCGAGCCGCCCGTCCGTTCCGGGATCGACGGTGCCGCGCGCACTCGCCTCGTCCACGCGAAAGCACGCGAGGGTCGCGTCCGCATCGAGCCGGTGATGAAGGGCGAGCATGGCGACCCGGTCGAACTCCGCAAGCGTGTCGCCGTTCACGACGAAGAACGTGGCGTCCTGTGCCGTCCTCGCGAGCGCGCCCGCGAGTGCGCCCGCCGTGCCGCGCGGCCGATCTTCGATCACCGCTTCGACGCGGACGCCGAACGGCGCGCCGTCCCCCACGTGGGCCGTGAGACTCTCGGCGCCGTGTCCGGCGCACAGCACGACGTCGGTCAGGTCGTGATCCGCGAGCCACTCGAGCTGGTGCTCGATGAACGGACGTCCGGCCACCGGGACGAGCGCCTTCGGACGGTCGGGATGGAGTCCGGCGAGCCGCGTGCCGAGACCGCCCGCGAGGACGAACACCCTCACCGATCGCGCTCCCCCGCACCCGGGCGCGGATCCCAGTTCGCGGAGAAGCGGACCGGCCAGTCGGTCTTGGGGCGGCCCGCGGCGATCATCTCGCCCAGGAGTCCCATGAGCACGAACTGGATCCCGACCACGAGCAGGACGAGCCCGAGCACGAGCAGAGGTCGCACGCGCACCGGCTCGCCGGTGAGCCAGACGATCGCGAAATAGAGACTGATGACGAGCCCGAGACCGCCGGTCGCGAGGGCCATGCGGCCGAACACGTGGAGCGGCTTGAGCGAGTTGCGCGACAGGAACATGGCCGCGAGCAGATCGAGGAATCCGTTGATGAAGCGCGATGCGCCGAACTTGCTCTTCCCGTAGCGCCGCGCGTGGTGCGTGACCGGGATCTCGCCGACGCGGAACCCCCGCCAGTGTGCGAGCGCGGGCAGGAAGCGGTGGAACTCGCCGTAGACTTCGATCGACTCGACGACTTCGCGGCGATAGAGCTTGAGGCCGCAGTTGAAGTCGTGGAGGCGGATGCCCGCGAACGCGCCCGTCACCGCGTTGAAGAGCCGGGACGGCACCGTCTTGGTCCACGGATCGTGGCGCACCTGCTTCCAGCCCGAGACCAGGTCGAGTCCGTTCGACTCGAGCGCCTCGACCAGGCGCGGCAGCTCGGCGGGATCGTCCTGCAGGTCGCCGTCGATCGTGAGCACGTAGCGCCCGCGCGCGTGCTCGAACGCGACCGCGAGTGCGGCCGACTTGCCGAAGTTGCGCCGGAACGAAATGACCCGGACGTGCGGATCCTCCTGCGCGAGCCGCGTGAGAATGAGCGGCGTGTCGTCGGTCGAGCCGTCGTCCACGAACAGGAACTCGTACGTGAGTCCGGCCGCGCCGGCCGCCGCGCGCAGGCGGTTGTAGAGCTCGGGCAGGCTCTGCGCCTCGTCGTAGACCGGAATGACCGCTGTGAGATCCGGAAGCGGCGCAAGCGCCGACGGCCGCGCGGAGACTCCCGAGAAGAGATCGGTCATGCGCTCCCCTTCTGCCATGCGACCTGCCGCGTGAGCCCTTCGGTGAGCGAAACGGTCGGACCCCAGCCGAGGTCCATCCGCGCGCGCGTGATGTCCGCCCCGGTGTCGCGCGGATCGCCGGCCACCCGTTCCCCGCGCTCGATCACCGGCGTGCAGCCGGTCAGTGTCGCGAGCTCGGTCAGGACCGCGTTCACGGACACGCGCGAGCCACCGCCCACATTGTAGACGCGTCCGGGCACGCCGCGCTCGGCGGCCGCCAGGTTCGCCGCGACCGCGTCGCCCACGTAGGTGAAGTCCCGCGTCTGCTCCCCGTCCCCGAAGAGCGTGATCGGCGTCCCGGCGAGCAGCGCGCGGACGAAGCGATGGAAGCCCATGTCCGGGCGCTGCCGGGGACCGTACACCGTGAAGTAACGGAGCGCCACGGCGGGGATTCCAAAGTTCCGCTGGTACAGGAGGGCCAGGTGCTCGGCGGCGAGTTTGGTCACGCCGTACGGCGAGTACGGGCGCGGCAGCTCCGTCTCGGCGGTCGGCAGGCGCTCCGCGTCCCCGTACACCGAGGAGGACGACGCCACGACGAACTTCCCGGGCGGGCGATCCCGGTAACGCTCGAGCAGGCGCTGGGTCGCGAGCACGTTGTGATGGACGTAGTCCGAGAACTCCCGGCCCCACGAAGAGCGCACCCCGGCCTGCGCGGCCTGGTGGTGTACGGCGGCCGGTGCGTCGGGAAGGACCGAGAGGTCGGCGGCCGCGAGATCGAGCTCGATCAGTCGGAAGCGCGGATGTGCGGCGAGCCTTGCGACGTGCGCGCGCTTGACCTTCGGATCGTAGAAATCAGTAAATGCGTCCACGCCGACGACGTCGGCGCCGCGCTCGAGCAGCGCCTCGGCGAGGTGCGAGCCGATGAACCCCGCGCAACCCGTGACGACGACCGATCCGTCCGTCACGGAAACGTCGTGCGTCCCGACTCGAGGCCCGGCGTGCCCGGTCCGCCCGGCGGCGCGATCCCCGGCGACTGACCCGTGAGCTGCTGGAGGAGCGCGTTCGCGCGCGTGTCCTCGGGGTGGAGCGCCACCCAGTCGCGCAGGATGCCGGCCGCGTCTTCACGGCGATTGGCTTCGAGCAGGAGCGAGTAGGCCGCGAAGTACGCCTGACCGTCGTCGGGATCCATGCGCATCGCGTCGCGCAGGTTCTTCACACCTTCGTCGAGGCGGCCCGAGAAGCCGAGCGCGATACCGTAGTAATACGCGAGGTCCGGATCGTTGGGCGTGATCCCGCGCGACTTCGCGAAGAACTCGAGCGCCTTCGCCGTGTCCCCGTTCTCCATGTAGAACATGCCGAGCGCGGGGCGGACGGCCGGGAACGTGGGATACATGCGGAGGATCCGTTCGAGCTCGGCGATTCCCTCGCCGGGCTTGCCGTCGAGCCGGTAGCGGAATCCGAGCTGGAGGTGCGCGGCCGCGTAGTTCTGCGACAGCCGGTATGCGTTCGGGTCCTTGTACGGCTTTTCGACGTACGTGCCGTCGTCGGTGAAGAGGCCGCGGTACTTGAAGACTTCGTACAGGTTCTTGCGCGTCTTGAGCGTGTCGAGCCGCGTCGCGACCGAATCGTCGTGCACGCGGTAGATGAGGGCCTCGAGCGAGAGCCTGGGATCGAGCCCCATGTGGTTCGGAACCGTGACGGCGAGATAGGCGGGCTTCTGACCCCGGTTCGCCGCCAGGATGTTCCGCACCATCCACGTGTTGACGGGCTCCGGCCGCCCCTGATCGTCGAACAAATAGCCGTCGCGGCGGATCCGCTCGATGACTTCGTCGGAGACGTTCATCGGGATCTTCGGCTCCTCGTCCCGAAGCTGCTTCACGTACCAGTCCGTGTTGAGGAGCGAGAGGTTCACGACCCGGACGTCGGGCCGGAAGTTCTCCACCGCCTGCAGGCACCAGAGCGGGAACGTGTCGTTGTCGCCGTTCGTGAACACGAACCCGTCCTTCTCGATCGGTGCGAGCATGTTGTACGCGTAGTCGCGCGCAACGTAGAACCCCGTCCGGTCGTGCGTGAACCAGTACGTGTTCGCGGGCAGCCAGGAGATGGCGACCGCGAGCACGCACCCGGCCGCGAGCGGAGCCGGAACGCGCTCCTTCGCTGCCGGTCCGAGCCCGTCCTTGATGAGCTCGAGCACGAACCCGAGACCGAGCCCGATCCACACCGCGAAGAAGTGGAACGCAGGCGTGAAGAAGTAGTCGCGGTCGCGCACTTCGTGGTCGGTGAAATTGAGATACATGATGAGGCCGAAGCTCGTGATGCCGAACAGCACGAACATGGTGAGGAACGTCTTCTTCTCGCGCAAAAGCTGCATGAACGCGCCGTACAGGCCGAGCGCGAGCGGGATCACCGCCGGGAACGCATTCGACGACTTCCAAAGGCGGTACTGATCCATGAAGTAGTTCCAGAACATCCCGATCTGGAAGTCGAAGTCGGCGCTGCGCGGGAACATGGGTCGCGCGCCGTACTGCTTGCGCTGCAGCAGGTACATCATCGCGTCCCACGACTCCGGATCGCCCTCGTTGATCATCGGATTGTGCGACGCGCGGATCATCAAATAAAAGTGCACCGAGACGCCGACGACGAGGAGCGCCGCGGCCCACGCGATGAACTTGAAGTTAAAGAGCGACCGCGGATTGACGAGGAGCGCGAGCAGGATGACGGCCGGGGCGACCAGGAAGGTGCCCAGATGGATCCCGATGCACAGGCACAGGAGGTACCACGCAAGGAGGAGGCGGCCGTCCCCTTCGTTGTCCCCGAGGCCCTCCCACCAGCGGAGTGCGAGGTAGAGCGCCATGACCTGCACCATGGACGAGAGCGCGTAGACCTCGGCTTCGATCGCCGAGCCCCAGAAAGTGTTCGAGAACGCTGCGAAGAACGCGGCCGACGCGCCGGCAGCCCAGGCGATGACCTCGTCCGACTTCGTCCGCTCCTCGTGGCGGATCTGTGCCAACCGCATGAAGCGCACGGTGACGAGGAACGTGAAGAGCGCGGCGAACGCCGAGGCGAGTGACGACAGCCAGTTGACCTGGAGGTACACGTTACCGAACGGCAGCATCGCGAACAGGCGCCCGATCAGCACGTAGAGCGGCGTCCCCGGCGGATGCGGAATGCCCAGCTGGAGGGAGGTCGCGATGAACTCGCCCGCGTCCCAGAACGGGATCGAGTCGGTCACCGTGAGCGTGTAGACCGTGAGCGTCGAGAGGAACACGAACGCGGCCACCGCGAGGTATGCCTTGCGCAGCTCGGACATCATTCCTCCGGGTGGAAAGCTCAGACCGCCCGCGGCAATGCGCGCGCGAAGGCGGTGGATTCGAAACCAAGAAAGCGCTCGAGCACGGCGTAGGCCTCGTCCGCGCAGCGGTCCCACGTGAACGTGCGCGCCCACGCGAGGCCCTGCGACTCGAGCCGGGCGCGAAGCTCCGGATCTCCGAGGACGCGGAGCATCGCGTCCGCAAGCGACTTCACGTCGCCGTGCGGCACGAGGATCCCGCTCTCGCCGTCACGCACCGAATCGACGAGCCCGGGGCTCCGGCTTGCGATCACGGCCGTGCCGCAGGCGTTCGATTCGATCACGGTGAGGCCCCAGCCTTCCTTGGGCGAGGGACAGACCGAGACGTGCGCCGCCGAGAGCCGCGCGACCTTCTCCTGCGCGCTCACATAACCGCCAAACGTCACGGCGTCCCCGAGCCCGAGCCGGCGTGCCCGCGTTTCGAGCGACCTTCTGTGCGGGCCGTTGCCCACGATGTCGAGCCGCACGTCCGGCAGCTTGCGGCGAACCTCGGCGAACGCGTCGAGCAGGACGTCGACTCCCTTGTACTTCCGGAGCCGGCCCAGGAAGACGACCGTCGGCCGGTCGGCCTTCGGAGCGGACGGCCGGAAGCGCTCGTGGTCGAGCCCGCAGTGCACGACGCTCACGTGGGCCGCGGCAATCCCGCGGCGCACGAGATCGTCGCGCGTGCTTTCAGAGATTGCGAGGAACGGGGTCGCGCGATAGACGCGCGGAATGAGCGCCTCGTGGAGCAGCACGTACGCCGCTTCGAGCGGTCCCGTCTCCGCGAACACGGTCGTGCCGAACAGGTGCGGGACGACGGCGAGCACGGGCGCGTTCGCCCAGCGCGGCGCGAAGAACGGAAGCTTGTTGATGTCCTCGATCACGACGTCGAAGTGCTCACCGCGGAGCTCGCGCTTGTACGCGGCGGGGAGCGCGTGATTCGCGTCGTACCAGTGACCGCGCCGAAGGATGCGGATGCCGTCCCGCATCTCCTCGGGCGCCCCACCGGGAAAACCATGCGAGAGCCACGTGATCGTATGACCGCGCGCGCGCCAGCGTTTCAGGATTTCGTGGAGGTGTACTTCGGCGCCCCCCGCCTCGGGTGCTCCGATGTCGCGCCAGTTGACCGCGAGCAGGTTCAGGCCGTTCTCCGCGCTTCGGCCGCTTGCGTGCCGGCGGGGAGCGGCCGCGCGGCCGCGCCGCGCTTCGTGGCGACGACTCCGATGACGTGGGTCGTGTAGAGCGCCCAGCGCTGCGTGCGCAGCCACTCGCGCAGGCCGTTCCAGAAGTTCTCCCAGAACGCCGGGCCCTTCGGGTACATCGGGAGAGCCTTGATGCCGGCCTTGGCGAGCGTGACGCGCACCGCGCGGTAGAAGAGCCCGGGCACCATCCAGTCGCCGTACGTGCGCGTCACGGAGAGCCCCTCCGCGCGCACGAGCCGCTCGAGCTCCGCCGGGGAGAACTCGGTTTCCCAGCCCGCGAACCAGCGGTTCATGGCGATCAGGATCTTCTTCGCGACGGTGTACAGGTGGTAGCGCTGGGGAACGTCCACGATGAGCGTCGCACCGGGCTCGAGCACGCGCGCGTTCTCGGTGAGAAGCGGCACCGGCTCCCGGAAGTGCTCGAGCAGGCCCTGGTGGAAGACGAGCGCGAACGAATCGTCGCGGAACGGCAGCGCGCGCGCGTCGGCGCACACGAGCGTAAGCGGAACCCCGAGGTGCCTGGCGTGCGCCTGCATGAGCTCGAGGCTTCCGAACGTGTAGTCGAGCACGTAGCCGATGGCCCCCCGGCGCACGAGCTCCATGGTGTCGCGCCCGGTCCCGGCTCCGACTTCGAGAATGCGGCGGCCGGACAGCGATCCCTGGGCCAGGGCCTGCTCGACCAGGCGGCCCTGGTTCGAATAGACCTCGTGGAGGGGCCGGCCGTCGGTCCAGAAACGCTGCCAGTGTTCGGGGGTGGTTTCGCGCGGCGAGCTCATACGGAGGGGAGTGTAGCCCGCGCGGCGGGGCCCGTCAACTTGTGCGTGGACAAGCGATTGCCCGTCTCGAATCAGCCGGAAGAGCGCCTCTTCCTGAGCACCAGATAGAAGAACTGGGTGAAGAACTTGAGGGGCCAGAGCCGCGACAGCAGGAAGTCCGCGTGGTGCACCGGACCGAAGATCGGCGTGCGGTACAGCGCTCGCAGGAGCCGGGAGGGAAGCAGGAGGTTCGTCCCGTCCGTCTGCAGGAGCTCGAGGTCGGGAAAATCGAACAGCTTGAGCGAGCGATAGAACGGATAGTTGAGGTGATCCTCGAACTCCGGGTTCTTCGGCATCCTCTTGAGCCGGTACGCCCACCAGGCCATCTGGAACGGCAGGGAGATCCGGTTCGGCAAGGTCACCACGGCGACGCCGCCGGGCTTGAGGATCTCCCGGATGACCTGGACGACCCGATCCGGCCGGCTCGTGTGCTCGATGACTTCGGTGCAGAGCACGAAGTCGACCTTCTCACGCGTGTCGATCTCTTCCGCGTTGCCGACGTCGAACCGCAGGGAACGTTCCGGAGCCTCGAACGCGAACTCGCGACGGGCGGTTTCGATGAAACGGGGCTCGATGTCCACGCCGCGGACATGCGCGAACCCGAAGTCCGACAGCATGCGCGAGTACGCGCCGCCGTTGCATCCGATGTCGAGGGCCGAGTCCCGGCGCGAGAGGGCGCCCTCCCGCGACAGCCGATCGAGCAGCAGGAAGAACAGGTTGAGACGGCTGCGATGCAGGACCTTTGTTTCGACGTCGTCGGCATACTCGAAGATCGCGTTCAGCCGGGCCTGGAGCGGGTCGCGATCGTCACACGAGAAGTCGACTCGATAGAACGGCAACCCATCGGGGCCCCGACCGGCGTGCTCCGCCCGGGCCGCGGATCCCCCGGGAACCGTCGATTCGTAAGTCACGGCCGCAGCCTATCACGAATCCCGCGTTGACGACCCGGAGGGGGCGGCCTACCTTCATTGTGGATTCATTCGTTCCAGTTCGGACGTCCCCATCGCAAACCGACACATTGCCATCACGCGTGATCCCTCGAGGAGCTGCCATGCACATCGGACTGTCGGGAGACTGGGGAGCGCGCATGGCTCGTGTCGGCGTGCTCGTGGTTTGTTCCCTCATGCTTCTCGCGCCTCCGGCTTCGCCGCAGGCCGGGTCGGCGGGCGCGGATGGAACGTGGAAGCAGCTCACTCCGGACGGGCCTCCCGGTCCCCTCCCCCAGGGACGCCTCGCGACCGGAGCGGTCTACGACCCGATTCGCAAGCGCCTGCTCGTCTACGGCGGAAATCGAGGGCTTCTCCCCGGCGTCTGGCAGCTCAATCTCGCGACCGGCAATCCTGCATGGTCGGTGCTTCCCGACTCGCTTCCGCCACCAATACCGCGCTTCGGACACGTCACGGTGCATGACACGCACCGAAACCGCATGCTCGTCTTCGGTGGGGAGCTCTGGTTCGGCCCGCTTTCGAATGAGGTTCATGCCTTCGCGATGGACGGCTCGAACACGTGGACGCCGCTCCTGCCGGCAGGCCCCGGGCCGTCCCCGAGACGCGCGCTCACGGGGAACTACGATCCGGTTCGCGACCGACTCCTCCTGTTCGGGGGCTGGGACGGGAGCGCATTCCTCGACGAAGTCTGGGAGCTCCCCCTGGCCGGCACACTCCAGTGGAATCGCATCTTCCCCGTCGGTCCCGGACCCGGAGTGCGCGACCTCATGACCGGCATCTACGACCCGGTCGCGGATCGACTGATCGTCTTCGGGGGATGGACGGGCTCAGAGTTCAAGAACGACGTGTGGGCGCTTTCGCTATCGGGCACGCCGACGTGGGCGCTCCTCACGCCGTCCGGCACGCCGCCGTCGCCGCGACGCGAATACATGGCCGCATACGACCCGCTCCATCAAAGGGTCCTCTACGTCGGAGGCACGCTCCCGGATCCGCCGTTCACGAGCGACGAAACCTGGGAGCTCGACCTGAGCGGCCCGCCCGCGTGGAACAACCTCTCTCCCGCGGCACCCACGCCCTCCGCGCGTTTCGGAGGCGCGGCCGTCCACGACCCGGACAAGGACCGCTTCCTTCTGTTCGGCGGATACGATGGCGACTATCGCAACGACACCTGGGGCCTGAGCCTTTCCGGGGCTACGGTGTGGGAAGAGCTCGACGTGAACCTTCCTTCACCGACCCAGCGGTTCATGGCGGCGGGCGTTCTGGACAGACCGCGGGACCGGTTCGTGATCTTCGGAGGCTATGACCTGAACTATCGAAACGACGTGTGGGGTCTGGGACTGTCCGGTCTCGACTGGAACGAGCTCGCTCCTGTGACGTCGCCACCGTCGGGTCGGATGGTGACGGGGACGATCCACGATCCGGTGCGGGACCGGATGATCGTGTTCGGCGGCCACCCGACGTTTCTGAACGACCTCTGGGCCTTCGAGCTCGGCGGCACGCCCAAGTGGAGCCTCCTCCCCGTGAGCGCGGGACCATCGCCGGATCCGCGCTGGGGACACTACGCCGTATACGACTCGCGACGGGATCGTCTCGTGAGCTTCGGAGGCATCACGGCAGGCGGAGTCTCGAACGAGGTCTGGACGATTCCGCTCGAAGGCACGCTCACTTGGGAGCTCCTGACTCCCGGCGGTACGTCGCCTCCTCCGCTCTATCTCGGCGCTTCGATCTACGATCCGGTGCGCGACCGGCTCGTCGTCTTCGGCGGCTTCGGCGACGACACGTTCCAGAATCAGGCGTGGGCGCTGTCGTTCGACGGCACGCCGACGTGGACTCAGCTGAGCCCGGCCGGCGTTCCTCCCGTCGGCCGCGACCTCATGAGCGGCGTGTACGACCCCGTGCGTGACCGAATGGTGATCTTCGGCGGATGGGATGGGGCCCTCTACCGGGACGACGTCTGGGCGCTCAACTTCGCAGGCGGAGAGAGCTGGATTCAACTCGCGCCCGAAGGAACGGGGCCGAGCGCGCGCCGCGAGTACACCGCCATCTTCGACCCGACGCGCTATCGGATGGTCCTGTTCGGCGGGACGAACGGCAGCGGCTATCACAATGACGTTTGGGAGCTCCAGTGGGACGCCCCGGTCTCGGCACGCCCTTCGCTCGTGAGCAGCAGCGCCAGCGACGGTCGCGTGTCGATCGTGTGGTACGCGGGCAGCGCGTTGCGATCCGGGATCGTGGAGCGCCGGCAGGAGAACATTCACTGGCTTGAGCTCGGATCGACGGTTGCGGACGGAACGGGAAACCTGACCTATCTCGACGACGGGGTGCCCGACGGCCGCTATGCCTACCGGCTCAAGTACGGGTCCGAGACCGGTCTCGAGACGACGGATGAAGTCTGGATCGACGTCGCGTCCTCCGACGGATTCGGCCTCCAGGGTGCCGTTCCACACCCCGCACGGAACGGCGCGCTCACCGTGGACTTCACCGTTCCGGATGACCGGCCCGTGACCATCGAGCTCATGACGGCGGGAGGACGACGGGTTCTGGTGCGCGAGCTCGGCGGCCTCGGACCCGGCCGGCATCGCGTCGCGCTCGCTTCCGAACGAAGCATTCCAGGGGGCGTTTACTGGCTTCGTGCGAGCTATGCGGGATCCGTGCGCACGAAGCGCGTGGTCGTGCTCGACTAGCCCTCCCGGCGCTCCCGCCACCAGGCGGCGATCGTCGCTGCGTCCGTGACCCAGGCGTCTCTTCCTGCAAGGTGCTCGAGCGTCGACTCGTAGCTCGACCACCATCCGGGAAAGCGCTTGGTATCGGCCCCGTTCGGATGCCACAGGAGTACCGCGAGACCCCCCGTGCGCTCGACCTCGTCGAGGTGCGCGCGCACCCGTTCCGCGGCCGCCGCACCGTCGAGTCCGAGAGTTCGGAACAGGGTCCCGTCCATCACCGTGAGCGGAAGCTCGAGCAGGCCGTGCGGCTTTCGCGCCGATGCATCCCACGGATGGAACGGGCCTGCGATCCCCGCGCGGAATCCGATCGCCTCGTTGTAGCCGAGAGTCGTGTCGTAGTCGAATCCGGCAGCCTCCTGTGCCGAGAACGTGCGCGAAACGTCGAAGCGCAGGAAGTGCTGGCGCGTGCCAGGGACGCGCCGGCCCGCGGCCTCCTCGATCTGCCCCTTCTCGCGCGTGAGCTCCGCGGCGTCGCGATGACTCTCGTAAGCGCCGTGGAGCCCCACGTCGAACCCGCGGTCAGCAAGCGTCCGCACGAGGTCGCGCACGCGCAGCGCGCGCCCCTCGAACGCGACCGGATCGTCGAAGCCGTAGGTCGCGTCGTACTCGTGCCGGCGCGAAGGCTGGGGCGAGCAGAAATAGAACGACGACCGGAAGCCGTGACGCTCCTCGAGTGCCACCCAGCGGTCGAAGCTCCAGTACGGATCGGGTCCACGGCCTCGGTTTCCGAGCGTGCGGAGCGCGAGCGAGATGCCGGCGCGAAAGGCATACGACCCGGAACTGCGGGACTGCCGGAGCAATCGCCACGCCTCCCGAAACGAGTAGAGTCGCATGTCGTCCACGTCGTGCGTGAGCGCGACCGCGAAGCGCGCGCCGCCCCTCCACCGCACGCGCCGCTCGAGGCTCTGTCCGCGCGCGGCCGCGAACGTTTCGATCCGCCGCGCGAGCTGCCCGGCCTGCGCCGAGACGAGCGCGCGATCGAGCACGCCGAGCGCGTGGAGGCGCGAGAAGGTTCCGCTGAAGCACTCCCACTGATCGCGCCGGGGATCGAGCCGCTCCTCTTCGCGCACGAGCAGCGAGAACGCCGACCGGAGCCACGGGCGCGGGAGCTCGTTCGCCGCGCCGGGCGGATCGAAGCGCCCGTGCGGGCACACGAGTGGCTCGCCTTCGAAGGTCGCGACCGCGAGCGAGTCCGGCATCCACGGGCCTTCGTCCTCCCACGGCACGACGGCCGCAGCGTCACGTGGCGCTTGAGCGGGCAGCCCGACGAACACGACCGCATCGCCGGCGTCCGCTCCCGCGCCCGCACTCTCGGTCCGCCACGGCGTCTCGAGAAGGGAGGCGATCGTCTCGATCGCCCAGCGCGCCTCCGGGACGTCCGCGAGGGAACGATCGAATCGCAGGACAACCCTCACGAGACCGCCTTCGCGCGCCGGATCTCGCGGTAGTGCTCGAGCAGGATCTCGCCGACCGCCGCTGCGTCATGGTGCGCGCGCGCGTACGCGACGCCGCGCTCACCGAGCGCTCTGCGACGCGCGGGATCGCGCACGAGCCCGCGCAGCACTTCGGTCAGCGTGTCGGGCCGTGCGTCGACGATCGGGCCCTCACCGAGCACGGGGCTGAAATCCTCGCGCACGTGACAGACGACCGCGCGTCCCATGCTCATCCCTTCGATCGCAAGGAGCCCGTACCAGCCCATCATGAGCTGGTCGACGAGGATGTCGCAGGCCGCGAGGATCGAGGGCATCTCCGCCCACGGACGGCGATCGATCAGCCGGAGCTCGAGGCGCGGAAACTCCTCGCGCAGGGCGGTCACCGCCTCTTCGACGAAGCGCGTGCCCTTGATGAGTCGATTGGTCGGCGCGTGCGCGATCACGACCGGGCCCTGGATGCCGTCGCGTCGCATCGGATCCGGCAGGGGCGTCGCGCGGCCCGCCGCCTCCCAGCGCGCGGACTCGATCGCAAGCGGGAGCCAGTGTCCCCCCGGCACCGACTCCGCGAGATCGAGCGTCGAGTAGAACACGCGATCGGCGTAGCGCGCGGCCTGCGCCCGGAGCCACTTCTGGTGCGGCGGCCGGCAGAACGGATCGCACTCCGTGCACGTGGCCAGCGCATGGGTCTTAAGCATGTGCGCGCGGTCGCGGATCTCGCACCCGTGGAAGTGGAAGACGATCGTCTTCCCCATCGCCTTGAGGATCGGGAGATCGAGCTGGCGCGGGAGGAACGACGTTCCGAAGTGGAGATGGAACACGTCGAACGCGGGCGCGCGCCGCGCGAGCTCGCCGGCCATCACGGCCGCGCGCACAAGATCGTTCGGCAGCCGGTCGAGCTCGGTCACGAAGTCGGGCACGCGGCCGTCCCAATCCACGCGATACGCGAGCGAGCGTGCCTCGCAGCCCACGGCGCGAAGCCCCGCCGCGAGCACCATCCCCTGGCCCGCGATCTCGTACGTGCCGTGGAGCACGCGCAGCGGACGCTCGCCGGGGCTCACTCGACCTCGTAGGCCGCGGGGAGGACGACGCGGCGCACGGCTCCGCGCGCGAGGTGCCAGGCGAGCGCGGCGTCCGGGCGCTTCCAGCATTTGACGACCTGGCTCCGCCACTCGTTCCACGGGGAGCCGCCGCGGGTGACGAGCCTTCGCGGCGCGGTGAGCAGCAGGCGTTTGAGTACCGCGTCGTCGGCCGGATCCGGACGCGGCCCCTCGAATTCGACGCGCGCGAGCGCGAGCTCCGCGACGCGGTGCGCGTCCGGGCCCGCGGTCACCGGAAGGTTGCGCGCGGCGGCGAGCGTGGCCGCCTCGCGGTTCGCGGCGCGAACGGTCCGCGCG
>JBOHUC010000150.1:0-23203 GCA_050733935.1 Candidatus Eiseniibacteriota bacterium | reverse complement strand
CCACCGGCGCCGCCCAAGAAGAAATCCAAGAAGCGGCGCTCGACGCGCCGCTGAAAACGACCCTAAGTGTCCGCGCCGTATCGAGATAGGCAGGGAGAAAGCGATTGACCGCGACGCGCAGACGACTCTATTGTGCGATCCTGTCTTGCGGCCAGCCAGGGCCGCCGGCGCGCCGGACCGGCGCGTGACATTGCCCTCCTGAAAGGACCCTTGATGCGGCGCGTGCTCGTGACGGGGGTGACCGGGTTTGCCGGGAGCCACCTCGTCGACTTCATGCTGGATCGCGGAGACGTCGAGATCTGGGGCATCCTGCGCTGGCGCAGCCGGACCGAGAACATCGAGCACTTCCGCGATCGCATCCGCCTCCTCGAATGCGATCTGCGCGACGCTGAATCGACGCGCGACGCACTCGAGCAGGTGAAGCCCGACTGGATCTTCCACCTGGCCGCGCAGTCCTACGTCCCGACGTCGTGGAACGCTCCGACCGAGAGCCTGACGACGAACGTCCTGGGCCAGCTCCACCTCTTCGAAGGCTGCCGCCACGCCGGCCTCTCGCCGCGCATCCAGATCGCGTGCTCGAGCGAGGAGTACGGCATGGTCCACGAGGACGAGCTGCCGATCAAGGAGACGAATCCGCTCCGTCCGCTCTCGCCCTACGCGGTCAGCAAGGTCACGCAGGATCTGCTCGCATATCAGTACTTCATGTCCTACAAGACCGACGTCGTGCGCACCCGCGGCTTCAACCACGAAGGCCCGCGTCGCGGTCCCGTGTTCGTGGCCTCGGATTTCGCGAAGCAGATCGCGGACATCGAGCGCGGGATGAAGCCGCCCGTGATCTCGGTCGGCAACCTCGACGCGCGGCGCGACTTCACCGACGTGCGCGACATGGTCCGCGGCTACTGGCTGGCACTCGAGAAGGGCGAGCCGGGAGAGGTGTACAACCTCTGCTCCGGAAAGGCGTGGCGGATCCGGGAGGTCCTGGACCTCCTCCTCGGCATGACGAAGGTAAAGATCGAGGTGAAGCAGGATCCGAAGCGGCTCAGGCCGAGCGACGTGCCGGTCCTGCTTGGCGACCATTCGAAGTTCACCGCGCGAACCGGCTGGCAGCCCACGATTCCGTTCGAGAAGACGCTCGCCGACATGCTCGAGTTCTGGCGTCGCGCGGAGCCGGCACGCGTGCCGGTCTGACCGCGCGCCCCTCGAGATCGGCACCCGCGGACCCATGCTCGTCCTGATCACCGGATGCGGCGGATTCGTCGGCCCGCATCTCGTCCGGGCCCTCGCGACGCGCGGACATCGGGCCTGGGGCGCGGGCCTCGAGCCCGCGCCGCCGGCGTCGCTCACGGGCGATTCGGCGGTCCAGGGATGGACGCGCTGGGACGTGCGCACCGATGCCGCTGCGATCGCGACGTTGTTCCAGTCCTTGGGGACGGGTGCGGTCGGCGCGATCGTTCACCTCGCCGGGCAGTCGTCCGCGGCGCGCTCGTTCGAGGATCCGGTCGGCACCACGGACGTGAACCTGGGCGGAACGATCCGGCTCCTCGAAGCGGCGCGAAGTGCGAAGTTCGAGGGGCCGATCCTGGTCGTCGGATCCTCCGAGGCGTACGGAAGGATTCCCGCCGGCACGCCCGCGAACGAAGACCTGCCGCTTGCGCCCGTGAGTCCGTACGGCGTGAGCAAAGCGGCCGCGGATCAGGCGGCGCGCGCGTGGGCGTCCGCATTCGGGCTCCGGACGCTCGTCGCGCGCTCGTTCAGCCACACGGGTCCCGGCCAGTCGCCGGTCTTCGCGCTTCCATCGTGGGCGCGACAGATCGCGGGCTTCGAGGCCGAGGCCGCGCGCGGTGAACCCGGGCCTTTTCGGCTCAAGGTCGGGAATCTTGCGCCCGTGCGCGACTACACGGACGTACGGGATGTCGCCGAGGCCTATGGGCTGCTCCTCGAGCGCGGCGAAGCCGGGCGGGCGTACAACGTCGCGAGCGGGAGCGGCGTGAGCCTCCGCGTGATCGCCGAGACGCTCGCGCGCCACGCACGCGTGCCGGTCGAGATCGTCGAGGAGGCCGCGCGCCTGCGCCCGGCCGATCTCCTCTATTTGGTCGGGGATTCGTCCCGGCTGCGCGAGGCGACGGGGTGGGCGCCCGCACACGGGCTCGACGACACGCTCACCGCCCTGCTCGAAGACGCTCGCAGCCGGGCCGGGAGTCTCGTCGAAGGAGGTTCATGAGCCGCATCGTTGTCGTCGGCACGGGCTACGTGGGACTCGTGACCGGAGCGTGCCTCGCCGACTTCGGGAACGAAGTGCGCTGCGTGGATGCGGACGCCTCGAAGATCGCGCGCCTCGAGCGCGGCGATGTTCCGTTCTTCGAGCCCGGGCTCGAAGAGCTCGTGGCGCGCCACCGCGAGTCCGGACGCCTGCGCTTCGGGACGAGCCTGGCCGACGCGGCACAGTGGGCCGAGGCGATCTTCATCACGGTCGGCACACCCCCCAGGAAGGACGGCGGGGCCGACCTGTCCGCGATCTTCGCGGTCGGCGATGCGATCGCGAAGTCGGTCCGCGGGACCAAGGTCGTGGTGCAGAAGTCGACCGCTCCCGTGGGCACGGCGCGAAAGCTGTGGGATCGCATGAAGCGCGCGGCCGGACGGCGCGCCGTGATCGACGTGGCCTCCAACCCCGAGTTCCTGCGCGAGGGCTCCGCGATCGAGACGTACATGCGCCCCGATCGCGTGATCGTCGGCGCCGAGACCACCCGCAGCGAGCGACTCATGCGCGAGATTCACGAGCCGCTCTATCTCCTCGAGACGCCGATCACGGTGACGACGCTCGAGACGGCGGAGCTCATCAAGTACGCCTCGAACGCGTTCCTCGCGACCAAGATCTCGTTCATCAACGAAGTTGCGAACCTGTGCGAGAAGGTCGGTGCCGACGTGCAGACCGTCGCCCGCGCGATGGGACAGGATCGGCGGATCGGGCCCAAGTTCCTGCACGCCGGCCCCGGCTACGGCGGATCGTGCTTCCCGAAAGACACGCTGGCACTCGCGTCGTTCGCGCGCGCCACCGGCGCGCCGTTCCGTCTGGTCGAGACCGTGGTCGAGGTGAACGAGCGCCAGAAGGCGCGCATGATCGAGAAGATCGCCGACGCCGCCGGCCCGTTGCGTGGCCGCCGGATCGCCGTCCTCGGGCTCACGTTCAAGCCGAACACGGACGACATCCGGGAAGCCCCGGCGCTCGACATCATCGCGGGACTCCTGCGCCGCGGCGCGGCCATCACGGCCTACGATCCGGTCGGGATGGAGCACGTCCGGCGACTCCCGCTCGGGCGCCGCCTCAAGTTCGCGAAGGATGCGTACGCCGCGGCCGAGGGCGCGGACGCTGTCGTCCTCGTCACGGAGTGGAACGAGTTCCGTACCCTCGATCTGAGGAAGCTCAGGCGCAGGATGCGGCGGGCGGTGCTGTGCGATCTCAGGAACATCTACGATGCCGACGAGGCGAAGGCCGCAGGGCTCACGTACGTCGGCGTGGGCCAGGGCGCGGCGGGCTCCGAGGTTGTGGCGCGCGCGCCGAAAAGGCGGGCCCGCCCGTCGCGCCGCGGGCGAATCCCGGCAAAGAGGAAAGCCAAATGATTAAGGACGTCGTCGTCAAGCCGCTCAAGGTGATCGCCGACGAGCGCGGCTATCTCATGGAGATGCTGCGCTCGGACGACCCGTTCTTCCAGTCGTTCGGGCAGGTCTATTGCTCGGTCGCGTATCCGGGCGTGGTCAAGGGCTGGCACTATCACAAGGTCCAGTGGGACAACTTCGTGATCGTCTCGGGCATGATGAAGGTCGTGCTCTACGACATGCGCGAAGGGTCGCCGACCAAGGGCGAGGTGCAGGAGTTCTTCATGGGCGAAAAGAATCCGATCCTGCTCCGTATCCCGCCCGGCGTGGCGCACGGCATGAAGGGCCTCGAGCCCATGGGCGGCATGCTCATCAACACGCCGTCGCACAAGTACGTCTACGACGCGCCGGACGAATACCGCATCCATCCGCACGACAACGACATTCCGTACAACTGGGAGCGGAAGGATGGCTGACGCCGGACTCGCGCTCGACGGGGCACGCCTGCTCGTCACGGGCGGGGCGGGGTTCATCGGCTCGAACTTCGTCAAGCTCGCGCTCGCGCGCTGGCCCTCGTGCCGCGTCCACGTGCTCGACGCGCTCACGTACGCCGGGAACAAGAAGAACCTCGAGGACCTTCCGGACGCGGCACGCTTCTCGTTCCAGCACGGCGACATCCGTGATCCCAAGGCGGTCGCGGAGGCGATGGCCGGCGCGACGCACGTCGTCAACTTCGCAGCCGAGTCCATGGTGGACCGCTCGATCGACGATCCGGGGTCGTTCGTCCTGACCGACATGTACGGCGCGCTCGTGCTGCTCGACGAGGCGCGGCGGCGCTCCATCCGGCGGTTCGTTCAGATCTCGACCGACGAGGTGTACGGCGAGATCCTGGGCGATCCGGCGACCGAGGAGTCCCCGCTCGCGCCGCGCAATCCCTACGCCGCGAGCAAGGCGGGCGGCGACCGGCTCGCGTACGCGTATCACGCGACCTACGGGATGCCGGTCGTGATCACGCGCTGCTCGAACAACTACGGCCCGTTCCAGTATCCGGAGAAGCTCATCCCCCTGTTCGTCACGAACGCGCTCGAGGACCAGCCTCTGCCGGTCTACGGCAGCGGGCGGAACCTGCGCGACTGGATCCACGTCGAGGATCACTGCCGCGCGATCGCGCTCCTGCTCGAATCGGACGGCGTGGACGGGGAGACGTTCAACATCGGCGCCGGGAACGAGCTCGATGTGCTCACGATCACGGCGGCCATTCTCGAGCACACGGGCAAGCCCGCCTCCCTCATCCGGCACGTCGAGGACCGGCCCGGGCACGACCGGCGCTACGCGCTCGACAGCTCGAAGCTCACGCAGCGGACGGGCTGGAAGCCGCTCATCGGCTTCGCGGAGGGGATCGCCAAGACGATCGAGTGGTACCGTGCGCGGCGCGACTGGTGGGAGCCGATCAAGGCCGGCGAGTTCCGCGCCTACTACGAGAAGATGTACGGCCAGCGCAAGGTGCTCAAGGAGGTCGGATCGTGATGAGGTCGAAGGGTCGCACGCTCCTCCGGGTGGCCGCCCTCTGGACCGCCGTCCTCTCGGGCGTTTCAGTCGCCGGCGTGAGCTGCGCGTTCATCCCGCTCGCTCTCGCGCAAGGGCCCGCCGAGGACCGCGGTGCCGAGTCCTCTTCGGAGAGCGAGCGCTCGCCCACCGCTTCCCGAACGAATGCGGGAGCGCGCACGACCTTTCCTCCGACGCTGCCGGACGAAGCGCTCGCCGGCCCGATCGATGCCCGGTCGTACGTGCTGGGGCCGGGGGACGTTCTCTCCCTCGAGCTCTCCGGCCGTGCGTCGCGCCAGATCCCCGTCATCGTCGACGCGGAGGGTCGCGCGAGCTTCCCCGAGATCGGCGTGATCGAGGTCGGCCGTCGAACTCTCGCCTCCGTGCGCGACCAGGTGCTGACAAAGCTCCGCCCGCTATACTCGGGCGTTCGCGTGGACTTGAGGCTCGTCCGCCTGCGCACGTTCAAGGTATACGTGGCCGGTCAGGTCGAGTCCCCCGGCGTAACGATCGCCACCGGTGCGACGCGGGCGAGCGAAGTCTTCCGGGGCGAGTTTGCGCTCAGGAACGACGCCTCAAGGCGCAACATCGAGCTCCGGAGAGACTCGGACACGCGGCTCGTGGACCTGGACGCGTTCGCGTTCCTCGGGCGGGACGGCGACAACCCGTTGCTCGAAGACGGCGACATCCTGCTCGTGCCTCCGCTCAAGGAACGGGTCTATGCGTTCGGCGCGTTCGGGCGCTCCGGGGAGTACGAGCTTGCCCCGACGGACTCGATTTCTGATCTGATCGAGATCGCAGGCGGGCTGCTTCCAGGCACCGACCCCGCGAGTGGCCTGCTCGTCCGGTTCACGGGTCCCGCCGTCCTCGACAGCATGCCGGTCGACCTCGCCGCCGCGCTCCGCGGGGAGGCTGACCTTCCGCTCCAGGATCGCGACCGACTGTTCGCGCGCGAGTTCCCCGAATTCAAGCGCATCCGCAACGTGGTCCTCTCGGGCGAGTTCATGCGTCCCGGACCGTACTCGATCCGCGAAGGAGAGGACCGGCTGTCGATGGTGATCGATCGGGCAGGCGGATTCGCGAAGGGCGCGGCGAAAAACCGCATCCAGGTCTTCCGGCCGGCCGAGAACGCGGGGCAACGGGACATCGAGTTCGAGCGCCTTTCGCGGCTCTCGCGGTCCGAAATGACCGATGCGGAATACCAGGTGTTCAAGACCAAGCTCGCGTCGCAGCAGGCGGCCTACGTCCTTGCCTACGAGCAGTTGAACCGCCCGGAGACGGAGTTCGACATCCTCCTCCGCGACGGGGACGTGGTGGTCGTCGATCGGGAGACGCAGGCGGTGCGCGTGGCCGGGGAGGTCCAGCAGCCGTCGCTCATCGAGTACCTCGCCGGGCGCACGGGGCAGGAGTACATCCAGCTCGCCGGCGGATTCACGCGCCGCGCCGACCGCGGCAAGATCCGGGTCACGCGTGCGGGCTCCAACCAGACGCTCTTCCTCAAAGACGCGCGCGGGATCCAGCCCGGAGACTTCATCTGGGTGCCCGAAGAGCGCGACATCAATTTCTGGGGCGTGTTCAAGGACGTCATCCTGGTGGCCGGCAGCGTCGCGACGGTGATCATCCTCCTGCGCGATCACTAAGATCGAGTCATCCGGAGATCGGATTCCCTTGTGTCCCTGACTCGATCGATCGGACGCAACACGCTCTTCACGGCGCTCGGCCGCTCCGCGGTGCTCTTCGTCTGGTTCCTGGTCACCCCGACGGTCCTCGACGCCCTGGGAGCCGACCGCTTCGGGTTCTGGTCGATCCTGCTCGTCCTCTCGGGAACCCTTGCGACGCTCGATCTCGGGCTCGGCGTCGCGATCATGCGCTTCGTCGGAGAAATCGCCGAGCGCGGCGCCGCCGGAGTCGTCTTCCGGCTCGTCGCCCGGGCCCTGGCACTCCAGGTCCTCCTCGCCGGGGCGCTCGCCGTCCTCGGACTCCTCTTCCGCGAACCGATCCTCGAAGCGTTTCACATCCCCGCCGCCTGGACGGGAGAAGCCCGCGCGGCCCTCACGCTCGCGCTCATCTCGTTCGTGCTGACGGTGGCGACGAACCTCCTCGTGGCCGCGCTCCAGGGCCTTCAGCGCATGGCCCTGGCTGCGCTTGCGCTCGGAGGATCAGCCATCTTCCTCGGCGGGGTCGTGCTCGTCGCGGCACGGCAACCGGCGCCCCTGCTCGCCCTCGTCGTGGCGCAAGTCGCCTTCGGCGCGTTGCAGTTCGTGCTGCTTTCGGCCGCCCTCTTCCGCGCCGTGCGCGGTCTCGAGGTCGCGCCCCAGGAGGCCATCTCCGCCGGCCAGGATGCGCTCGCGGTGCGCGACGTCTCGCTTCGCAAGGTGATTCGCGCGGGCTCGTGGCTCCAGGCGAGCTCCGTGCTCGTTCTCCTGCAGCAGAACGTCGACAAGATTCTCCTCGGGACGCTGGTCGCGCTCGCGCCGGTCGCCGCCTACGAGATCGCGTTTCGCGTCTCGAGCGTCGGGCTCCTTTTCCCGGTGTACTTTCTCGGGGCGCTGCTGCCGGTCCTCGCCCGGCAGCAGGCGGTCGTCGGAGAGGCCGCCCGGCTCTCGTTCTACCGCGCGAGCCTCGTGCCGTACCTCTCGCTCAGTCTCGCGATGGGGGGGATCCTGTTCGCGCTCGCGCCGTCCGTGCTCGAAGCGTGGCTTGCGGTTCCGCCCGAGGGCTCCGTGTTCATGCTGCGATGCTTGATCGTCGCAGGAGTCGCGAATCTGGCGACCGGAATCGCGAGCACGGTCGTGCGCGCCACGGACCGCATGGACATCGAGGTCGTCTACCTGGTCGCGCTCGTGCTTCTCCACCTCTTCCTGTCCTACGCCGGGTTCCGCCTTTTCGGATGGCCCGGGATCCTCTACGGCCTCGTCCTCGCAGGGGTGGCGACCGCGCTCGGATTCGTGACCCGGGTCGAAGCGTGGCTCGGGGTTCGCCCGCTGTCCGAGATCGTTCCGGCGCTCCTTCCCGGCCTTCTCGCGGCTGTCGTGGCCGGGCTGAGTGCGGCCGGGATTGCGCTCCTGTTCGAAGGCCTGCCGCAGGGGCGCGCGCGCGGCAGCCTGGCGACGGCCGCCGGCGGTCTTGCGTATGCGATCGCGTTTGCAGGCGTTCTCGCGGTGGCGTTCCCCGTCACCTTCCGATCCCTCGCGGAGCGCGCGCGCGTGGTCCTCCGTGGGTGACGCGGTCACGAATGATTGCGTCGCCTGCGGGTGCCCGGTCAGCGTTCCCCGGTTTCACTGGCCGCCGTTCACGCTCCATGCGTGTCGCGATTGCGGAACGACACAGATCGTTCCTCTGCCCGACGCCGAGTTCCTGAGCCACTACTACGATCGCGAATATGCAATCGTCGCGGAATCGGAGCGCGCCGATCTGCGCGCGCGCGCCGAGCGCTATCCGGATACTCCGCGAATCGTACGACTCCTCCGCCGACTCGCCCCACGGGCGCGACGCGTGGCGGAAGTCGGGTGCGCGTACGGATACCTGCTGTGGGGACTTCGCGAGGCAGGCTACGAGGTGACCGGCTACGAGCTCTCCCGAACGACGGCCGCGGCCGGCCGCGAAGTGCTCGGGCTTCCGATCCAGGCCCTGAGCCTCCCGGGCGGCGACGAGCGTTTCGATGCAATCGTCATCCGTCACGTGCTCGAGCACTTTCGTGATCCCGGGGCGGCCCTCGACCAGCTCGTGCGCTCCCTGACGGTCGGCGGTGTGCTCGTCCTCGCGACGCCGAATCCCGAATCCGTGTCGGCGCGCCTGTTCGGGCGGGAGTGGGAGTGGATGAGTCCTCCCGCCCATCTCCATCTCTTCACGGCCCGCGGCTTGAAGCGCGCGCTCGAACGGCGCGGGTTCGAGGTGCTCGAAGTCGAAACCCGGCGGGGTGATGCGCGACCGTTCGGCTTCGCGTTGCTGCGCTGGCTCGCCGTGCGCGTGGGCGCGAAACGCGCACTGACGCAACGTCTCGGAACGTTCGGGCCCGACGCCACGGCGGTCGGCCTGGAATCGCGCGCCGCGCGCGCCAAGCGCGCGCTGCTCGGATCCCTCTCGGCGCTCGATCGGTTCGCTTCGCCGCTCTGGTGGTGGGCGGTTCGAACGGGGGCGGGCGAAGAGCTCTGGTGCGTCGCGCGACGCGGGGAGTTTCCCCCGCAAGAGAGCCCGGGTCGATGAGACGCCGAACGGCACTCGTTCTCACGCCGCGATTGCCCTGGCCGCTCGACGACGGCGGTCGCGTCGGTCTCTGGCAGTCCGTGTGGACCGCGTCGAAGGCTTACGAGACGATCGTCGTGAGCCTCTACAACCCCGACGAGCCAGCACTTCCGGTCCCACCCTCGCTGGCCGAGCGGCAGATCGAAATCGTCCGCATTCCGCACCGCCCGCCTTCGACCACGACCGGCCTGTGGGACGGCGTCTTCGGGCGGTGGCCGTACACGCTCGCGCGCTACCGGAACCATGCGTTCGACGCCGAAGTGCGACGCCTCGTGCGCGAACGCGCGCCCGCGATCGCCATCGTGAATCACCTCCACCTGGCGACGTATGCGGACGCGTTCGGCGCCGTGCCGTGGGTGCTGCGCGAGCACAACGTCGAATTCTCGTGGATGCGCCGCTTCGCCGCCTCACGTCGGAATCCGCTGGTCAAGGCCTACGCGAACTTCTCGGCCGCGCGCCTCGCTCGCACGGAAGCCGATCTCTGCCGGCGTGCCGCCCTCGTGCTGGCGATCCAGGAGAGCGAGGCCCGTGAGATCGCCCGCGTGGCGCCGGAAGCGCGTGTCGAGATCGTTCCCATCGGCGTCGATTTCGCGCGCTTCCGCGCTCCCGCCCGCGACGCGCCTCCGATCGTGCTCATCGTCGGCTCGTATGCTTGGCGGCCGAACGCGGAGGGCGTGCGGCGCTTTCTCGGGGAAGGGTGGCCCGAGGTGCGCGCGCGCATTCCCGACGCGCGACTGCGCGTGGTCGGAAAGGACCTTCCGCGCGCTCTCGCCGGCGAGATCGAGGCGGCCGGAGGGGAGTCCGTCGGGTTCGTCGAGGATGTCGCTCCCGAGTACGCGCGCGCGTCGGTGCTCGTCGTTCCGCTCTGGGTCGGTGCGGGAGCGCGGGTGAAGATCGTCGAGGCGCTGGCAGCCGGGCTTCCGATCGTCACGACCGCCCTGGGCGCGGAAGGTCTCGGGCTCGTGGACGGCGTGCACGCGGTGTACGCGGAGGAACCGGCCGCCCTCGGTCGGGCAGCGGCACGGGTGCTCTCCGAGCCGCAGCGCGCGCGACGTCTCGAGGTCGAGGGCCGGGACTGGGCGGCGCGCAACTTCTCCCTCGAGGCCGTCGCACGCCGCACCAATGAGCTGTGCGAGCGCGTGCTCGCGGAACGGTCGCGCGAGTCATGAGCGCGCCGCTCGTCTCCGTCATCACTCCGGCGCACAACAGCGGCCGCTTCCTCGAGGAGACGGTCCGGTCCGTGATCGCCCAGTCCTTCGGCGGATGGGAAATGCTGATTGCGGAGAACGGCTCGACCGACGACACCGTGGCGATCGCCGAGCGGCTCGCGCGCGAAGACAGCCGGATTCGACTCCTCGAGCTTCGAGGGCGGGCCGGCCCGGCCGGCGCCCGGAACGCGGCACTCGAGGTCGCGAACGGACGTTACGTCGCGTTCCTCGACGCCGACGATCTCTGGCTGCCGGAGAAGCTCGAGGCCCAGCTCGAATTCGCGCGCTCGCGGTCGGCGGCGTTCACGTGCACGAGCTTCCGACGGATCGACGAGCGGGGGGCCCCGATCCTGAGCCTCGTCGCGCCGCCCTCGACCATCGATTACGAGTTCCTGCTCGGACACACCGTGATCGGCTGTCTCACGGTTCTGCTCGACCGGGAGCAGACGGGCCCCGTGCGGATGCCGGATTTGCCGCAGCACGAGGATCTCGTGCTCTGGTATTCGCTCCTCAAGCGCGGGTTCCTCGCGCACGGCCTGCAGAAGGACCTGGCGCGGTACCGTGTGGTCCGGGGATCCACCTCGTCGAACAAGGTCCGATCCGCGCTCCACATGTGGGAGGTGTACCGCCGGGTCGAAGGCCTGAGTGTCGGAAGAAGCCTCCGGTTCTTCGGCTCGTACGCCGTTCGAGCCCTCTGGAAGCACTCCGTGTAGGTCCCGAAGTCCGCCGGGCGGCCAGGAGTTCGCCGGAGGCTGGCCCGGCTCCTGCCGGAAAAGATCCCCGCCCGAAGGGTGCGGACCCGGACTTCGTTCTGAAACGACTCCGCTAAGCTCTTTCCGTCGAACGAGGTCTCCGAGCTTCGCGGAGTCCTGGAGTCCCTGGAGCGGATGGCATGCTCTTCGCTCCTTCCGCGGGAGTCTCCATGGGGTTGCGGGAACGGTTTCGGGTCCCGCAGACGGGGGGCGTCCTGGTCCGAGCGACGCGGGCGGGGGGCGGAGAGCGGGAACTAACGAACGCCAGCAACTGCAAGGGGTCAATGGGATTTACGGGACTCGGGCGTCCGGAAAACCGTTTGACACCACCCCTTGCGTTCTCCTAACCTGCTACTCCTAGCGGGTCTTCGCGCCCGCCGACGGCACGAAGGGCGATTCGCGCCACCGACGGTCTTTGAGGGAGGACTATGCGAGTCCTGGTCACAGGAGGTGCGGGCTTCATCGGGTCCCACCTGGTGGACTCCCTGCTCGCGCAGGGACATGAAGTGTGGGCACTCGACGACCTTTCCACAGGTAGCCTCGACAACCTGAAGGACGCCTCGCGCAGCACGGTCTTCCATTTCGTGGAAGGCTCCGTGATGGATGTCCCGCTCGTCACCGACCTCGTGGGCCGCGTGGATGAAGTCTTCCACCTTGCCGCCGCGGTCGGAGTCAAGTTCGTCCTCGACAACCCCCTGCGCTCGCTGCTCACGAACATTCGTGGCACCGAGGTGGTTCTCGAGGCCGCCCACCAGCACAGCAACAGGAAGGTAGTCCTCTTTTCTTCCAGCGAAGTGTACGGCAAGGGCGCCTCGGTCCCGTTCCGCGAGGACGACGACCGGTTGCTGGGCCCGACCTCCGTCCTCCGGTGGTCGTACGCCGCGAGCAAGTCGGTCGACGAGTTCCTGGCGCTCGGCTATCACCACGAGCGTCGGCTCCCGGTCATCGTCGTTCGGTGCTTTAACACCTGCGGGCCGCGGCAGAGCCCGCATTACGGGATGGTGATCCCCCGGTTCGTCGAGCGTGCGCTCCGCAACGAGCCCATTCTCGTTTACGGGGATGGTCTCCAGAGCCGCTGCTTCTCGTCCGTGCACGATGTCGTGCGCGGCGTTCTCATGCTGGCCGACGAGCCCCGGGCGTACGGGCAGGTCTTCAACATCGGCACGATGGAGGAGGTCTCGGTCGGCGATCTCGCGCGGCGCATCCATTCGATCACGGGCAGCCGATCGGCGATCGAGAACGTCGAGTACGAAGCGATCTACGGCACGCGCTTCGAGGACATGCAGCGCCGCGTTCCCGATCTCACGAAGATCCGGAACCTGGTCGGCTACGAGCCCCAGGTCTCGCTCGATCAGCTCCTGCGCGAGACGGTCGAGCACATTCGGAACGAGAACCGGACCGCTACCCCGGTGGCGGCACCCGCGCGCTGATCGCGCGATCGCACCGCGGGGCACGCGCCCGCCGATCTCTCGAACTCCTGGACGCCGCCCGATCGCCCGGGCGGCGTTCCCTTTTGCGGTCTCCTTTCGGTCCGGGCTTTTGATTGCCCGTCCGCCGCGCGCGGATTATCGTGACGCCCGCATGACTCCGGACGCTTCGCTTCCCTCCGATACGTGGGCCGCGGTCGCGGCCTGGGCCGCCGGGCTCGCCGCCGTTCTGCTCGCCACGCCGCTCATCTCGCGGCTGGCCTGGGCCACCGGCTACCTGGATCATCCCGAAGCGCGGAAGCTCCACATCGCGGCCACGCCGCTTCTTGGCGGAGTCGCGGTCGCGCTCGGAACCGCGATCGGAGCGAACCTGGGATTCTGGTCGCTCGACATGTCGCTTCCTGCGCGCACGCTGTGGTGGATGGGCGGGGCGGCGATCGCGGTCGTCGTGGGCCTCGTGGACGACCGCTTCGGAATGGCTCCGGCGCCCAAGCTTCTGTTCCAGGCGCTTGCCGCCGTGCTGTTCCTGCAGGGCGGCGTCTATCCGGCCGCGTACGTCGGAGCGATCGGCGGGCAGGTGATCGGGGTCCTTTGGATCGTGGGTCTCATGAACGCGATCAACTTCCTCGACAACATGGACGGAATCGTGGGCGGGCTCACCGCGATCTGCGCGTCCGCGTTCGCCGCGCTGCTCGCGCTCTGGGGCTGGCCGCACGAGGCCCTGTTCGCGCTCGGGCTCGCGGGCGCGGCGCTCGGCTTCCTGCGCTACAATTTCTTCCCCGCCCGGATCTTCCTGGGCGACGCGGGGAGTCTGTTCGTCGGCTATTCGCTCGGCGCGCTCGGCCTCATCGCGGCGACCGCAGGCCCCGGACTGTCCGGGGTGCTCGCGACGCTGCTCGTGCTCGGATTTCCGCTTTTCGACACGACGTTCGTCGTGATCACACGCCTTGCGGACGGGAGGAAGATCTACGTCGGCGGCCGCGACCACACGACCCATCGCATGACCCGGGTCGTGCGCGGTCCCCGCCGCACCGCGGTTTCGGTCTATGCGACGACCGCTGCGCTCGCGCTCTCCGGGATCTGGCTCGGCATGCATCCGGGTGCGCGCTATGCCGTTCCGATCGTCCTCCTGTGGGCGATCGTGCTCTCGTTCGCGGGGCGCCGCCTCGCGCGCATTCCGCAGCTCTGATTTCGGAGGAATCGATGCCGGACGACAACGGCGCACCGGGCAACCAGGACCCGATCGCACAGTTTCTTCATGAATTGCTGGTGAAGCTCGTCGACGTTCCCGACCAGGTCGCCGTGCGTGTGCTGCCCGGCAATCCCACGCTCTACGAAGCCACGGTCGCGCCCGAGGACGTCGGGCAGGTGGTCGGTCGCGAAGGCCGGATCGTCAAGTCCATCCGCACGCTCGTTGCGGCCGCCGGGCAGAAGCGCGGCGAGCGCGCCACGTTCGAGATCGCCGACGGGCTCTAGTCCGCGGCCTCCTGCCTCCACCGTGAAGCGCGTCGAGGTGGGCCTGATCGTCAAGGCCCATGGCCTCAAAGGCGAGGTCGTGGTCGGAGGCGTGAGGCTCTCGCTCGAGGAGTTTCGCGCGCTCGGCGTGGTACACGCGCGCGCGAAGGACGGATCGGAGCGCGCGCTCACCTTGAAGAAGGTGCGCCCGTTCCTGCATCAGCTCCTCGTCATCTTCGAGGAAGTGCGCGGGCGCGACGAAGCGCTCCAGATGCACGGCCAGGTGCTCGAGGTCGAGCCGGAACGCCTGCCCGAGAATCCAAAGGGCGAGGTCTATCTCTTCGAGCTCGTCGGTCTCGACGTTCGGACCGAAACCGGGACCTCGCTCGGGCGCGTGCGGGACGTGCTCGTGACCGGCGCCGCCCCGGTGCTCGTCGTGCGCGACGATCCGGCGGGCGGAGAGGGCGCGGGGCGCGAGCGTTTGCTTCCCATGAGCCCGGACGTGCTGCTCGAGGTCGACACGAAGGAAAAGTTCGCGATCGTCCGGCTCCTCCCCGGCATGGAAGACCTCTGAGGCTTAGAGACCAAGGTGCGCATCTCGATCGTCACGATCTTCCCCGACATGTTCCCCGCTCCCCTCGACGAGGGGATGATCCGCATCGCGCGCGAACGGGGCGTGCTCGAGGTCGCGCTCGTCAACCTGCGCGATCACACGAAGGACAAGCACCGGTCGACCGACGACGCTCCGTTCGGCGGAGGCGTGGGCATGATCATGCTCGCCGAGCCGTTCTTCCAGGCGGTCGAGGCGGTGGCCCCGGACGCCTCGTCGCGGCACGTCGTCCTCCTGAGTCCGCAGGGCCGGCCGTTCCGGCAGGAGGATGCGATCCGGTTCTCGAAGCTCGAGCACCTGGTCCTCCTGTGCGGCCGCTACAAGGGGGTGGACGAGCGGGTGAGCGAGCACCTCGTGACCGAGGAAATCTCGATCGGCGACTTCGTGCTCTCGGGCGGCGAGCCGGCGGCCCTCTGCGTCGTCGATGCGGTCGCCCGGCTCCTGCCCGGTGTGCTCGGCACGTTCGACTCGGCCGAGAGCGACTCGTTCCACTCGGGGCTTCTCGACTCGGCGTACTTCACGCGTCCCGCGGAGTTCCGCGGCTGGGCCGCGCCCGAGCTCCTGCTCTCGGGCGACCACGGGAAGATCGCCCGCTGGCGCAGGGAGGATGCGCTCCGCCGCACGCTCGCCCGCCGCCCCGAGCTCCTCGAGGGTGCTGCGCTCGATGAGCACGACCGGCGCTTTCTCGCCCGCCTGCGCGGCGAGCCCGACCCGCCCCCGAGGCCCCGGAAACCGCGCCCAAAGTCATAGTGGTCCGGCTAAGTGACGCTGTGCTATGGTCTCGGCGCTACGGGGCGCCCTCGCGCCCCTGGACGGTCAGACCCTCGCCCGGCCACTCCACGGAGTCCCGGGCGATTTCGCTCCGCGACGAGCGGTCCGTACCACTCCGGCCATTCCGACTGCGCTCTTCCCACTCGCCCGGCCGAACTCGCGGGAAGGCGAGTCCCGGCGCCGTGCGCCGGTGGCTCGAGTCAAGTCGTGCGTCCTTCGGGGCCCCAAAGGAGACGTGATGAGCCTCATCCAGAAGTTCGAAGGCCGCTTCGCCAAGGCGGAGCACCCGGAGTTCCGGCCGGGAGACACGATCAAGGTCTACGTGCGCGTGATCGAAGGCGACAAGGAGCGCGCGCAGATGTTCCAGGGCGTGGTCGTGAACACACGCGGCTCGGGCACGAACCGGATGTTCACGGTGCGGAAGGTCTCGGACGGAATCGGCGTCGAGCGAATCTTCCCGATCCACTCGCCGAACATCTCGAAGATCGTGATCGCCCGCCGGGGGCAGGTCCGGCGCGCGAAGCTCTTCTACCTGCGGAAGAAGACCGGGAAGGGCGCGAAGATCACCGAGAAGAAGACGCTCGAGACGGCGCAGTAGCGAGGCCGACCGGCCCCGCTCTCCACAAGGCCCGGAAGCGCACGAACCTTGCGACCGCTCAACCTGCTGGATTCGCTCGATTACGTCTGGAGCCGAGGGCGGCGCGTCGTGCTTCTGGCGGTCGCCTTCGGGGTCGCCGCCTATCTGATCTCACTCCTCATCCCCTCCATCTTTCAGGCACGGGCCGTCATTCTCCCGCCGGACGAGGACGAGCTCACCGCGGCACTTTCCATCTCGCGCAGGAGCCTCGGGGGTCTCGGGGCGCTGGGGCGGCTCGGCGGAGGCTCCTACTTCACGGAAGCCGATCTCGCGCTCGCCACGCTCCGGAGCCGATCCCTCCATCTTGCGATCGTTCGCGACTTCGACCTGGTGCGGCGCTACAAGAAGAAGCGGACCGACGACGCGATCACCGAGCTGCGCCGGAATTCGACGATTCGGATCGCGACCGACGGCACGATCGGGATCTCGGTCAGGGACCGGGATCCGCAGACCGCGGCGGACATCGCGAACGCTTTCCTGTCGAACCTCGACAAGCTGAACCGAACGTTCCGCTCGGGGAGGGCACGGCGAACGCGCGAGTTCCTCGAGCGCCGGGTGGTCGACACCGATTCGCTCCTGCGGGCCTCCGAGCGGAAGCTCGCGGAGTATCAGGGCCGGAAGGGGGCCGTCGTGCTCTCGCCCGAGGCCAGGAGCGCCGGAGATGCCGCAGCCTCCCTCATGGGGGAAAAGGTCGCAGCCGAGGTCGACCTCGCGATCCTTCGCACCTTCGCAAGCCCGAGAAGCGAGGAACTCCAGAGGGTCGAAGCGCGCGTACGCGAGCTGAGCCGCCAAATCGGGGCGCTGCCGGCGACGCAGATCGGCGGGGCCGAGCTCGTCCGCCGGGTCGTGATCCAGCAGCAGATCCTCGCGGTGCTCACGACACAGCTCGAGGAGGCGCGCATTCGGGAGGTCATGGACACGCCGACCATCCAGATCCTCGACCCGGCGTCCCCTCCCGAAAAGCGGATCTGGCCGCGCCGGTCCCTGATCGCACTCTTCGGCGCGGTCGTGGGCGTCCTCGCCGCCCTCGTGCCCGTGAGCCGATACCAGGACGCGTTGCGCCGGCGTTGAGCCGATGGTCGAACTCGCGCCCCCGGCCGCACGACCTCCGGTCCATCTCCTCTTGCCGTGGGCCCTCGGGGTCCTCGCGCTCGGGCTGATCGCCGTCTTCACGTGGTCCGGCCCGCACAATCTCGAGGGTCGGATCGCACTCGCCGCGCTTCCCGGCCTCGCCGTGCTCAGTCTGCCGTCGCGGTTCCGCGTCTGGCTCGTCCCACTGATCACGCTCACGGCGCTCTTCGGCCCGATCGACGGCCGCTACTACGTGTTCGAGCCGTTCGTCGCCGTTGGCGCGCTGCTCGCTTTGCGGAGCTCGCTCGCGTCAGAGGATCGGCGTACGTGGGACCTGCACACGCCGGCGTTCCTCGCGATCGCGTTCCTCGCCGTGCCACTTCTCGCGCTGCTCGGCGAGATCGGCTCGATGGTGTCCTACCTCGGCTGGTACCGCCTCTACGTGATCGCGGTCGTCGTGTTCTTCACCCTTCGACGCCTCGTTTCCCAGGAGCAGTCGGACGTCCTGCTGTGGACGTTTCCGCTCCTCGGCCTCGTCGGGAGTCTGCAGCTTGCCCAGCGTACGGCCGGGCTCGGAGGATTGCTGTCGACCCGCATGCTGTTCCGGAACTTCTACACGGAGCTGCCGTGGGGAAAGTCGAATTACGTCTCGGCCGTGCTCGAGTTCTGCATCTGCATGTGCGTGGTCCTGTGGTTCCTCGATCGCCGCCCGCTCGTACGCGCGATCCTCGTCGCGGCGGTCGTCATCATGTTCCGTTCCTTCCTGCCTCTGTCCTCGCGTGCGGGAGCCCTCGGGCTTCTGGCCTTCGCGCTCATCCTTCTCTTCGGGCTCGCGAATCGCCGGACCATCCTGGTGGCGGCAGGATCGGCCGCCGCGCTCCTGTTCGGCTTCTTCTCGACCGGCGGACAGACCCTTCTCCAGCGCTTCACCGATCCCACCGAATACGCTTCCTGGTATCAGCGCGTTCTGTTGTGGCAATTCGCGTGGGAGCGGTTTCTGACGCAGCCTCTCATCGGGACGGGCCTGAACCAGGGGCGATACCAGGGGGACGCGCTCGGAGGGCAGTCTGCCCACAATCTGATCCTGGATGCGCTCGCTGACCAGGGCGTCCTGGGCGGGATCGTCGTGCTTGCGATCCTGATCGGCGCCTACCGCTTGTGTCTCAGAGCCGAACCGTATCGACGCCCGAGCTCGCTGCGAGGTGTGCGGGTGGCACTCGTCGCCTCGCTGTCGGCCGTCATCGTGCACGCGTTCTTCGAGCCGGTCGTGAGCAGCCCGCCCATCCTGCCACTCCTCGTCCTCGTGTTCGTCTGGCTCTGTCTCAATGATTCGAAACGCGTGCGCAGAGAGCCGGTCGAGCGCTGAGCACGCGCGCTTCGAACGTTAGCGACTCCCCGACCCCGATCCCGACCCCGACCCCGCACTCGCTTCCCAGCGCAGCACGCGCACGCCCCACTGACGCGGAAAGAGGACGATGTTCCGGTCGAGCTCGAGCGGGGAGGCACCGGTCACGCGGGCCAGCAGGAGAAGGAGCCGGGTTCTTTCCTCGTCGGTCTCGTGCGAAAGGACGAGCGTGCCGCCGCGCGATGTGCTCAGTTCCGGCGCGGCGCGAAGAAGCTCGTCTGCATCCGAGGGAATCCTCGGGAGCTCGCGCGCCGGCCTTCGACCGCGGTCGTAGTAGGTCCATGAACGATTGACGTAGAAGGGGTAGAGAAGGATGGCGTCTCCGGGTGCGTCACGCGCCGCCACCCACGCATGCGCTTCGCGCCACTGTTCCTTGCCCGCCGGATGGCCGCGCACGATCCACTGCGCGATTCCCGGGGCATTCGGGGCGTGGTACGCGACGACGGCAAGAACGTGAAACGTGATGAGCCCCGCAAGCAGCAACCCTCGCATTCCCCGGAGCGTGGTCCCCGCGCCCACGGCGGCGAGAAGCAGGAGGAGCGGCGCCAGGAAGATGATGAACTTCTCGTTCATGAGCGGAAGTCGGGAATAGATCGCGAGGATGCCGACGACCGGCACGAGGAGTCCCGAGGCGACGAAGTCAAAGGCGCGCGGCGCCCGCCGCAGGCGGACGAAGCCGATCGCGATCGCGCTGGCCCACACGAGAGCGGTCGCTCCGATCACGAGCGCATCCTCCCGCACGAACGCGGTGAACCCGGCATCCACGCGCGGGCGATCCACGGTCGCGAGCGACGGGCCGACGCCCATCCGCCAGAGACTGTAGAGGAGCCGCTCGACGGCGGGAAAACGTCCTCCGCTCGAGATCCCGCCCGGGCCTGAGAACGTCCGGAGGAGCCAGGGAAGGAACGCGGCGAGGGAGACGACCTGGGCGAGTGCCGCTCCCAGGACGATGCGCAGGCCCACGGCTCCTCGTTTCCGAAGCCCCGCGAGGAGGGCGAAACACGCGTGACCGAGGATCGGCCAGATCGCGAAGTAGTGCGTGTAGAGGGCGATCATCGCGAGGACGGAGTAGGCCATGAGGTCGGAGGCCCGCCGTCGCTCGACCCAGCGCAGCATGAGAAGCGACATCCCGAGCGACTCGGCAAGATGCGCCGTGTACATCCGGGCCTCCTGCGAGTATTCGATCCAGAAGCCGTTGAGCGCCGCGAGCCCGGCGACGAGCAGCGCGAGCGACCGGGACTCGGGGAAGGCCTGGGCGGTCGTGTCGGTGTCGGAACGAGCGCCCGAATGGGGTTCGGGACGTGAAACGGACGATCCGAGGAGACGCAGGGCCAGGAGGTACGCAAGCCCCACCGATACGACCCCGAGAAGCGCCGCCGGCATGCGCAGGGACGCTTCGCCGTCGCCGAAGAGCCGGATCCACGCGCGGGTCACGATCCACCAGACGGGGCCGTGATTGACCTCGGCGAAGAACGTCTCACGCCAGGTGGCATAGGAGGCGTTCCACCAGGTCGCGCTCTCGTCGAGCCAGAGTGAAAAGCGGCCGAGATGGACCACCCGCAGGGCGAGGGCCGCGGCGAGCACGAGGGTGAGCCCGAAAGCCGTGCCGCGGGTTTTTACAGAATCGCGCAGCTCCGGAACGACGCCCATGGTGCCGGAGAATCCCGCAAGGTCAGGGCGCGGTCCAATGCTTTTGCCTCCGGGACTCCCGCGCCACGCGTCTCTTTGGTATCCTCGCGCGCGCCATGAGGGCCCAGCACATCCGCCTTGGAAGGTTCGATCGCCGACTTCGCGCCGAGTCCGCGACGCAGGTGCTCATCGGCGTCGACGAGGTCGGACGCGGAAGCCTCGCGGGGCCGGTGGTCGCCGCCGCGGTCGTCCTGCCCGAGGGCGCGCGCCTGCGCGGCCTCGACGACTCGAAGAATCTGCCCGCCTCCGAGCGCGTCCGCCTCGCGGACGAGGTGCGATCGTGCGCGCTCACGTTCGCGTTCGCGTTCGTCGGGCCGCGACGGATCGACGACCTCAACATCCGCCAGGCGAGCCTGCTTGCGATGCGGCGCTCGGTGCTCCGGGCCGCGCGGCGGGCCGCGCAACGCCTGGGCGCCCCCGGCCTCGTGCTCGTGGACGGGGTCGATACGATCCCCGGTCTCGATCTTCCGCAGCGCGCCATCATCGACGGCGACGCGACGAGCCTGAGTGTCGCGGCGGCCTCCGTGCTCGCGAAGACCGTGCGCGACGGCTTCATGACACGCCTCGGAGAGGATTTCCCCGCGTACGGCTTCGAGCGCCACAAAGGCTACGGAACTCCGGAGCACCTCGAGGCCCTCGAGCGCACGGGTCCCTGCCTGTGGCACCGCTACTCGTTCTCCCCGGTCGCCCAGCCGAGTCTCTTCCCCGTCTGACCCGCTCCCGCAGGAGCTCCATGTCGTGGACGCTTCCGCCCCCGTCGGCGCCGGCGCCCGCGCGCGCGGCGTGCTCGGCGAAACGCTCGCCTGCCTCTTCCTCGAGTCGCGCGGCTATACGATCGTCGCGCGCAATTTGAGGCTCGGCCGAAACGAAATCGACCTGATCGCGGAGCGCTCGGCGCTTCTGGTCGCGGTCGAAGTGAAGTGGCGAAGGGTCGGAGGGGTGCGGCCGGGAACCGACGGTGCGTGGTCGATCGCGCAGCGGCGGCGCGCACGCGAGGCGGTGCTCGGGGCGATGGCGGCACTCGAGGACGGCGCGAAACGCCCGTGGCGCTTCGACCTCGTCACGATCGAGGAGGATGCGACCGGCTTCAAGCTCGAGCATCGTCGCGGCGTGTGGTCGCCGCGCGGAACGTACTGGTGACGAGACCCAGGAGTCGGCGCCACTCCTCGAGCGCCGAAAACGGTTCGCCCCGGACGCGAGTCCCCGTCGTGCCGGCGCGCCTTGAGCGTCGGCGGAAGGGATTCGCTTCCAGGGCGAGTGCCGCGGCGAAGTTCGTTCGCCTGTCCGTTGCCTTCGGCCCGTGACCACCCGGCACATCCGTGCGCCGGCGCGTATCCGAAGACGCCCCCTGCATCGTGCATGATCGGTGCCACAAAGCCGGGTTGGGGAGGGCGCGGCCGTTCGCCGCCGGCCTCCGGGCGCCGCAACCCGCATCGCGACTTGCACGTAGGTCACGCGTCCGGGGGGCCTGGTGGCCGCCGGAGCCCGCTCGGGCGGGCCCAGGCCGGTGGGCTCCTTGTCGCCCGGCGGGGGGTCCACTATCTTTGCGGTCGGTTTGTGGACGCACCTCCGGTCAGGGCGTGACCGCCCGGGGAGACCCTGCGTGACGGTGGACCGCTCCTCCGCATCTCGGATTTTGATCCTCCATGCCACGGCGGGATCCGGGCACAAACGCGCCGCGCAGGCTCTCGAACAGGCCTTTCAGAAGCTCGCTCCGAGCGCGCACGTGCGCGCGCTCGACACGCTTCACTTCGGATCGCGGCTCTTTCAACGCGGCTACTCGCCGGCCTACAACACGCTCGTCGGGCGCGTGCCGCGCGTGTGGGGACTCCTCTACAAGGGCCTCGAGCACCCGCGCATCCATCGCGGTACGACGCCGGTGCGTCACGCGCTCGACCGCATCAACGTGCGCCAGCTCGTCACGTGGATCGAGCGCGAGCGGCCGACCGCGGTCGTGTGCACGCACTTCCTGCCGCTCGAAGCGCTCGCGCCAAGGCGCCTGCGCGGCATGCTCGCGTGTCCGCTCTACTGCGTGATCACGGACTTCACTGCGCACCCGTTCTGGGCGATCGACGGCATCGACGGAACGTTCGTCGCGACTGCCGCCGTGCGGGAGGAACTCGCGGCCTGGGGTGTGGAGTGGGAGAGGATCCACGCGAGCGGGATCCCGATCGATCCGCGCTTCACGGCCGGCCCGCTCGATCGCGCGGCCTCCCGCCAGCAGTTCCAGCTCGCGCCCGATCGACCGACCGTCCTTCTCATGGGCGGCGGGAACGGAATCGGCCCGCTCGCGAACCTGGCGGAGCGGCTGCTCGCGCTTCCCGCCGAGCCGCAGCTCCTCGTCGTCTGCGGACGGAACGCCCGCCTCCGGATGCGCATGCGCGCGGTCGCCGAGACGGCACCCGGGCGCCTGCGCGCGCTCGGCTACACCGACCAGGTCCCGGCGCTCCTTTCGGCCGCCGACGTGATCGTGACCAAGGCGGGCGGGCTCACCTGCAGCGAAAGCCTCGCCATGGGAACGCCCATGGTCGTCTTCCGTCCGACGCCGGGGCAGGAGGAGAAGAATTCGCTCGCGCTCTCGGTCGCGGGAGCCGCCGTCCGGGCGCGCACCTTCGAGCAGGTCGCCTCGGGCGTCGAGCGGATCCTCGCGCATCCGGCGCTCGCCACCTCGATGCGGGAGGCCTGCCGCCTCCTCGCCCGGCCCCACGCGGCCGAAGACATCGCCCGTCGGGTTCTCGAACTCCCGGCCCGGGCGGGTGCGGAGCCTGAAGTCGCCCAGCCCGAGGTTCCAGGG
>JBOHUC010000149.1:0-28991 GCA_050733935.1 Candidatus Eiseniibacteriota bacterium | reverse complement strand
GGCCACGGTGCGGCCGCGCGCCTGCTCGCCGCGAACGCGCGCGTCGCGATCGACTGCCGCGTCGATCTCACGCTCGGCGAGCCGCGCTTTCCGAACGCGCCCGTCCCGCCTGGGGAGACGCCGTACTCGTACCTGCACGCGCGCTGCCAGGACGGGCTTCGTCGCCGCTATGCAAGGCTCCCGCGCGCGGCCGTGCGCCGGCTCGGCCAGGAGCTCGAGATCATCGACCGGCTCGGGTTTACGCCGTACTTCGTGCTGGTCGCCGACATCGTCGGCTTCGCGCAGGAGGCCGGGATCCCGACCGTGGGGCGCGGCTCCGGCGCGGCGTCACTCGTGTCCTACCTGCTCGGGATCACGAACGTCGATCCACTTCGCTACCGGCTCGCGTTCGAGCGCTTCCTGCATCCGGAGCGGCGCGACTGTCCGGATCTCGACATCGACCTGTGCTGGAAGCGGCGCGATGAAGTCATCGAGCACGTCTACCGCACGTACGGCGCGTCCCGCGTCGCGATGATCTCGACCCACTGCACGCTCGGCGGGCGGAGCGCGTTTCGCGAGTCCGCGAAGGCGCACGGCGTCGAGCCGTCGATCGTGGACCGCCTCGCGCGTTTCGTGCCGCACGAGCCCGAAGGCCCGCTCGCGCACGCGCTCGCCGGACCGGCCGCGCGGCTCGGCATCGATCTTGCGGCACCGCCGCTCGCCGAGGCGCTCGCGGGCGCGGAGGCGCTCACGGGCCTGCCGGACCATCTCGGCATTCATCCGGGCGGGCTCGTGATCGCCGACAGCGCGCTCACCGATTACACGCCGCTCGAAGAGGCGACCAAGGGGCTCGTCGTCACGCAGTACGAGATGCGCCAGATCGAGTCCCTCGGCCTCGTCAAGATGGACCTGCTCGGCAATCGCGCGTTGACCGAGATCGGCGACACCGTGCGGCGAGTCGCGGAGGTGACAGGGGGACGCACCGTTCCGCAAATCGATCCGCCGCCGGACGGCGACGCGGAGACGGCACGGATGCTCCGGGTCGGCGACACGCTCGGGCTCTTCCAGCTCGAGTCGCCGGGGATGCGAAACCTCCTCGTCATGCTCGATGCGACCACACTCGACGATGCGATCGATGCGCTCGCCCTCATCCGCCCGGGGCCCGCCGGTGCCGGCATGAAGGAGCTCTACGTGCGGCGGAAGCGCGGGCTCGAGCCCGTCCGCTACGCGCACCCGCGGCTCGAGAAGCTGCTCGCGCCGCAGCGCGGGATCCTGCTCTACGAAGAGGACGTGATGTGCGTCGTCGCCGCGCTGTGCGACGCGACGCTCGCGCAGGGGGATCTCTTCCGGAGGGCGCTCGCGGGGACGCGCACGGCCGAGGAGCGGCAGCCGCTCGCGCGCTGGTTCGCCCACCGCGCGATGGCGTCCGGACTTCCGCTCGAGGAGGCGCGCGCGGCGTGGCACGAGGTCGCGCGTTTCGGCGCCTACTCGTTCTGCCGCGCGCACGCGGCGGGCTACGGTGTGCTCGCATGGCAGGCCGCGTATCTCAGGGCACGCTGGCCGGCTGCGTTTGCGGTTTCGCTCGCGGACCACCACGCGGGCATGTACGCGCTGTGGGTCCACCAGGCCGATCTCGCGCGCCACGGCGTGCGGTTCACGCTGCCGTGCATCAACCGGTCGGCCGCGGGTTTCACGCTCGAAGGGGATCCGGTCGCGGGGCCCGTGCGGGTCGGACTCGCGCGCGTGCGCGATCTCACGGAGAAGACGCTCGCGATGACGCTCGAAGCGCGGAGCGCGAACGGGCCGTTCGGATCGCTCGCGGACTGGCTCGGGCGCGTGCGGCCGCGCGAGGAGGAAGCGGAGCGGCTCGTCCGCGCGGGAGCGTTCGACTTCACGGGGCGGACGCGCGCGTCGCTCCTCCTCGAGCTCGCCGCGACGCGCACAGCCTATCGGCACGCCGAGGACGAGGGCGCGTTTCGCGTGCGCGTCTCGCCGCTCGAAACGCCCGACCTTCCCGAGTTCGAGCCGGTCGCGCGGCTCGCGCACGAGTGGAACGCGCTCGAGCTCGGTGTCACGGCTCACCCGCTCGCCGCGTTCGCTCCCGGCCTGTGGCCTGCCGATCGTCCGGCGCGTGCCGAAGACGGGGACGGCCCGCGCGGTTATGACGCGGCGCGGACGCTCCGGGCGAAGGTGGGCCGGCGCGTCCGGCTCACGGGGCTCGCGGCCGCGTGCCGGCGCGTGCCCACGAAGAGCGGCCAGCGCATGTTCTTCCTCACGCTCGACGACGGCACCGGTCTCGCCGAATGCACGCTCTTTCCCGCCGCGTTCGGGCGATCGGCGCACGTGTTCACCGGGCTTGGCCCGTACGTCGTCGAGGGACGCGTCGAGTCGCAGTACGGAGCGGTCACCGTGAACGTCGAATCGTGCACGCGGCTCGCGCCGCTCGGCTTGACCGCGGGTCGCCCCGCCGAGGCGCCCCGCCGACCGGCGGGGGAGCCGCGCGATCAGGAAGTCGTGATCGTCGAAAAGTCCTGGTAGGGGGTGACGCAGGGTTTGCCGGCTGCGTGCAGGTAGCGGGTGGCGCGGGGATCGTCCCACAGAACGTGCAGGAGCGAGGACGAGACCGTGCCGTGCATATCGGCGTGAAGGCAGATCGAGCGCGCGCCGTCGTGCGAGGAAAGGGTCGGCACGAGATCCTCGAGCGCCTTGGGCGGCGCCTGGCGCAGGCGCGTGTGCGCCGACTCGGTGCGGGGATCGAAGGGATCGTCCGCATCCACGTGGGTGAGGACGTGCCAGCCCGGGCGCAGCTCCTCGATCCGCATGCGCCCGTCCCAGTACGCGGCGTAGGCATTCCGCGCATCCGCGACGAAAAGCGTGAACGGCGCATACCGGCACGTCAGCACTTCGTCCTGCACCCACTCCATCGCCTGCTTCGCGCTGTCCATGCGGAGCGCATCGAGGCAGAGGAGGCCGCGCGAGCGGTCGGGGACGGAGTCCGTCGTCCAGCGCGGAGTCTCACCCGGTGCCGCCTGCGGAATCGCGCGATTGAGGATCGCGGCCACGAGCCGGCCGGTCTGGAGACCGAGCCACGTGCCGCCGGCGACTGAGTCCCGACCGGCCACGACCTGCGGATCGCGCACGAGGACGTGCGGTGGAAGCGCGGCACGGATCAGTGATTCGTCGCGATTCGCTCCGAGCAGCATGTGCCCCGGGCGTGGCCGCTCGTAGCCGACGAGAAGCGTGCACATGGGCGCCACGTTCGCCGAACGAGCGCGGGGCGTCAAGCTCTGCGGCGCGGCTGGTTGCGTGCCCTCGTCCGGGCCGCTACAGTGCGGTCAATGAACGATCACGAGGATGACGAAACCTACGCGCTGCTCGAACGCGCCGAAGAGGCCCTGGACCAGGGAGACATCGACCGCGCCCTCGACCTTCTCGAGGAGCCTGCACAGCTGCCGGATGCGCACCCCGACGTGCGGGCGATGTTCGGGCTCGCGCTCTACTACTCGGGGGACTACGAGGAAGCGTACGAGCTCGTGCTCGACGCGGTCGCCCAGGATCCCGAGGACGTCGAGGCCCGTGGGGCGCTCGGCGTGTGCCACTTCTACCGCCTCGAAATGGTGACCGCCGAAAAGGAGCTCCGGCGGGCGCTTCTCTCCGAGCCCGAGTGGTCGGAAGCCCACTGGTGGCTCGGGCGCGTGCTCGAGTTCCGCGGGCGCTATCCGGAAGCCATGATCGAATTCCAGCGCGCGTCGGCGCTCGACCGCGAGCACTATCCCGTGCCGATGCGGCTTTCGGACGATGAGCTCGACAAGGTGGCGAACGAGGCGATCGAGGGCCTGCCGCCGCGCATCAAGAGCACGCTCGACGAGGTGGCCATTCTGGTCGAAGAGTACCCGACGGAGGAGCTCCTCCGGGAGAGCGAGCCCGCGCTTCCGCCCGATCTTCTCGGGCTCTTCACGGGCACGGCACTGGTCGATCGTTCGACGCTCCAGTCGGGGGCGCCCGCGAACACGATCCACATCTTCAAGCGGAACCTGGAGCTGTTCGGAGGCACGCGCGAAGAGGTCGTCGACGAGCTTCGAATCACGCTGCTCCATGAGATCGGGCACTGGCTCGGCATGAACGAAGAGGAGCTCGAGGCGCTCGGTCTCGAGTAGCCCGCGTCGATCGCGTGCGGGTCCCGCGGGCGTGGCTCGATCAGCGCGGCGATTCCACCCTGAGCAAGGCGAGCAGCTGCGCGTGCAGCGCGGGATTGGCCGCGAAGCCCGAGCGCGTGGGCCAGCGTCGCTCGCCCGTGAGATCCGTGTACTTCGCTCCGGCCTCCTCGAACAGCACCGGAAACGGCGCGATGTCCCACAGACTGACATCGTGCTCGAAGCAAGCGTCCACGTTTCCCGAGAGGACGAGCGCGGGTCCGCGGGCATCCCCGTAGCCGCGCGCGAGTCCGACGCTTCCGACGAGCCGCGCGAACCCGCCTTCACCGAGTCCCTCGAGCGCGTTCGAGAGCTGCCCGAGCGTGACGATCGCCTGCGCGAGATCGCTCGTCTCCGAAACCCGCACGCGCACGCCGTTCTTCATCGTGCCCAGCCCGCGCGCGGCGGCGTAGAGCTCCCCGTGCGCCGGCAGGTGGAGCACGCCGGCCACGATCTCTCCGCCCGCTTCGAGCGCGATCAGGTTCGACCAGTCGGGAATCCCGCGGAGGAACGGGCGTGTCCCGTCCACCGGATCGACGATCCAGCGCCGGCCGCTCGCGCCCGCCTTCGCGCCCGACTCTTCGGTCAGGATCGCATCGGATGGAAAGTCGCGTGCGAGCCGGTCGAGAATCGCGCGGTCGGCGGCGTAGTCCGCTTCGCTCACGGGGGAGCGGTCCGATTTCCAGGTGACGCGCGGATCGCGGGTGAAGAAGCGGAGTGCCGCTTCGCCCGCGAGGCGCGCGGCGTCGATTGCGACTGCGAGTTCGTGCTCCCAGAGCGCCACATTCAACTCCTACTAATGCGGTGGGACATCGATCGTCGGGGCCCGGCCCGGGCTCGCGAAGGCTTGGACACAGGAAACGTGTTGACGGCCTGAGGCGGCGTTGCTATTTTCCGCCGGGTTTGAGAAAAATTTCACGACCCGCGGCCTTTCCTCGATTTTCGCGCGTGGTCGCCCCGACCAGCGTTCCACGAAGGAATCGCCACCGCCCGATGACACGCACACGCTGGGTCGCACTCGTCGGTCTCGTCCTGGGACTCGGCGGAGTGTTTCTCGCCGCCGGTTCGCTCCAGGCGGCACGCCCCAAGGATACGCTCAACCCCGGTATTCCGACGAAGCCGAAGGGCCCCGCGATCGCGCAGCCGATCCAGTACAGCCACAAGCTCCACGCCGGGACGCTCGGCATCGATTGCGCGTATTGCCACACGAACGTGGACAAATCGCCGGTCGCGAACATTCCGAACGTCGAAACCTGCATGAACTGCCACAAGTGGGTCAAGCGCGCCACCGGGCAGTCCGCCGACAGCCCCGAGATCGCGAAGCTCACGGCGTTCTACGACAAGGGCCAGACGATCCCGTGGATCAACGTTCACGAGCTGCCCGATCACGCGTTCTTCAACCACGCGCGTCACGTGAAGACCGGCATCGCCTGCCAGACCTGTCATGGTCCCGTCCAGGAGATGGAGGTCGTGTACCGCGTGAACACGCTCGAAATGGGATTCTGCGTCACGTGCCACAAGGCGAACCGCGAGAACAAGGCGGCGCCCGCGAATCTCGACTGCTACACGTGCCACAAATAGGGCCGGGACCCGAGGACCGATGAGCGACGGAACGATCGAACAGGCGCCGCCCCTCAAACGGCGCGACTTCCTCAAGCTCGTGGGAGTGACGACCGCGGCCACGGCGGGCGCCGGCTGCATCGAATTCCCTCCGCCGCCCGAGAACGTCCTGCCCTACGTCACGCCGCCCGAGAACGTGATTCCGGGCGTCGCGACGTACTACGCCTCGACCTGTCGCGAGTGCCCGGCCGCGTGTGGCCTGCACATGAAGACCCGCGAAGGGCGCGTCATCAAGCTCGAGGGAAATCCGAACCATCCGGTCAATCAGGGCACGCTGTGTGTGCGCGGCCAGTCCGCGGTGCAGGGGCTCTACAACGCGGATCGGACGAAGGGCCCGATGGCACGGCAGGCCGACGGGTCGTTCAAGGAAATCTCCTGGGACGACGCGCAGAAGCTTCTCGTCGAGAAGCTCACGGGCCGCACCGGGGCCGTCCAGTTCTGGACCGGACAGGAAACCGGAACGCGCGAGCGCCTCTACGAGGCGTTCGTGACGGCGCTCGGAAACGCGCAGCGCATCGTGCACGAGCCGTTCGCGTGGGAGGCGTTGCGCGAAGGGAACCGACTCTCGTTCGGACGCGCGGACATCCCGACCTACGACTTCGAAGTGGCGACGACCGTGTTCACGTTCGGAGCCGACTTCCTCGAGACCTGGCTCTCGCCCGCCGAGAACTCGCGCCGTTTCGCGCGCTCGCACGGCGGAGATGCGTCGCGCGGTCGGATGGTTGCGTTCGAGCCGCGCCTCTCGATGACCGGATCGAACGCCGACGAGTGGGTCGCGATCAAGCCCGGGACAGAAGCGCTCGCGGCCCTCGCGATGGCGCAGGTCATCGTCGCCGAGGGGCTCGCGAAGGGTCCGGCCGGCGGCGTGGATCTCTCGAAGTACACGCCCGAGGCGGTCGCCGGCCAGGTCGGCATGGAGGCCGAGGATCTGAAGCGTCTCGCGCGCGAGTTTGCCGCGTACGGACCCTCGCTCGCGGTCGCGGGCGGGATCGGCGCACAGGGCCCGCGCGCGACCCAGGCGGTCGTGGCCGCGAACGTACTCACGTCGGTCGCCGGCGGACTCGGCAGCACGATCCACTTCGGCCGCACGCTCACGCTCGGGCGCACGAACTCGGCCCGCGAGGTCGCGGGTGCGGTCGAGAACATGAACGCAGGAGGCGTCGGTGTCCTCCTCGTCCACGGGACCGATCCCGCGCATTCGCTTCCCGCGGCCCTCGGATTCGCGGAGGCCGCGAAGAAGGTTCCGTTCAAAGTCTCGTTCAGCTCGTACGGCGACGACACGGCGCAGCTCTGCGACCTCCTCCTTCCCGACACGCACCCGCTCGAGTCGTGGGGGGACAGCGAAGCGTGGTCCGGCGTGCGCGCGCTCCTCCAGCCGGGCATGCGGCCGATCCCGCTCTTCAAGTCGCAGTCGACTCCGGACGTGCTCCTTAAGGGCGCGCAGGCGATGGGACGCGGGCAGGGAATGCTCGCGTCTTCGACCTGGCTCGATGCGCTCAAGGGCGCGTGGACGAACGCGGGGAAGAGCTGGGACGACGCGTTGCGCGACGGCGGAGCGTTCGCGACTCCCGCGAAAGTTGCTCCCGCGGCGCTCGCAGGCGGTGTGGGCGCCGGAGCGCTCGATTTCGCGCCGCCTGCAGTCGAAGCGGGGACGGACGACCTCACGCTCGTCGTCTATCCCTCGATGAACCTGTACGACGGTCGCGGCGCGAACCGCCCCTGGCTTCAGGAGCTGCCCGATCCCATGACGAAGGTCGTGTGGGACACGTGGGTCGAGCTCCATCCGGACACCGCGCGCAAGCTCGGACTCAAGCGCGGCGATCGCGTGACGCTCACGACGGCGGCCGGAAAGATCGAAGTTCCCGTGTACGACTACCCGGGCATCCGTCCCGACGTCATGGCCGTTCCCACGGGGAACGGGCACAAGGCCTACGGGCGCTATGCGAAGGACTGCGGGGCGAACGCGCTCCACGTGCTTCCGGCGAGCTACGACGAAGCGTCGGGCGGGCTTGCGTATGCGTCCGTGCGCGGCGCGCTCGCGAAGACCGGAACGAAGCGCGTGTTCGCCTGGATGGGCGGCGATCCCTACACCGGCGGCCAGGCCAACCAGATGGGCCGCGGCATTGCGCGCACGATCGCGCTCACCGAGCTCAAGGGCGAGGCTCCCGGCTCGCATCAGGGCGGCGGTCACGGCACGCCGGGCGCGACGAACGGACACGGCGGGGGGGCGCACGGCGGCGAGGAGATGCACCGCCCGGGCTACGCTCTCTCTCCGGTGCCTCCCGATCCAATCAAGCAGGCCGCGAAAGAAGCGCCGAACTCCGCCTACGCGCTCCACGCGAAGCACAAGTGGGCGATGGCGATCGACCTCAACTCGTGCAACGGCTGTCAGGCGTGCGTCCTCGCTTGCAGCGCCGAGAACAACGTGGCCTGGGTCGGCAAGGAACAGGTCGAGCGCGGCCGCGAAATGATGTGGATCCGGCTCGAGCGCTACTGGGAAATGACCGACGGCCGGATCGAGGTGCGGCACATCCCCATGATGTGCCAGCACTGCGGCGCCGCACCGTGTGAGAGCGTGTGCCCGGTCTACGCGACGTACCACAATCCCGAGGGCCTGAACGCGATGATCTACAACCGTTGCGTGGGCACCCGGTACTGCAGCAACAACTGCCCGTACAAGGTCCGTTCGTTCAACTGGTTCGACTATTCGTTCCCGGAGCCGTTCAACTGGCAGCTCAATCCGGACGTGACGGTGCGCAGCAAGGGCGTGATGGAGAAGTGCACGTTCTGCGTGCAGCGCATCCGCGTGGCGAAGGATCACGCGAAGGACGAGGGCCGGAGCGTGCGCGACGGCGAGGTGCGCACGGCGTGCCAGCAAACCTGTCCGTCGCAGGCGATCGTGTTCGGCGATGTCATGGACCCGGAGAGCGAGATCTCGAAGGTCGTGAAGGGAGCTCGCGGCTATCACGCGCTCGGCGATCTCAATACGTATCCGTCGGTGACGTACCTCAAGAAGGTGAGCCGGCCGTCGCCGGCCTGAGAGGACGATCGTGGCGAAGCTGACCTATCAGAAGGTCAACCAGGACCTTCTCGCGATGCTCCGGAACCCGACGAAGGCGTGGTACACGCTCTTCGCGATCGATCTTCTGGTGCTCGCGTTTGGAGCGATGTGCTGGGCTCTCCAGATCCGGTACGGCATCGGCATGGCGGGCAAGATGCGCCCGGTCATGTGGGCGCAGTACATCACGGACTTCGTGTTCTGGATCGGCATCGGCCACGCGGGGACGCTCATCTCGGCCGTGCTCTTCCTGTTCCGCGCCCGCTTCCGGAACTCGATCTACCGCACCGCCGAGGGCATGACCGTCTTCGCAGTGCTCACGGCCGGCCTCTTCCCGCTCATCCATCTTGGACGCGTGTGGTTCTTCTACTGGCTCATTCCGTATCCGAACCAGCGTGGTCTCTGGACGAACTTCCGCTCGCCGCTCGAGTGGGACGTGTTCGCCGTCACGACGTACCTCACGATCTCCTCGGTCTTCTTCCTGGTCGGCTTGATCCCCGACCTGGCCGTGGCCCGCGAGCACGCGACCGGCCTTCGGAAGAAGATCTACACGCTCCTGTCGTTCGGATGGCGTGGGACCGACCGGCAGTGGAAGCACTACAACAGTGCGTATCTGTACTTCGCCGCCCTCGCCACGCCGCTCGTGTTCTCGGTCCACTCGGTCGTGTCCTGGGACTTCGCGATGTCGATCAACCCGGGCTGGCACTCGACGATCTTCGCCCCGTACTTCGTCGCCGGGGCGATCTTCTCGGGGATCGCAATGGTGATCACGCTCATGGTGCCGCTCCGGAAGATCTTCGGCCTCCAGGACTATCTGGGGGACTGGCACTTCGACAGCATGGGCAAGATCCTCCTGTTCACGTCGCTGATCGTGACCTACGCCTACGCGGCCGAGATGTTCATGGCCTGGTACAGCGGCAATCCGTACGAGCAGAGCGTGTTCTGGGATCGCCTCGTCGGTCCGGTCGGCTACGGCTACTGGATCATGCTGCTGTGCAACTGCCTGATCCCGCTCCTCTGCATCTGGAAGTCCGTGCGCACAAACATCACCGCGATGTTCCTCATCTCGATCGCGGTCAATATCGGGATGTGGTTCGAGCGCTACGTGATCATCGTCCAGTCGCTGTCGCACAACTTCGATCCGTGGGTGTGGCGCATGTACAAGCCGACGTGGATCGACACCGGCATCACGATCGGGTCGTTCGCCTGGTTCGGAATGTTCTTCCTTCTCTTCATCAAGTTCCTGCCGGCCATGGCGATCGTCGAGATCAAGGAGATCCTGCCCACGCCGCTCAAGAAGGGGAAGGCCGCATGAAGAAGCGTCCCCACGGCGTTCTCGCGATCTTCGACGCGGTCGATACGACGATCGATGGCATCCGCGCGCTCCGGAAGGACGGGCGGAAGAGGATGACCGTCATCACCCCGGTGCCGTACCACCAGATCGCGGAGGAGCTCGATTCGTCCCCGTCGCCGGTGCGTCTGTGCACGTTCGTCGGCGGACTCATTGGAGGCATCCTGGGATTCACGCTCGCGGCCTGGACGTCACTCGACTGGCCGCTCATCACGAACGGGAAGGAGATCGTCTCGATCCCGCCGTTCATGGTGATCTGGTTCGAGTGCACCGTGCTCATCGGGGGTCTCACGAACCTGGTCGCGATGCTGTTCTTCGCCGGGCTGCCCGATTTCAAGATGGAGGAAGGCTACGACGCGCGGTTCGCCGCCGACCGGATCGGCATCTTCGTGCCGTCGAGCGGCGCCGAAGCCGAGCAGGTCGCCGGCATCCTGCGCGGTGTGGGAGCCGAGGAGGTGCGCGTTGAAGCGGCTTAGGCTCGCGGCGATCGCGATCGGCGCGGTGGCTCTGCTGTCGCTCGGTTGGGCGACGGGGCTCGTGTCGCTGCCGTGGACGCACGACCTCGACCGCCAGATCTCGATCCGCCCGCAGGAGATGCCGCTTCTGCCGCCGGACGGCGTCGTCCCGATCACGGGACGCGTCGACGACGGAGCCCGGGAAAGTGCAGCGACGCTCGTCAATTCGGTTTCGTTCGACACGACGTCGACGCGCCGGGGAATGAACGCGTACAACACGTACTGCGCGCCCTGCCACGGAACGACCGGCGTCGGGAATGGCGCCGTGGCCAAGTCGCTGCCCATTCCGCCGGTGGATCTCACGCGTCCCGATCTTCAGAACGAGCGGACGGACGGTGCGATGTACTACGTGATCCGGCACGGCAACGTGATCATGCCCGGCTACGCTTACGCGCTGTCGCGCGAGCGATCCTGGGACGTCGTCAACTACGTTCGAACCCTGAAGGCGCAATGAGCGACACGACGGCCGCCGTTCGATTCGAAGACGTTGCCGCCGCGGCCGGGAAGGTGGACTTCCGGCGCGGACGGCTGATCGCCGCTGCGCTCGCGATCCTGGGTCTCGGGGCGTTCGCGTTCCTGCTCGTGACCGGTCACACGAAGCAGGCCTGGCAGAGCTATCTCGTGAACCTCGTGTTCTTCCTCGGGATCGCGCAGGCCGGCATTGTGTGGGCGGCGGTCGCGCGGACGGCGCGCGGACACAAGTGGGCCTCGACGCTGTTCCGTTACGGCGAGGCGATGTCGTCATTCCTCCCGATCGGATACGCGCTCGTTCTCATCTTCCTGCTCGCGGGCGGCTCGACCCTCTATCCGTGGGTCGCGGAACCGATCGCGCAGAAGGCGCCGTGGCTCAACTGGCCGGGGTTCGTCGCCCGGAACGCGATCCTGATGGGCGCGCTCGTCCTCATGTCGCGCATGCTGCTCGGCATGTCCTTGCGGCCGGACCTGGGCCGCGCGAAGGCGCTCGTGACCGGCAAGCTCGCAGACCTTTATGGGCGGCGGACGAAGCAGTGGAAGGGGGACGCGGTCGAGACCGACCAGGCGCACAAGAACCTCAACAACCTGTCGCCGTGGTTCATCGTGCTCTACTGCCTCGTCTACACGGTCTGGGCGTTCGACGTCCTCATGTCGCTCGATCCGCACTGGGTGAGCACGCTGTTCGGGGCGTTCATCTTCATGAGCACGCTCTACACCGGGCTTGCGGCGATGAGCCTGCTCGCGACCTGGACCCGGAAGCCGCTTGGCCTCGAGTCGGCGGTCGCCACCGAGCAGTACCACACGCTCGGAAAGCTTCTGTTCTCGTTTGCGATGTTCTGGGTCTACTCGTACTACTCGCAGTTCCTGCCGATCTGGTACGGCAACCTGAGCGAGGAGACGCCGTACGTCGTGCTCCGGCTCAAGCCGCCGTTCACGTTCTGGGCGTGGACGATCTTCTTCCTCGTGTTCCTGATCCCGTTCATCGGGCTCATGAACTGGACGACGAAGAAGAACCCGCGCCTGCAGGCGATCTTCGCGATCATCTGCCTCACGGGCGTGTGGCTCGAGCGGAACATCCTCGTGCTCCCGTCCATCGAGCCGACGCGCTTCGACCTCACGCTGCCGCAGCTCGGGGTGATGGTCGGATTCCTGGGGGCGTTCCTGCTCACGTTCCTCAACTTCGCGAGCAAGTACCCGATGCTGAGCTCGATGGGGATCCCGAGCGGGGCGCCACCGGAGTGGTCCGGCGGCCATTGAGAGGCGGTGCGAAGACGGCCCGCCTGCTCAGACAGTCCTCGGATGCGAAAGCCCGGCAAGAAGACGCCGGGCTTTCGCATTCCTGCGGAACTCGCGGCGGGCCGTCTCCGCACCGCCACAAACAGCTGTCGGCGGACCGTGTCCGTGCCGGCCGCCGATCCGTCAGCGGACCGCTTGTCCGTCGAGGGCGCGTTCGACTAGACTCGGCGGCGCGATGAATGTTCGAGTTCCGGTTCATTCAATGGGCTTACGCGTGGGGTGCTGCGGTCGTTGACCCTTCGCGAGGTCTGGCGATGCACGAAGGCCCGTCCCGAAGGGGGCGGGCCTTCGCGTTCAAAGGCCGGGGTGGCGGAATGGTAGACGCAGCGGACTTAAAATCCGCTGGGCGAAAGCCCGTGCAGGTTCGAGTCCTGCCCCCGGCACCAGTCATGAGGGAGGCTTGATCATGGCGATACTGACCCTGGCGAAGGCGAAGACGATCATTGATACGGCGCTCGCGACCGGGCGGGGGAGGAAGCTGGCGCCGCTCGCGGTCGCCGTGCTGGACGCCGGCGGAAACCTGATTGCGTTCGAGCGCGAGGACCGCTGCGGCATCGTGCGGTTCGACATCGCATACGGTAAGGCGTGGGGCGCGCTCGGCATGGGCTTTGGAACGCGGGAGCTGGCCGAGCGGGCGACGAAGATCCCGACGTTCATCACGATGCTCGCGGCTGTGAGCCAGGGGCGCATGGTTCCGTCGCCGGGCGGAGTCCTGATCCTCGGCGCGGACAGGGAAGTCGTCGGCGCCGTCGGGATCTCCGGAGACACGGGCGACCAGGACGAGGCGTGTGCGCTAGCGGGGATCGAAGCGGCGGGCTTCGCGGGCGGGCCCGGCGTCCCGGGCTAGCATCGCGACCTACGCGAGCGGCGGCTCCACCGGCGGCAGGAAGCGAGCGGCGAGCAGCGGCCCGCTCGGCTCGTCCTCGTGCTTGAAGAACACAAACGTCTCGTCCCATCCGCTTTCGCGAATGCGCGCACGCCACATCTCGAGATCCGCGTCGCTGTATTCCATCCGTCGCATGCGCAGGTAGCCCCAGCCCGCCGTCGGGACGAACGGCGCATCGCCTTCTTCGCCCGTGTCGTCGATGACGAGAGCGGCGTTCTTCGCGCGCAGTGCGGCGAACACTTCGTCGTCGAACCACGAGACATGGCGGAATTCGAGCGCGGCGCGCGTGTCGGCGGGGAGGAGCGCGAGGAACGTTTCGAGGCGCGGAACGTCCTTCCGCAGAGTGGGAGGGAGCTGGATGAGGAACGGCCCGCGCTTCGCTCCGAGCGTCGCCGAGTTGTTCACGAGAAAGCCGAGCGGCTCTTCGACTCCCTTGAGCCTTCGCATGTGGGTGATCCGCTGCGAGGCCTTGAGGACGAACGAGAAGTCGTCCGGCACGTCGGCCGCCCAGCTCTCGAGGACGTTCTTCTTCGGCATCCGGTAGAACGTGTTGTTGACCTCGACAGTCGAGAAGCGCGTTCCGTAGAAGCGCAGCATGTCTTTCGCGGCGATCTTCTCCGGATAGAAAGCACCCTTCCAGCCCGGATACGACCACCCACTCGTTCCGACCCGGATTCGCATTCGTTGGTTCGTGAGCGTGCGGGGTTCGCCGGGGACGCGGTCTAGCCGACCCGCACGAGCCGCCGAGTCTGGGGCGAGATGCGCGCGTCGGGAGTGAGCACGCCTTCGAGATTGAGCGGATCGGCGGCAGCCACGTGCATGTCCTCGCGTGGCGGAGTCGCGCGCCGGCGGAGGCGACGCAGGAGCTCGACGGCCTCCGGCAGCGCGTACTGTTCCCCTGCAAAGCGCTGCACGAAGCGTCCGCCTCGGAGCTCGCCACGAAGCTCGAGATGGCGATAGAAGCGCACGATCTCGCGCCACGGGACGGGGATTCGCTCGCGCTCGAGAAGCCGGCGGAAGACGATTCCGTAACGCGTGAGCAGCGTACGTGCGGCGAATTCGACATCCGTTTCGCGCGGAGACGAGAGCGCCACGTCGGGCTCCGGCGCGCGGAATCGCGACCAGCGCCCGGCCGGCGTGAGCGGCGCGTGCTTCATCGGACCCTGGCGACGGCTCGGCGCGGTCATGAGCCGGCGCAGCCCGCCGTACGAATCGCAGGTGACGAGCCCGTGACCGATGAGCTGCGTGAGCCCCATCTCGAAGTGGGAGGGGAGGAGCCCGGTGGCGCGCTCGAGATCCTGCGTGAAGCTCGCGCCGCGCTCGTCGAGCGCGTCCAGGATCGTGCGCGCGTACGTCGAAAGCGCGCGGGAGTCGCGGTCTGCGGGTGCCAGGCCCGTGGGCAGCGCGGCCGATGCGAGCGAGGTTGAATCCGGTGACGCCGATCCCAGCGACGCCGATCCCAGCGAGGCCAGGGACATCCATGCGTCGACGTCCGCGCGCGGAACGAGACACAGGGGCGTCGTCCGCACGGACGTGTTCCCGGCTCCCCAGAGGCGGCCCCAGGCCACCTCGCCCGTGAGCGTGAGCTCGTCGAGCCATTCGCGACGGTATCCGCGCACGCGCGACGGCAGAAGGCTTCCTTCCCACGCGGCCGCCGGGGCCTCGAAGCCTGCGAGCTTTCGCACGACCTCGGCGACGCCGCGCGGGCCCTCGAGCTGGTACTCCGCATCCACGTGCTGCCAGCACGCGAGGAAGCGCCACAGCTCGGCCGCGCTCACGGGCTCGATCTCGCGCCTGAGACGCTCGAGCGTGTAGCGATGAATGCGCGCGAGGAGCCGCCGTTCGCACCACGCCGGCCGACCTTCGATGCGGCAGCGCAGGATCGAGCCCTCGGCTTCGAGCTCGAGGAAGAGGGCCTGGCTCGCGTCGTAGTCGGAGGCGTCCACGGGGCCGAGCGCCTGGAGTCGTCCGAGGAGCACGAGCTTCGGATCGCGCGCGGCTTCGACCGCATACCAGCGGCCCTCCTCCGGGGTGAGATCGGTTTCGCGCACGACGCGACCGTTCGCCTGGAGCTCTTCGACCCATGGCCGCCAGCCGGAGGCGAACACTTCGCCGTCCGTGACGTAACCCATCCACAGGAGTGCTTCGTGCACTTCGTCCGCACTCTCGGGCGCGGGCCACGCTTCCTCGAGTACGCGCGCAACCGCGTCCGGGTCGAGCGCGCCCAGGGAGTCGGCCGCCTTCGGATCGAGCGTGCGACGGGACATGACGGCCTGGGTCCGCCGTTCTTCGAGCGGCGCGTCGTCGAGGAATCCGTACGGCTTGACGTTCAGGATTCCGCGCGCAAAGGCCGACGGCTCCGGCGTGTCCACCGCGACCCTTCGAATCGTGCCGTCGCGCAACCCGCGCAGGACGTCGAGGAAACCGTCCGCGTCCATGGCCTCGCTCAGGCAATCCTCGATCGTCTGTCGGACGATCGGATGCTCCCATGGCACCGGGAGGTCGCCCGGCGGAAGCGTCTCGCCGCACGCGCGCACCTCGGGAAACGCCTGGCTCAGCAGGTCGTCGGCCCGCATCCGGAGGAGCGGAGTTGGAACGCGCTTCCCGCCGTTCTGGGTGCGCGGAAGAAGCAGCGAGCGCGAGAGGTTCCATCGCCAGCGGGCGGTGAACATGGGGGCGGCGAGCAGCGCCTGAATGAGGAGATCGCGCGCACTCTCGGGGTGCAGGTAGTCGAACACGTCCTCGAGCGGAAAGCTGTGAAGGATGCCGAGCGAGAGCACGATCGCTTCTTCGTTCGCCGCCGCCTGGAGCTCCTGGCCGAACCCGCGGCAGAAGCGCTTCCGGAGTGCGAGACCCCATGCGCGGTTGATTCGGCCGCCGAACGGCGAGTGGAGCACGAGCTGCATGCCGCCCGTTTCGTCGAAAAACCGCTCGAGCACGACGCACTCCGGCGTCGGAATCGCGCCCAGGGAACGCTCACCCTCGCGGAGGTACGCGGCGAGGGGCTCGGCGACTGCGGACGACGTCCCGGTCGCGCGCATCGTCCACTCCGGATCGCGGCCGTGCACGCGCACGCGTGCGACCGCCGCCGACAGCTCACGCGTGCGTGCCGGCGCTTCGCCGAACCAGAACGGCACGGTCGGGGGTGCACCCTGCGCGTCGGCCACGCGCATCACGCCCGGCTCGACTTTGAGCACGCGCCACGAAGCATTTCCGAGCTGGATGATGTCGCCCACGCTCGACTCGATCGCGAAGTCCTCGTCCACCGAGCCCACGTGGGTCGCATCGGGTTCGAGCAGCACGCGGTACTGACCGGTGTCGGGAATCGCGCCGCCCGAAGTGAGAGCGGTGATGCGTGCGCGGCGCGTGGCGCGCAGGCGCCGGCCGACCGCGTCGCGATGAAGGAGCGCTCCACGATCGGCTCCGTGCAGGCGCACCAGCGCATCGAAGTCCTCGCGCGCAAGATCGCGATACGGCCAGGCGCGGCGGAACGTCGCAAGCAGCCGATCCTCGTCCCACGTCTCGGCCACGCACGCCGCCACGATCTGCTGCGCGAGCACATCGAGCGGCCGTCCCGGCTGGGGCGTTCGGTCGAGCTCGCCGCGGCGGACGGCTTCGACGAGGGCCGTCGCGCACACGAGCTCGTCCTGCGTGAGCGGGAAGATGCGCCCCTGCGGCGTGCGATCGAGGCCGTGACCGCTTCGGCCGACGCGCTGGAGAAAGACCGCGATCGAGGGCGTCACTCCGGCCTGGAGCACGAGATCGACGTCGCCCACGTCGATGCCGAGCTCGAGCGAGGCGGTCGCGACGAGCGCCTTGAGCTTCCCCTCCTTGAGTCGTTGCTCGGCGTCCAGCCGCCGCTCGCGTGAGAGGCTTCCGTGGTGGCTCGTGACCTGCTCCTCCCCGAGCACCTTCGAGAGCTTGGCGGCCACGCGCTCGGCAAGCTTCCTCGTGTTCACGAAGACGAGCGTCGTTTGATGGGCGCGGATGAGGTCGGCCATGCGGGCGACGATCTCGTCCCAGGTCTCGGTCGAGCAGACGGTCTCGAGGGGCGATTCGGGGATTTCGATCGCAAGGTCGAGATCGCGCCGGTGGCCCACGTCGACGAGCTCGCACGCTCGGTCGGTCCCGACGAGGAGATGCGCCACATCCTCGATCGGCTTCTGCGTCGCGGAGAGCCCGATACGTTGGAGCGGACCGGTCACGAGAGCTTCGAGGCGCTCGAGCGAGAGAGCCAGGTGCGCCCCGCGCTTGTCGCCCGCGACGGCGTGGATTTCGTCCACGATGACCGAGCGGACGGTGCGGAGGAGTGTGCGGCCGCCCTCGCTCGTGAGCAGGATGTAGAGCGACTCGGGGGTCGTGACGAAGACGTGCGGCGGGTGCTTGCGCATCTTTGTGCGCTCGCCGGCGGGCGTGTCGCCGGTGCGCACGAGCACGCGCACCTCGGGAAACGCGGGATCGAGCGCGCGCAGCTCGGCGAGCGGTGCGGAAAGGTTCTTCTGCACGTCGTTCCCGAGGGCCTTGAGCGGGGAGACATAGAGGACTTCGCATTCGTCGGCGAGCGAGTCTCCCTGGCGCAGCAACCCATCGAGGGCCCACAGGAATGCGGCGAGGGTCTTGCCGGTTCCGGTTGGCGCCGCGATGAGCGTGTGACGGCCCGAGCGAATCCGGGGCCAGCCCTCGACCTGCGGGGCCGACGGCTCGCCAATCCGCTCGCGGAACCAGCGGGCCACGGTCGGATGGAAGTGGGAGAGAGCCATGGCCAAATCATACCGGACAGGAGGGTCAATTCGAGCCCGCGGATCGAGGCCCCGAAGAGGACTGGAAACACGGGCCGGAATGTTTGTTATGCTTCAAGTGCCCTGAGCCACCCCACTTCGCGGCGCGAGAAAGCGCTTGCGGAGGCGACCGGGCGAGAATGGTCGCGGAGGGCCAGGCACGATGCGCATCGCCCAGATCGCTCCACTCCACGAAAGCGTTCCTCCCCGCGAGTACGGCGGCACCGAGCGTGTCGTCCACTTCCTCACTGAAGAGCTGGTCCGACAGGGTCACGAGGTCACGTTGTTCGCGAGCGCCGACTCGCAAACCGCCGCCGAGCTCGTGTCCGCAAGCCCCGAGTCGCTTCGGAACGCGAACGGCCGACGGCGGACCGACACGCTCGCCTGGCACCTGATCGAGCTCGAGCAGGTCGCGTCGCGCTGGGGGGAATTCGACGTCCTCCACTTCCATGTCGGTCACCTGCACTTCCCGCTCGCGCGGCGCTCTCCCGTGCCGACCGTGACGACCCTCCACGGACGGCTCGACCTGCCCGAGCTTGCACCGCTGTTCGCGGAATACAGCGAGCTTCCGCTCGTGTCGATCTCCGATGCGCAGCGCGCCCCCCTCCCGGACCGGAACTGGCGGCGCACGATCCATCACGGCCTGCCGCTCGATCTCCATCGTCCGAGCACCGGTCGCGGCGAGTACCTCGCGTTTCTCGGTCGGATCTCGAGCGAGAAGCGCGTGGACCGCGCGATCGAGATCGCGCAGCGGGCGGGATGGCCGCTCAGGATCGCCGCGAAGGTGGACCCGTCGGATCAGGAGTACTTCGAATCCACGATCGAACCGCTCCTCGGGCAGCCCGGCATCGAGTACATCGGCGAGATCGGAGAGGACGCCAAGAGCGAGTTCCTGGGCGGGGCCCACGCCCTTCTCTTCCCGATCGACTGGCCCGAGCCGTTCGGGCTCGTGATGATCGAATCGTTCGCATGCGGCACGCCCGTGATCGCGTTCCGCCGCGGATCGGTTCCCGAAGTGATGGCGGGCGGCGAGACCGGATTCGTGGTCGAGAACGTCGACCAGGCGGTCGAGGCCGTCGCGCGCATTCCATCGATCTCGCGGAGCCGCTGCCGTGAGGTCTTCGAAGAGCGTTTCTCCGTCGAACGGATGGCGCGCGAATACGTCGAGGTCTATCGCGCGCTGCCCGCGCCGCTGGTCTCGACGCCGCCGACGTCCTCAACCCCGCCGACAGCTTCGGGAGGCCCGCGTGGGTGAGATCATCCATGTCAACGATCGCTTCTACATCCTGGCAACGTCCGCGCGCGTGGACGAGCGGACGCGCGTGCTCAAGCAGGGCGAGACGTTCGGGGTGTTCGACCGGAACGGCGACGTCCAGCCCGTCGGGCTCGGAGAGCAGGGCCTCTACCACGAGGGCACGCGCTACCTTTCGCGCCTCGAGCTCCTGGTCGAAGGTCTGCGACCGCTTCTCCTGAGCTCGACCATCAAGGAGGACAACTCGCTCCTGCTCGTCGACTTCACGAATCCCGCAGCACCAAGTCAGGACGGCGGGTTCGTGAATCGCGGCGCCGTGCACTTCTTCCGCTCGAAGTTCCTGTGGAACGGCGCGGCGTACGAGCGGCTCCGCATCACGAACTACGCGCTTCAGGCCGTGGACATCTCGTTCTCCCTCGCGTTCGGCGCGGACTTCGCCGACGTGTTCGAGGTGCGCGGGACGCGGCGCGTGCAACGCGGCCGGTTGCGTGACCCGCTCGTCGAATCCGACCGCATCGTGCTCGGGTACGAAGGAGTCGACGGGCGCGTGCGCTCGGTGCGCCTCGAGTTCGAGCCCGCGCCGGCCGACCTGAGCGGAGAAGCCGCGCGATTTGATCTCCACCTCGAGCGAAACGAGGAGAAGACGGTCTATCTCACCGTGCGATGTGTTTCGGGAACCGGGATCGTGACCGAAGCCCGGGACGCTCGGCTCGACCGGGACGGCCAGGGCGGCCGGGAGAGCATGGACGCCACGAACGTGACGCACGCCACGTACGAGACAGCGACGCAAAAGGCGCTCGACGCGGCGCAGACGAATCGCGCGGACGAGTGCCGGATCTTCACCTCGAACGAGCAGTTCAACGACTGGGTGAACCGCGCGATCTCGGACCTCCACATGATGGTCACCGAGACTCCCGGCGGACCCTATCCCTACGCCGGTGTTCCCTGGTTCTGCACGCCGTTCGGCCGGGACGGCGCGGTCACCGCGCTTCAAATGCTGTGGGTGAATCCCGCCCTGGCACGCGGGGTTCTCACGTTCCTGGCCTCGACCCAGGCCACTGAGACGGTGCCGGAAGACGATGCCGAGCCCGGGAAGATCCTCCACGAAGCGCGCCACGGCGAGATGGCGGCCCTGCGCGAGATCCCGTTCGGGCGCTATTACGGAAGTGTAGATTCGACGCCGCTCTTCGTGATGCTCGCGAGCGCGTACTTCGAGCGCACAGGCGATCGTGCCCTGATCGATGAGTTGTGGCCGAACATCCGGGCTGCGATCCGCTGGATCATCGCGTGCGGCGACCGGGACGGCGACGACTTCATCGAGTACGCGAAGCAGTCTCCGCGGGGCCTCGTCAACCAGGGCTGGAAGGATTCGTTCGACTCCGTCTCGCACGCCGACGGCACGCTTCCCGGTGGTTCGGTGGCCGTGTGCGAGGTCCAGGGCTACGCGTACGCCGCCTATCTCGGCGCTGCCGGGCTCGCCCGCGTGCTCGGCGAGGACGACTGGGCCGCCGAGCTCGAAGCGCGTGCCGGTCGCCTGCGCTCGCGGTTCGACGACGCGTTCTGGTGCGAGGACCTCGCGACCTACGCGCTCGCGCTCGACGGTCAGAAGAAGCCCTGCCGCGTGCGCGCCTCGAACGCCGGCCACTGCCTGTACACTGGCATTGCGAGTCCCGAGCGCGCCGGGCGCCTGGTTGCGAGTCTCATGGGCGAGGAGATGTTCTCGGGCTGGGGCGTCCGCACGCTCGGAACGCGTGAGAAGCGCTTCAATCCGATGTCCTACCACAATGGATCCGTGTGGCCGCACGACAACGCGATGCTCGCCTCGGGCTTCGCGCGCTACGGATACCGGCACGACGCGTTGCGGATTCTCACCGGACTGTTCGACGCGACCCTGTTCGTGGACCTGCACCGGCTGCCCGAGCTCTTCTGCGGCTTCCCGCGCCGGATGGGGGAGGGCCCGACGCTCTACCCCGTCGCCTGCTCGCCGCAGGCCTGGGCCTCGGGGGCCGTGTTCATGCTGCTCGAAGCGTGCCTCGGGCTCTCGATCGACGCTCGGCAGGAGCGTGTCACGTTCCAGCACCCGTTCCTGCCGCCGTCCTTGCGCGAGGTCGAAATCCTGGGTCTCAAGGTCGGGGACGCGCGCATCGACCTCCTGCTCCGCCGGCACACCGAAGACGTGGGCATCAATGTGCTGCGGCGCGAGGGACAGGTCGAAGTGGTGAACTACAAGTGAGGCTCCTGACCGGACCTCGCAGCGGAGGATCGAAATGAACACCAACAGGTGGACAACGACTGCTTACACGCTTCTGCGCATCGTCACGGGATTCCTGTTCCTGCAGCACGGCGGACAGAAACTTCTAGGCTGGTTCGGCGGTGCAGGCGGAGGCGGAGGGGGAGACCTCCCGCCGCTCATGCTGGTCGCCGGTGTGCTCGAGCTCGTCGGCGGGACGCTCATCATGCTCGGACTTCTCACGCGTCCCGTCGCGTTCCTTCTGTCAGGCGAGATGGCCGTCGCGTACTTCATGGCCCACTTTCCGAACGGACCGCTGCCCCTCCAGAATCGGGGAGAGGCCGCGGCGCTTTTCTGTTTCATCTTCCTCCTGTTTGCGGCGGCGGGAGCCGGTCCGGTGAGCCTCGATGCGCGGATCCGGCGGCCGACTGCGATGCGCCCCGTTCACGCCGGGGGCGACATCGGAGTGGCGACCGGTCACTAAAGTAGACGGCCCGCCGGACGACCGGCGGCGGACGAGCGCGCCTCGCGCCGACTCCGGCTACAATCGCAACATGTCCCAGATCGTCTTCCTGCTCTCGCCGGCTCACTCCGGAGGGAAGCGGGCGCAGTGGCTCGTCGATCCGCAGGCCTCGTTTCCGCTCGCCATTCGGCTTCGCCGCGGAGGCATCCCTCTCGGCGAAGCCATGAGCTTCATGAGCGGGCTCTACTTCCGGGGAAAGCTCGCCTACGCGAGCACTTTCGAGCGCAGCCCTCGGGGACGATCGGGAGTGCTCGTGATCGTTCCCGGCCGCGGACTCGTACCGGCGCAGCGTCGAGTTTCCGTGCGGGACCTTCGTGAGATCGCGTCGATCGGCGTCAATGCCGACGATCCGGGATTTCGGAATCCGCTCGCCCGGGACGCCCGGGCGCTCGCGAACCGACTTGGGGAGGACGGCCTCGCGGTCCTTCTCGGAAGCATCGCGAGCGACAAGTACGTCGGCGTGCTGGATCGCATTCTCGGCGGGCGTCTGTGCTTTCCGAGCGACTTCGTGGGGCGCGGAGACATGAGCCGCGGCGGGCTTCTGCTCCGCTGCGTGCGGGAGGGCCGGGAGCTCGAGTACGTCCCGGTGCATGGCGCGATCCGGCGGGGGCCGCGGCCGCGGCGGCTCGAGCCCGTCGCGTGAGCGACCCGCCGGACCGGCTCCTGATCCTCCGGCTCGCGCCGTTCGTTCCCTATCTCACGATTCCGGTCGGCCTCTATCTCCTCGAGAGCGCCTGGGCCGCGATCCTCCTCTACCACGCGGGCATGCTCGCCGTGCTCGCAACCGCGCGTGCGCGGAACGCGTGGACGGCGCTTCGTCTCGGATGGAGCCCGACGTGGGGACTCGGCGCGCTTGCGGTCTCGGCGGCGCTCGGGCCGGCGTTCCTGTTCCTTCAGTCCACGCTCGGCCTCGGGGGAGAAGTGCTGGCTCAGGCGCTCGCGCGCTTCGGTCTCGCGGGGCCTTCTTGGTTCGCGTTTGTCCTCTACTATTCGACCGTGCACCCGGTGATCGAAGAGGCGTACTGGCGCGGCTTTCTCGCGCCGGCTGTGCGCCGGCCGGGTCTCACGGACTGCGCGTTCGCCGGCTATCACGGCCTCGTCCTGGCGTTGTTCGTTCCGTGGATCGCGGTCGTGCTCGCCGTGCTTGGACTCTGTGTGGTCGCCATGGGTTGGCGACGACTTGCGCGTCAGCTCGGCGGCCTCGCCGTTCCGCTCGCGTCGCATGCGGTCGCGGATCTGAGCTTCATGCTCGCCTTGGCTCTCGCGCTCTCGCGTTCACGAAGCTGAAGTCCCGCGCTCATGAGCGTGCTTGCGAGCGCGGCAAGGAGGCCGATCACGAGCCACCGAATTGCGATCGGAAACAGGTTCGAAGGACCAAGGACGAAAGGCTCACTCAGGATGACGCGGCAGAAGAAGATCGGGTGTGGCAGCTGCCGGATGTAGGTGGATTCGATGAGGGAGACAAAGACCACGTCCGAGCTGTCGACGGGCGTTGCTTCTCCGGACCCAGTGCTCGCGCGCGCAGAGAGCCCGTTGGCACTCGAGGATCCGGCGCCGGAGCTCAGAAGGACAAGGACGACGAACGTCGCCAGGTGTGGCGGCGGGATTCGACGGGCGCGTGCAGTGCGCGTTCGCGAATGGCAACGGATCATGCGGACCTGCCGTGGCCTCGAAGGCGCTTCGAGTCTATGCCCGAAGCGCGACGAAGTCATCCCACTTTCACCGGACCGTCACGAAACTGTCACAGGGATCGGGCATGGTGCCGCGTGACGGGTGCGCGCACGATTCGAGGATTCGAGTGATCGAGCGCGCGGGACCATACGAGGCGCGCGCACCCGCCATTTCCCGCACGTCCTTCCATGATGCGGTTCCTCGCGGTTCCTCGCGGACCGCGCGGCTTGACCCCGGCAACCCCGCGTGAGAGTTTCGAGCCCTCCCCGCAAGCCGGAGCAAGCCATGGCTGGTCGTCCTTCGAAGCCCGACTCCCTCTCCGACGCTGCCCCTGGCGCGCCCGTCGAACCCGTCCCGCCGGCCGAGGATCGGAACCGCTCGAAGGTCGCGCTCCAGGCGCACGCCACGCTTCTTCGGATCCTCTCCGAGTCCGCGACCATCGCCGAAGCCACGCCGCGGCTCCTCCAGGTCGTGTGCGAGAGCCTGGGCTGGCATCACGGCGCGGTCTGGCGCGTGGACAGCAAGCACAACGTGCTCCGCTGCGTCGAGTCCTGGCGTGCGCCGGGCCCGGCGTTGAGCGAATTCGATGCGGTCTCGCGCAACATGACGTTCGCGCCCGGCGTCGGGCTGCCCGGCCGCGTGTGGGTGCTCGGGGAGCCGGTCTGGGTCGCGGACGTGACCCGAGACTCGAACTTCCCGCGCGCCCCGGTGGCCGAGCGCGAGGGACTCCACGCTGCGATCGGCGTGCCGATCTTCCTTCGCCGGCGGTTCTTCGGCGTGGTCGAGTTCTTCAGCCGCCAGAGGCTCGAGCCCGACGATGGCCTGCTCGCCATGATGGCCTCGCTGGGCCGGCAGGTCGGACAGTTCATCGAGCACAAGCGTGCGCAGGAGGAGCTCGACCAGCTGTTCGCGATGTCGAGCGACCTGCTCGCGATCGCGGGATTCGATGGACTCTTCCGCCGCTTCAATCCCGCCTGGGAGCACACGCTCGGCTATTCGCCGGAGGAGCTTGCGGCGACGCCCTATCTCGATCTCGTGCATCCCGAGGATCGCGCGGCGACGGAGGCCGAAGTCGCGAAGCTCGTCGCCGGCACGCAGACGACTGCGTTCGAGAATCGTGTGCGGGGAAAGGACGGGGCGTTCCGCTGGTTCCAGTGGAGCGTCTCGCGCGCGACGCAGAGGCGCGCGATCTTCGCGGCCGGGCGCGACGTGACCGACCGGAAGAAGGTCGCCGCCGAGCTCGAGAAGGCGAAGGTGGCCGCCGAGTCGGCGAACCAGGCGAAGAGCGCGTTCCTCGCGAACATCAGCCACGAGATCCGGACGCCGATGAACGCGATCCTCGGCATGACCGAGCTCGCGCTCGATACGGACCTTTCGAAGACGCAGCGGGACTACCTCTCCGCATCCCACGAAGCGGCCGACGCGCTCCTCGATCTCATCAACGACCTGCTCGACTTCTCGAAGATCGAGGCCGGGAAGCTCGCGCTCGAGTCGCACGAATTCCGGCTCCGGGACACGCTCGACGACGCGCTTCGCACGCTCGCGCTCCGGGCCGACCAGAAGGGCCTCGAGCTCGGTTCGAGCGTTGCGGCCGACGTGCCGGACCGCCTCGTCGGAGACGCGGCGCGGCTCCGGCAGGTGATCTTCAACCTGGTCGGCAACGCCCTCAAGTTCACGGAGAAGGGCGAGGTCGTCGTTCAGGTCACGCACCAGGTGGACTTCGGGCGCGACACCGCTCTCCGGTTCAGCGTCCGGGACACGGGCATCGGCATTCCGGTCGAGCAGCAGCGCCGCATCTTCGAGGCGTTCGAACAGGCCGATCCGTCGACGACGCGGGAGTACGGAGGAACGGGTCTCGGCCTTGCGATCTCGGCCCAGCTCGTCGAGATGATGGGCGGGCGGCTCGGAGTGGAGAGCACGCCGGGGAGGGGGAGCACGTTCCACTTCACGGCGCGCTTCACGCGGCTCGACATCCCGGCGACCGAGACGATCGAGCACCTCGCGCGCGAGCTCGCGGGACTCAAGGTCCTGGTCGTCGACGACAGCCCGACCCAGCGCGGAATCCTGACCGAGATGCTCTCCTCGTGGAAGATGCTCCCGATCGGCGTTCCGGACAGCGCGAGCGCGTTCGCCGCGCTCCGGGAGGCGGCGGCTTTGGATCGTCCGTTCCGTCTCGCGCTTGTGGACGCGCGCCTCATCGATTCGGACGGCCTCGAGCTGGCCGCGCGCATCGTGCGCGGGGACGATGCAAGCCGCGTGTCGGCGCCGCCCGTTGTGGTCATGCTCTCGCCGTCGGCCCGGCCGAAGGACGTGGATTTGTGCGACGACCTCGGCATGGCCGCGTGCGTCACGAAGCCCATCAAGCAATCCGTCCTGTTCGACACGATCCTCAATCTGTTCGGCGGGCCCGTGCTCGACGGGGCGCACGGCGCGCACGGCTCTCAATCAGGCTCGGGGGCGGGTGCTGCAGGCGATTCCTCCGGAACGGGCGCGCGCGGAAAGCGCACGCCTCGCCCGCGCCGCCCGGTCGCTCGCCGGGCCGGCGAACGCGCGCCGGACGCGCCCCGGCTTCGGGTTCTCGTGGCCGAGGACAACGCCGTGAACCGCACGCTCGTTCAGCACCTGCTCGAGCGCGAGGGCCACATCGTCACGCTCGTCGAGACCGGCCGCGAAGCCGTCGATGCCGCGATGAGCGGCGGGTTCGAGATCGTGCTCATGGACGTCCAGATGCCCGAGATGGACGGGCTCGAGGCCACCGCCGAGATCCGGCGGCGCGAGGCGGAGGCGACGACGACGGGAACCGCACCGCACGTTCCGATCGTCGCGATGACGGCGCACGCGCTCCAGGGAGACCGGGAACGGTGTCTCGCGGCCGGGATGGACGAGTACCTCTCGAAGCCTCTCAGGGCCGACGATCTCATCGCCGTGCTCGCGCGTGTCGCGCGAAGACCGGAGGAGACCAAGCGCGCAGGAGACGCGATTCCGCCCTCGCCGGGCCCGCGAGCCGGTCAAGCGCCGGAACCGCGGCCGACGAGCGATCCGGCGCGGCTCCTCAAGGACATCGGCGGGAATCGAAGCCTGCTCGCGGAGCTCGTCCGGCTGTTCTCGATCGAGTGTCCGCAGCGCCTCGCCTCGCTCGATCAGGCGATCCGGGAGGAGCAGGCCGAAGACATGTTTCAGGCCGCACACGGACTCAAGGGCACGCTCGGGACGTTCGGCGCCACGAAAGCGGCCGCACTCGCGCACGATCTTCAGCTTCGCAGCCGTGCGCGGAACTTCATCGGCGCCGCCGCGCTCGCGGCGGAGCTCCGGGAAGAGATCCTTCGGGTGACGAGGGAATTGACCGCGTTCGTCGGCTAGGAGGCTAGCGTTCGGAGGAAGGTCCGGATGGTCCGGACGGTGCCGTCGATGCGGACGGTGTCGCCGACTGTGTGCCGGCCGAGCCGGCGCCGTTCAGGTACTTCACGAACACGACCTCGTTTTGCCTCTCGTTGTAGATCAGCTCGTCGACCAGCGCCTGTGCCATGAGGAGTCCGAATCCGCCGGGCCTGAGCCCCATTTGCTCCCGCACCTCGACGTGCTCGAGCGGCGGCGCATTCGGAGAAGCGGGCGCGTTTCCCACCGCGGAGTGATCGAGCCGGTCGAAGCGGAATCCTTCGCCCGGATCCTGAATACGGTAAAGGATCATGCGCTTCGTTCTCAGAGTCGCGATGCGGACGAAGCGGTTCGGATCGAACTTCCCGCCCCATTCGACCGCGTTCATGAGGAGCTCGTGAAACGCCTGGCCGATCGAGTCACGCACGGCGGAAGGCATGTCCGTGTCGAGCTGGGCCATGAACTCCTGAATGCGTCCGGCGGTCGCGCGGTCGCAGGGAACGAGGAGCTCGATCCACTCGGGCTTCGCGGACAGGACCTGGATCGGCCTTACGCCGGGCGGAGCCGCAAGCGCCTCGCTCACGCGCTCGACGAGAAGGGCCGGCGTGACCGGCTTCTTGACGAACGCGTACGCCTGCTCGGCAATCGCGTACAGGAGCGTCTCGGGAGTTTCGTCCGCGGTCAGGACGACCGCCTTGAGATCGGGCTTCTCCGCGCGCAGGCGGCCGAGGAGCTCGAGCCCGTTCATGCCGGGCATCCAGACGTCGACGAGGAGGAGGTCGCAGGGCTGACGACGGAATTCGTCGAGCCCTTCGCTGCCGCTGGCGGCGGTGGTCACGGCATGACCGGCGGCCTCGAGCACCGCGCGGTTCAACTGACGCGTGACACGATCGTCGTCCACGATGAGGACGGAGCTCATGCGCTCTCCGGGCGGGACCTCTCGGGGGGTGCGACTGGGACGCACTGTAGTCCGTTCGCGTGCATCCGATCAACATCCGCGTGCACGCGACGCGCTTCTTGTGCAGAATGCCGGCCATGTCCGCCCACGAATGGCTCGATCTGGCGATCCGCTGGACGCATCTGATCGCCGGAATCGCCTGGATCGGAAGCTCGTTCTACTTCATCTGGCTCGACCGCCATCTCGAGCGCCTCGACCCGTCCGGAGCGCACGGGAATGCGGATCCGGACCTCGAAGGCTCGATCTGGATGGTCCACAGCGGCGGATTCTACCGGGTCGAGCGGCGGAAGGTGGGGCCCGGCCGGATGCCGCGCACGCTCCACTGGTTCAAATGGGAGGCGGCGATCACGTGGCTGAGCGGCGTCGCGCTGCTCGGCCTCGTCTATTACAGCACGCGCGGACTCTACCTCCTCGATCCGGCGATCTCGAAGCTGGGCGTCGGAGCTGCGATCGCGATCGGTCTCGGATCGCTCGTCGTCGGCTGGCTCGTGTACGACGTGCTGTGGTCGTGGGGTCACGGATCGCGGGAGCCGATCGCGCTCGCGATCTCGCTGCTCCTTCTCGTCGGCCTCGTCGTTCTGTTGTGCTCGACGCTCTCGGGACGTGCCGCGTTCCTCCATCTCGGCGCGGTTCTCGGGACGATCATGACCGCGAACGTGTGGATGCGCATCCTTCCGGCGCAGCAGCGCATGATCGATGCCACGACGCGCGGTGAGACGCCCGACTTCACGCTCGGCGAAACGGCGAAGCGGCGCTCCGTGCACAACAGCTACATGACGTTTCCCGTCCTGTTCGCGATGCTCTCGAGCCACTTTCCGGGTGCGTACGGCGG
>JBOHUC010000148.1:0-1752 GCA_050733935.1 Candidatus Eiseniibacteriota bacterium | reverse complement strand
GCGCACGCCCGCCGTGACCGTGACCGCCGAATCCGCGAGTGCGACGTCGGCCTGACCGTAGCCCGCGAGATAGACGTTCCGGCCCTCGTAGCTCGTCACGACGCGCGCCGTGTCGAGCGGAGAGCGCGGATTCGACCGCCGGTCCGGCTCGAGCACCGAGAGCCGGTTGATGTCGAGGTCGTAGATCGTGTGCGTATGGGTGAGCTGGGCACCGGTTCCCCACACGACGCGTCCCGCCGGGCGCTTCCCGTCGAACCGCCAATCGAACGCGCGCGTGTCCGCTGACGCGTGCTGCGGCAATCCGCCCAGGAGGTCGACCGACTGGTCGCGCCAGCTGTACGCGATCGCCTGCGACAGATTCCAGATCTCGCCCGGATGCTCCCAGTTCAGGCTCGCGAGCGTCATCGTGCGGTCCCACGTGAGGCCGCTCGACTCGGCGGGCGTGAACGTGAACGTGTCCGAGAGCCGCGCCGACAACCGGTCGCCCGAGCGCAGAAATCCCACGCGCACGTCGTGCGTCCCGAAGCGGCGGAAGAGCCGTGCGTCCATGTCCCAGTACGACGGCAGGGCTGTCGGACCGGCGGTTCGACCCTCGAGCACCTGATCGATGAACGAGCGCCGCGCGGCGACGAGCCAGGAGCCCTTGGCGTCGTTCCCGAGCGGTCCCTCGGCCGTGCCATTCGCCGTCAGGACCGAGAGCGACGCCGTGCCGCGCACGTCCGAGACGTTTCCGATGCGGCGCTTGACCGAGAGCACGCCCGAGAGCGCATCGCCGTACTCCGCGGTGTAGCCGCCTGGCATGAACTCGAGGCGATCGATCACGTCGGTGTTGAGCACGCTCACGACTCCGCCGAAGTGGTATGCGTCGCTCACCGACACACGGTCGAGCAGGATCCGGTTCTGTCCCCCGTCGCCGCCCCGCACGTACAGGAGTCCGTCGAAGTCCGAATCGTTCGTCACGCCCGGCATCATCTGCATGAAACGAAGCGGGTCGGCGAATCCACCGGGCAGGCGCTGGGTTTCGCTCGACGGCACGGCGAACTTCACTCCGCCTCGATCGTCGAACGAAACTCCGCCCGCGCGCACGATTTCCTCGGGCAGTTCGATGACCCGGCCGCTCACGGGAGACTCTTCGTCCGATCCGTTCGCGCCGCTGGTCGCGGCAAACGGAACGCCGGACACACGTGCGCTCGTTGCGAGACTTCCCGACGCGATCGCATGCTCGGTCGCGCGCGGAAGTGGCTTCGCCTCCGGAGGCGGAACGGCGCCTTCGAGCTTTGAGGTCGGTGTGATCAAAAGCAGGAGGCCGAGAGCCCCCAGTGCCAAGCGGCGCGGCATGCGTCCGTCCCGAGCAAGAGTTGTGGCCGCTGGCCGAAACCTTCGAGGGCGGCAGGTTTCGGAATGCGACAGCTCAGTGAATCCAGCCGTTCAGCGACCGTTCTGTTCCGTCAGGACCTGGGGCAATGACCCGACGTCCGGCCGTGACCGGCGCGACGACGGCGACTCCGGAATGTGGGGGATCCCCGGGGGCATCCGTGCTGGCAATCGACGAATCACGCGATGGCCCAAAGGGGCCATCTCGCGAACTAAAGTCTAAACCGCCAACGAGCGATCTGACAAGGGCCTGACAGATGCGGAAGGGTCGGATTCCAAGAGCCCGCGGTCAGCGCGGGTCCGCGCCCGATCGGCGGGCCCGATCAGCCGCGCGGGGCCGCGCGCCGGGCGGCCCGGGAAGCCTGCGACCCCGAGGCG
>JBOHUC010000147.1:0-30678 GCA_050733935.1 Candidatus Eiseniibacteriota bacterium | reverse complement strand
GGGCGCGGCGGCGCTGGGCGTGGTGGCCCAGGGCGCGGCGACAGCGGCGGACGCACGGTCTCCCGCACGGTCGTTTTCTCGCCCGGAGCGGCGGTCACGCGCAGCGGCGGCTCGCATGCGCATGGCTCCGGCTCGCACGGTGCCGGCTCGCACGGATCAGGCGGACACAGCGGATCGGCGAGTTCGTCGACGTCGCATGGCCGCCGACCGCGGGCCGCGAGCACGACACGTCGGGGACGCAAGCGGATCTAGGCGGGCGCCGGAGCTGGAATGTGAGTCCCCCCTCCGCCGTGTTGCCTCAAAGCGGCTCGCAGGCGTTCCTCGAGACTGGCTGACGCAGACGCCCCGGCGTTCTCGACCGCTCGCCGAGCCTCGCCCGCACGAAGTCCAAGTCCCCGCAGCGCAGCGATCACGTCCTCCTGCGGATCGCTGCGTTTCTCTGCCGCAATCCGTTGTGCCTCCATGCGCTTTTCGCTCATGAAGGCCCTGCCGAACACGCGCTCCGCCTCATATTGATTGTGAGTGCGGCACAGAAGACGCATTTGGGCAGCCGTCGCCTGACCGCCACGCGCCACCGGGTCGATGTGGTCGAACTCGAGAAACCTCGTGGCCTCGCAGCGATGACCGGTCTCACTGACGAAGGCGCACCGGGCCTGATCGCGCTCCCACACGGCGCGTCGGACCTGCGCCGGAACAAGGCGGTCCCGGACCGTCGTACGCTGGGGGGTCCGGCTGTTTGGAGCCTGGGTCTGGGGAGGGGCCGGGGACGCCTGGAGTGAGCTCGGCTTCACCCCCGCCGCGAACTTCCGCTTCTCGAGCCGGACAATCAGAGCGTCGAGTGCACGGTCGAAGATTGTCGCGGCATCCCCCGAGGGGACCGCGTGGCTCAGCAGTGCCCGTGCGTACTCGAGCTTCTGATAGGTCTCGGCCGCGATCGCAAGCTTAAGCAACATGCGCGCTTGCGGCATCTCGAATGACTCTCCCGCTGACGGCGAAACCGGCAAGTCAACTGGTCTTGAGACCAGTTGACCCGACGAGCCAACGGGTCTTGAGACCAGTTCATCGGAGGAACCGGAGTCTTGAGACTCAACTGGTTCCAAGACCAGTTGGTCTTGCCCGCGTCCGCAGCGATGGGAGAGGGCACTCTCGATCTCCGACACGGAGTGATGCGTCGCCACCTCGATCAGCTCCGCGGCGTTCTCGTCCGTGAGATGCGGCGCCAAAAACCGCGCCGCCGTCATGTGCAACCGGCCGTCGGCAATGGCTGTCAGGAGGACCGGGAACTGCCGGCCCGCCCGAGCGACCTGGATTCGCTTGTAGGACGCGTCGTCGGAGAAGTGCAGCTCGCCGACGCAGTAGGCATGCATCGAGGGGTGCCCCGCCGGCGCGTAGAGCCGGCGTGCATCGACCTCGGCGATATGGGCCAGGAGCGCCGCCGTCGTGGCTCGATCCTGGTTGACCAGCGTGTGCAGACCGTGAATCAGGGCATCGTCGCTGAGATGGGTCAGCGCGTAGGTACGCATGAGGGAGACTCCTCGGGGGCGCACCTTGATGTCTGGCCCGGTCGATGACCAGGCGGGGTGGGGCACTCCTCTTGTATCACACAGGAATTTGGCGGCGGCACGCGCCCGCTATGCGCTTATCACGAGGTGAAATGAGATCTCGCTTGGATCGGAAGGCGATGGCGCCCGCGAATCGGGCTGAGACGTCGTGACGCGCCATTCCTGAAGCAGTCCGGAACAGAAGCCGATCGGGCTGCCAGAACCGGTCAAGAAAAAATCGCGCACTGAGTCAAAAAAACTTCGGCGAAGGAAGAGCTTCGACAGGAGAAGTTCGAAGCGACCGCGCGACGCCAACCGACGGACTCCCGCGGTTGCCGCCGCTGTCCGCTAACCGGGGAGAAGCTGGGCGTCGAGCGTCATCGGCACGGCCGAGAGCGCCCGCGAGACGATGCAGCCCGTCTTCGTCTCTTCGGCGAGCTTCAGGAACTCGGGCGCGGCGATTCCGGGAACGATGCCACGGGTCACAAGGTCAATGCCCGAGATGCTGAAGCCGCCACCGACCTTGGAGAGATGGACCGTGGCGGTCGTATCCACGCTCTTCGCGGGGTGCCCGGCCTGCGCGAGCGCATGGGCGAGCGCCATCGAGTAGCACGCGGCGTGCGCGGCCCCGAGGAGCTCCTCCGGATTCATTTCGGACTCGTCCTCGAAGCGACTCAGGTACGTGTAAGATCCATGGTGCGCACCGCTGCCCAGCTTCAGATGACCTTTGCCGGACTTGAGATCCCCGGTCCAGCGAGCTTCCGCCTTCCGTTCCATCGCGCGTCCTCCTTTGCTCCCCGTCAGAGCAAGCGCTCGAAGTAAATGAGCGGCACTCCACGATAGGTTACCCGGCCGACTTCGCGGAATCCACTGCGCGCATAGAAGTCACCCGCACCGGCCGCGTGATTGTACGCATCGAGTCGGATGGCCTGTGCGGGCCAGGCCTTCGCGACCTCTTCGGCGGCCACGAGGAGTCGCCGGCCGACTCCCTGTCGCTGGAGCGAGGGGTGCACCATCATGTCGAGCAGATAGATCGGCCGCGGGACGCGCGTGAAATATGCGACGTCGATCGCCCACGGCTTCTTCGTTTCAAGACGAAGCGAGCCGAGAATCGTCGAGCCTCTGCGCGCGACGAGCACGCGCGCCGTCGTGATGCCGCGCAACACGCCGCGCTCCGTCCCGGCCGAGGACCAGTGGCCCTTGCCGAAGTCCCGCGTCAGGCGCTCGGCCACGGCCACGCGGATGGCCGCGAGTGCCGGCGCGTCCTGGGCTGTTGCGGTCACGATCCTGAAGTCCTCATCGGCCCCGGCCGTCGCACGCCGTCGGCCGCGGCTCGCCGAAGTCCGCTTCCCGCGCGAGATCATGCTTCCTCCAGCTTCTGCCACAGCGAATCGAGCTCCGAGCGCAGCACTTCGTAGCGCTTGACCAGATCGCGCGCGCGCGTTCCGTCCGCGTAGACGGCGGGATCGGCAAGCAGAGTCTCGACCTCGCCGATTTCACGCTCGCGCTCCTCGATCTCCTTCTCGATGCGCGGAGCTTCGCGCTCACGGCGCTTCTTCGCGGCCTGTGCCTTGCGCTCCTGTTCACGCTCGGCGGGCGTCGGTCGCGCTTGCGGCTTGCGACCCGCTTCGTTCGTCCGACCGTCCGCCGCGACCTTCGCCGCACGGGCTGCGGGCGCTGGCCCCGATGCCCGATCCGGCCCCGGCCCCGGACCCGGCGCGGGCGTGGGCACCGGCACCTGCCCGCTCTCGGCTTTCGCGCGCGCGATCCGGGCCGCTTCGTAGTCGTCGTATCCGCCCGGATAGAGCCGCACGCGTCCGCCCTCGACCTCGATGACGCGCGTCGCGAGACTCGCCATGAGCGATCGGTCGTGGGTGACGACCACGACCGCTCCGGGATACTGCGAGAGCGCGTTCTCGAGCACCTCCTTCCCGGCGAGATCGAGATGATGCGTCGGCTCGTCGAGGAGCAGAAGGTTCGCAGGCTCGAGCAGAATGCGCGCGAGCGCCACGCGCTGCCGCTCCCCGCCCGAGAGCACGCGCACATGCTTGAACACGTCGTCGCCCTCGAACAGAAAGCTCCCGAGCAGGCCACGAAGACGCGGCTGCCAGTCCATGGACGCCACGTCCTCGAGCGATTCGAGCACCGTGAGCTTGCCGTCAAGCACCTCCGCCGCGTGCTGCGCGAAGTACGCCAGTTTCGTGTGCGCGGGGATTTCGCGCGTGCCCGTCCGCTGCGCGAGCTGGCCCGCGATCAACCGGAGGAGCGTCGTCTTCCCGGCTCCGTTCGCGCCCACGATCGCGACCTTGTCCCCCTTGTCGAGGTCGAGGCTTGCGTCCGAGAACACGTCACCCGCTCCATAGCCGAACGAGGCCTCCCGCAGCCGGACGAGCGTTCGCCCGGAGTGCGGCGGCGCCGGAAACTGAAATCGAATCGAGCGCGGCTTCCGCGGCAGGATCACGCGCTGCTTCTCGAGACGCGCGATCATCTTGCGTTTGCTCTGCGCCTGTGAGGCGAGCGTGTTCTTGGCTCCGAAGCGCTCCACGAAGCGCGTGAGCTGCGCGATCTTCTTGTCGAGCTGCTCGTTCGAGGAGGCGGCGCGATCCCGCCGGGCCTCGCGCTCCTCCAGATAGCCGGTGAACGATGTCGCGTATTCGGTGAGCTCGCCCCGGTCGAGCTCGCGCACGGTGTCCGCGACGCGGTCGAGGAACACGCGATCGTGCGACACGACGACCAGGCCGCCGTGGAAGTCCTCGAGGTAGTCCTCGAGCCACTCCATCGCGGGCAGGTCGAGATGGTTCGTCGGCTCGTCGAGGAACAGGAGCGTGGGATCGGTGAGCAGGAGAGCCGCAAGCGTCGCGCGCATGCGCCAGCCGCCCGAGAACTCGGCCATTGGGCGATCCTGATCGCGGCGCGAGAACCCGAGTCCCGAGAGCACGCGCCGCGCCTCGGGCTCGAGCGCATGCTCGTCGTGCATCTCGAGATGGTGCTGGAGCTCGCCTGCGCGCTCCAACAGGGATTCGAGGCGCGGATCCTCGGGCGCGATGCCCGCGAGGTCCTGGTGCAGCGCGTCGAGCTCCGAGCGCATGTCGAGCACCGCGCGGTGCGCATCGAGCGCGCGGTCGAGGACGCTTCCGTCGAACTTCTCGGCCGCCTCCTGCGGCAGGTAGCCGATGCGGGTCCCGCGCGCGAGCACGCGGTTGCCGGCCTCGGGCGTGTACTCGCCGAGCAGGATCCGGAGGAGCGTCGTCTTGCCCGCGCCGTTCGGTCCGACCAGGGCGACCCGGTCCCCGGGCGCAAGCACCCAGGTGAGATCGTCGAACAGCACGCGCGCGCCGATCGAATAGCGAATGCCATGGAGTTGAATCATGGAACGTCCCCATCCTACCGCATCCGATCCGGCAGCGCGGCCGTACAGATGACGATTGACGATCCGCGCGCGGCATTCCTAATGTCCTTGCGCACCGGCGGTCGCAGAGTGCGACCGGGTCCCATCCGGGGGGTGTGGCTCTTCCACGGAGGTGTGGCTGTGGGTTTCGGACGTTTCAGAATTCTTGTCGCCGCGGTGCTCGCAGTTTCGTTCGGCGCGCTCGCGCCGTACGCCGCAAGCGCGGCCGAAAAGCAGTTCGTCATCACCGGCGGCGGGAACTTCTCGACCCTGGCCGGTGATGCGGAGGAAGCGGGGGACCTGATCGCGGACGAGCTCGAGATCGTGTTCCCGGGAACGTCATGGGGATCCTCGACCAAGACCCGCACCGGTTTCGATCTGGGGGCCGAGGTGGTGATCCCGATCAGCACCGCGTTCGCGCTCCAGCCGGGGCTGCATTACTCGCAGCGCGGAGGCAAGTGGGAGTTCTCCGAGAACTCGGGGACCGGCGTCAACGCGGACGGAACGGTCAAGATGAACTACATCGAAGCGCCGCTCCTCCTACGCGTCGGGCCGCCCACGGACTCGAACGTGAAAGTGTTCTTCAACCTCGGGCCCGTCGTGGGTTTCCGCGTCGCATCCACGTTCGACGTCGAAGCGTCGAACGGGGGAGAAGACAGCGACGACCTGGACGATGCGACGAACTCCGTCAACTTCGGAGCGCAGGGCGGAGTGGGACTCGACATCGGCATGGGCCCGACCTCCTCGATCGTCGTCCAAACCCGGTACCACCTCGGGTTCACGAATATCTTCGACGACGAGGCGTTTTCAGTGAAGCACAGCGACGCGATGATCCAGGCCGGGTTCGCGAAAAAGTTCGGGGGGCCGTAGCCGTCGGCCCCCCGTTCACTCTCCGATCTTGACGCGTTGTCAGGCGGAGAGTGCCAGACTCGCCGTCTTCTCGACCACGAGCTTCACGAGCGCCTCGCGTTCGAACGGCCGGCGGAGCACATGCCAGTTCCGGTTGCCGCCGTGTCCGATCGTCGCCGCCACGTCGTCACGCGGGCCGGCGAGGAAGACGACACCGAGCTCGGGGCGGTCGCGCGCAAGCTTCCGCCACAGATCGAGTCCCGACAGACCGGTGAGATGCACTTCGGTCACGAGCAGATCGAGCCGTCCGGGGAACAGATGCGCGGAGAGTAGCGCGTTGTAGCCGTCGTGCACCGCCACCACCTGGAGCCCCGCCGCTTCGAGCTCGCGGCGGTGGATGAGTCGCTGCACTTCGTCACTCTCAACGAGCATCACCGTCGGAATCGAATCGTCGCGATGCGCGGCGGCGGCGGACGCCGCGGTTCCCGGCGGGGCGGCCTTGGCCGCGCCGTTCCTGCCCCGGGTTCCGGTCGCCGGAACGCGCATGTCCTGCTGCGCGGGCATGAGGATGATCGGGACCGTGGCGCCCGATTTTCGAATCGCAGTCAAAAGATCGAACCCGTCGCCGTCCGTGAGCTCGAACTCGGCGATGATCGCGTCGGCCTCGCCGCTTACGGCCAGTTTCGTGGCCGTCCGGCACGAGTCGACCTCCATCACGCGCATCCCGATCAGCTCGAAGCTCCTCCGCACGCGTCCGCAGAATGCATCCCGTTGGTTCTGCGTCGAGACCCCGTTGCGTGGCATGATGAGTTCCTCCGTGAATCCCCTCTCGACCGTCATGACGAACCCGATCGCCATGACCCCCCGCCGATGCAAAGAGTTTCGGCCGCTCCGCAGAGTTGGACAACTTGCGTGTCGCGAATTTCGGGATTCGGGCAGAGTGATTTGCGAACCGGCACTCGGGTTCTGCAAGCGCGGTTCGACTTCCGCAATCCTTCGCCCGGGAGCGGAACCGCGTCCGGGCGGATTGCAACGTCAGGGGGTCAGGAGGTCAGGGGCGCTTCGGGCGGCAGTCTGCGCCCGCCGCGCTCAGGCCGGCGAGCAGCAGGGTGGCCTCGCGCCATTCGTGCTGGAACTCCATCCGATCGGCCTTGCTCTCGGTCAGGCGGTCGACCACGAGGCCCTTGTCGATCTTGACCGGGGCCGCGTCCGGGCCGGAGATGGCGTCGGTGAAGCGGATCGCGCGGTCCGGCACGCCGTCGCGATTCGTGTCGCGCACGAGCAGGCGATGGTCGACGCGGTTGTTTCCGTCCGCGTCGCCGGTCTCGACCACGCAGCCGTCGACCTTGCCGTCGAAGTCGTCGTCGGCGATCGCGACCACGATGACGACGAGCGATCCCGTTTCCGTGGTTTGCATGCCGCGGCTCGAGAACGTGAGGTCATACCGCCCGTCATCGTTCCGGTCGAACGCGCTCCCGTAGTCGAGCGCGGCCGCGTCCACCAGGCTGTCGCGCGGGATGACGTCGCTCAGCTCGTAGAAGTCGCCCTCGAGCGCGAGATCGACGCCGACTCCGAGAAAGCGCGACGAGGGTGCGGCGTCGGCGCGCATGCTCCAGCATAGCCGCTGGGCGGAGTCGATGCGGGCGGCGATCGTTGCTACGCGACCGTCGAGCCAGGCTTCCTCGAGGTTTCCAGCGAGACCCTTGCCCTGTGGCACGAGCGACGCGGCGACTTTGCGCGCGTCCGTGATCCGGCCGGGGCGCGACCCGTTCTTCGGAACGTATTCGTCGTACGAGAGGAGGAACGCGCGCCGTCGCGCGGGAAACTCGGGGTGGAGCGCGAAGTAGCGATACGAATCGCCGGCCTGCTGGTCGGTCTTGACGTGCACGCGGAAGCCCCACCAGGTGAGCCCGCCCGCGCGCAGCGAGTCGGGCTGGAACGCGCCGCGCTCCATCCCCTCGCGATTGTCGACCTGGCCTGCGATTCCGCGTCTCTGGACCGAGAGGAGATCGCGCATTGCGGAGTCCGGATGGGTTCCGACCGGGACGGCTTCGAACGACAGGCGAAGGAGCGCGCTCGCTCCCTTCGAGTCCTCGTACGTCCAGCTCAGGAGGCCGGGAATCTCGAGGCCCGGCGCGCGCTTCCAGGGATTGGGCGGAGCTTCGACCGTGAAGGCGTCGGTACGCGCCTTGGTGGCCGCCTCCGCCGGCGCCACGGGCCCCGCCACCGCGAGAGCGCCGGAAAGAAGCGCGAAACGAACGATCGCCCGCGGGTTAGAGGCCATACGTCCCGCGCTTCAGGAATTTCCCCCGGCCAGCGCGGCCCTTCCAGGCGCCGTTCTCGACCACGACTTCCCCACGCGCGATCACGGTCTTCGCGAGACCGGTCACCTTCCGCCCTTCGTAGGGGTTGTAGTCGACGCGCATGTGGAGCGTTTTGTGCGAGAGCACAGTACTCGCGTTCGGATCGAAGAGGACGAGGTCGGCGTCCGATCCGACGGCCACCGTGCCTTTCTTCGGAAAGAGACCGAACAGCTTCGCGGGCGCGGTCGAGACGAGCTCGACGAAGCGGTTGAGCGAAATGCGTCCGCCGCGCACGCCGCCGTCGTAGATGAGCGAAAGCCGGGTCTCGACGCCGGGCGCACCGTTCGGGATCTTCGAGAAGTCGTCGATGCCGAGCTCCTTCTGCTTCGGCAGGCCCGCGTAGCCCTCCTTCATGCAGAACGGACAGTGATCGGTCGAGACGACCGAAAGATCGTCCGCCGCGAGGCCCTTCCACAGCTCGTCCTGGTGCCACTTCGGGCGAAGCGGTGGCGACATCACGTATTTCGCTCCGTCGAAACCCGGCTCCTCGTAGTTGTCGTAGGAGAGGAACAGGTACTGCGGACAGGTCTCGGCATACGCCGGCAACCCGCGGTCGCGCGCTTCCTTCACCTTCGCGAGCGCGTGTGCGGCCGAGAGATGAACGATGTAGATCGGCACGCCCGCCATCTCGGAGAGCGCGATCGCGCGCCCCGTGGCCTCGCCTTCGGCCTCGGCCGGGCGCGTGAGCGCGTGGTACTTCGGAGCCTTCTTTCCGTCGGCGAGCGCCTTCCGCACGAGCTCGTCGATCACGCCGCCGTTCTCCGCGTGCATGCAGATGAAGCCCCCGTTCTCGCCCGTGCGCTTGAGCGCGCGGAAGATCGTCGCGTCGTCCACCATGAACACGCCCGGATAGGCCATGAAGAGCTTGAAGCTCGTCACACCCTCGCGGATCATTTCGTCCATGTCGGGAAGCCGCGCCTCCGGCAGATCGCGCACGATCATGTGGAGCGCGTAGTCGATCGCGACCTTGCCCTCGGCCTTCGAGCGCCACGTCTCGTAGGCCTTCTGGAGTGGCTCGCCCATCCCCTGGACCGCGAAGTCGATGATCGTGGTCGTTCCCCCGTGCGCGGCCGCCACCGTTCCCGTCTCGAAGTCGTCGGACGCGAACGTGCCGCCGAACGGCAGGTCCATGTGGGTGTGGACGTCCACGCCGCCCGGCAGCACGAGGAGCCCGCGCGCGTCGATCGTGCGATCGACCTCGGCTTTCAGGTCCTGCCCGATCGCGACCACGCGCTCGCCGTCGACCAGGATGTCGGCGACGTAGCGGTCGGTCGCGGTGACGATCTCCCCCCCGCGGACGAGCAGGCTCACGGAAGCGCTCCTTCGTCGACCGCGAGCTCCGTGCCGGAGAACCAGATCTCGAGACTCTCGAAGCCGCTCCGGACGGGCTCGGTCGCGTCGTGCCAGATCGTCCTGGCCAGCGCCTCGCGGGCCATCATCCATTCGCCCGCCTGCACGGCCTCCCAGAACGAGAGCTGCTTTGGATAGTGCGTCTCGCTCACACCCTCGCCCGGCTTGCCGCCCGCCATTGCCGCCGCGATCGCGATCGCGTCGTCGAGCGTTCCGAGCGTGTCGACGAGCCCGCGCTCGTACGCCTGTTCTCCGGTCCACACGCGGCCGCGCCCGATCGAGTCGACCTCGGCGAAGGTCATCCCGCGCACGCGCGCGATGTCCTCGACCCACGTGTTGTACGACTGCCAGTGGCGCTGTTCGACGATCTTCTGCTCCTCCGGCGTCCACGGGGTCACGAGCGAGCCGATCCTCGCGTGCGGTCCGTACCCCACGCCGTCGAACGTGAGGCCGAGCTTGTCGGTGAGACCCTTCACGTACGGCACGTTGAAGATCGAGCCGATCGAGCCGGTGCGGGTCATCGGATTCGCGACCAGCATCGAGCACGGGTAGGAAATCATGTAGCCGCCCGAGGCGGCGACGTCGCCCATCGAGACCACGAGCGGCTTCTTGGCCTCGAGCTTCGCGACCTCGCGGCGGATGAGATCGCTCGTGTAGGTGGCCCCTCCCGGGCTGTCCACGCGGAAGACGACCGCGTCGATCGACTTGTCGTCGGCCACGCGTCGGAGCTCCTTGTTCACGGTCGCGGCACCCATGGTCGTCCCGAGGAACGGGTTGTCGCCCGAGCGGTCGCCCGCGATCGCGCCCTGCGCGTGGATGATCGCGACCTTGGTCGGACCCTTGAGGCCCACTTCAGCCGGGGTCACCTTCGCGTACTTGGTCCCCCCGACGATGAGGCTCTTTCCGAGGCGCGAGTCCTTGCCCTCGAAGCGGTCCTGGATGTCGCCCCAGTAGACGACCTCGTCGATGAAACCGCTCTTCGCGGCTTCGGCCGGGTTCGGCCCCACGAGCGCGAGCATGCTGTCGAAGAATGCGGGCTCCTTCTCCCGGTCCTTCGCGATCGCCTCGCGCACGCGCGCAACCTGGGCGTCGAGGATCCACTGCGCGTTCTCGCGCGCCGGAGAGGAGAGATCCGTGCGCGTGTCCGTCTCGGCCGCCGACTTGTAGGCCTCGATCTTGTGCGTGCGCATGACGACACCGATCTTGTCCCAGAGCGACTTCCGGAACATGCGCTGGGCGTCGATCCCGTTGTAGATGACGAAGCCGCGGTCGGGCATCCAGATCGAATCCGCCGCCGCCGCGAGGTAATAGTTCCGGAACGTGAGCCACTCGAGATAGGCGTAGACGGGCTTCCCGGCCTTCTTGACGTTCGCGATCTCGGCGCGCAGCTCGTCGATGCTGGCCCAGCCGATGTCGGTGATGCTCATGGACAGGATCACCCGCTCGATCCGCTTGTCCACCGCCGCCTTGCGAAGGTTCTGGCGCAGCTCGTGAAGGGTCGTCGGCTCGTCGCCGAACGGCTGTCCGAGAGTCGACGGATACTCCATCACCGCGGGCGGAATGCGGAGATGAAGCGTGGCGTGGTCCGGAATGCTCGTCTTCCCCTTCGTCGCCGCGAGGCCGGCGATCACGAAGATGGCGAGGATGAACAGGATCAGGTTCGCGAAGATCGTCGCGAACAGCGTGCGGAAGAATGCGCCCATCGTGACCTCCGTTTCAGCCGGGACGGTCCGCCGGCGGCCGGCGACCCAGTGTGCGCCACGCAATGTATCCCATGGGGATGATGCGCAAAAGCCCCGGTACGCCCTACAATGCCCGGCATGGAAGACCCGTCCCGCATCGCCACACAGACCGATCGTCCGCTCGAGCCCGATTCCGAAACGTTGCGCGCGTGGCTCCGTGCGGCCGAGAACCTGGTCATCGAGCACCTCGCCACGCTCGCGCAGCAGCCGTCGTGGGACACCGAAGGTGCTCTGGCAGTGGCCCAGGGCCTGGTCGAGCCGATTCCCCGGACCGGACGGCCGATCGACGCCGTGCTGGCCCGGCTGCTGCCCGCGATCACGAAGTCCTTCAATACCATCGGGCCCGGCTATCTCGCGTACATCCCGGGAGGCGGAATCCCGTCCGCCGGCGTCGCCGACCTGATCGCGTGCGAAACCAATCGCTTCGTGAACGTCTCGATGGCCGCCCCCGCGCTCGCGCGCATGGAAACGCTCGTCCTCGAGTGGCTGTGCGAGCTCATGGGACTGCCGAAGGGCTCGGGCGGCATCTGGACGAGCGGCGGGTCCCTCTCGAATCTCGCGGCGATCGTCGCGGCACGCGTCGAGCTGCTCGGGGAGGAGCTGGAAGGCGGGCGTCTCTACTTCGCCGACGAAACCCATGCCTCGGTGCCGAAGGCGGCGCGCGTGGCGGGCTTCCCGGAGCGCGCGCTCCGGCGGATTCCGGTGGACGATCGGCTGCGCATGATCCCGGCGGCGCTCGAGCAGTCCATCATCGAGGATCGCGGCCAGGGGCTCAGGCCGTTTCTGATCATCGCGAACGCAGGCACGACCAACACCGGGGCCATCGACCCGATCGCGGAGGTGGTCGCGATCGCGCGCCGGCACGGCGTGTGGGCGCATGCGGATGCGGCGTACGGCGGCTTCTTCCGCATCGTGCCGGAGGCCGCCGCGCGCTTCGCGGGCATCGAGGAGTACGACTCGATCACGCTCGATCCGCACAAGGGGCTCTTCCTTCCGTACGGCACGGGCTGCCTCCTGGTGCGCGATCCCGAGTCGCTGCGCCGCGCGCACGGCGGTCACGAAGCGTCCTACTTGCAGGACGTGTCGGGTTCAGCCGGGGTGCCGAACATGACCGACTTCTCGGCCGAGCTGTCGCGCGACTTCCGCGGATTACGGTTGTGGCTCCCGCTCCAGCTCCACGGCATCGACGCGTTCGTGCAGCAGCTGTCGGAGAAGCTCGCGCTCACCCGCTATGCGTACGAAAGGCTGCGCGAAGAGCCGCTGATCGAGATTCTCGACGAGCCCCAGCTTTCGATCGTGGCGTTCTCCGTGCGCCCGCCGGCGGGGCACCGGCTCGATGCGGACGCCTTCGGGGCCGAGCTCCTGGCACGCGTCAACGCGCGCCGGCGCGTGTTCCTCTCGAGCACGCGGATCCGCGGACGGTACGTGCTTCGGATCTGCATCGTGTCCTTCCGGACGCACGAGGATCGCGTGCGGGACGCCGTCGACGCCCTGATCGAGGAGGCGCGGGCGCTCGCCCGGGGCTGAGCTGGCTTGACGCACTCCTGACGTGAGTTCCTGGCGGCCCGGGCGTAGCCTCGACAGGCCATGCGAAGAGCCCTGATCCTCTTCCTCACGCTCGCGATCGTCGCCTGCCCGATGCCGTGCCCGGCTTTCGGAATGGAGTGCGAGATCGCGAACGTCGAAACCTGCGTGGACATGACCGACTGTCCGCTCTCGGGAAGCTGCGCACCCGTTCCGACCGGCCCCAGCGATCAGGGCTTCCGGCTCGACGCGGCGAAACTCGTTTCGCCGGCGCCGCCCGACGTCGTGCTCGCGGCCGTGCTGCCCTCCGTGACGCTTCGTGCGTTCGAGGCGGCGAGCGTTCGCGCGCCGCATCTCGAACCCCACGTGCCGCGCTTTCTCGAACTCCAGGTGTTTCGATTGTGATTCGACCCCTCCTCGCGAGCCTCTGAACTTTCTTTCACTTCAGAAGAGGAGGAATTCTCATGTCGAAGCTCATCCTGGCACTCGCGATCGCGTCGCTCGCGGCCGCGCCGGTCTCGTCGGTGTCCTCGGACACCGCAGCACCCGTGTCCTGCTCGTCCGGCGAGCTGTGCCTGCCGTGCGAACCGGGCCCGTCGTGTGACGATATGAGCGCCTGTCCGTGCGATCCGGGCGACTGCCCGCTCGCGCAGAACGACGCGACGACCGCCGAGTAGTCGCACCCCTCGTCGGTCGTAACACGGAGCGGCGGGCCGCCTGGCCCGCCGCTTATCGTTTCTGCACGCGCGACACGCCTGGCACGCGCGGAACGCGAATCGACTCAGCCGTGGAGTCCCGGGCGTTCGTGCACGGTCATCATCGTGCCGAGGAGGGTTGCGACCAGTGTCTCCTCGCCCGCATGACGGGCGGATACTTCGGCGAGACACGACGTGATGTTCCGGCCCGCGCGCAGAACGCGGGCTCGCGCGAAGAGCGTCTCCCCGCGCGCGGGAGCGAGCAGGTTGATCTTGAATTCGATCGAGAGGACGGCTGCGCCGGCGGGCATCAGGCTGTAGGCGGCATAGCCGCACGCGCTGTCGGCGATCGCGGCCAGGATTCCCGCGTGCACGAAGCCGTGCTGCTGCACGAGGTCGTCCCGGTAGGGCATTTCGATATCGACCTCGCCCGGGGCGACGCGCGTGAGGCGCGCTCCGATCGTCGACATCACGGTCTGGCGCGCGAAGCTCTCCCGCACACGCTCGGCGTAGTTCTCGTCGGCGGGTCGGAGCGGCCTGCTCATGGCCCGGGCGCTCCTGGCCCGTCCCCGGACGCACCTCCGTCACGGCTGCCGCGCAGGCGCGCCCAGCGCCACCACATCCAGAACGCGACGAGCCACAGGATCGCGACCATGACCGTGGTCGCCGAATCGGTCCAGGTTCGATCGCGCAGCATGAACGCGGTGAGCATGAGCGCGGTGAGCGTCGTCACGACGGCCTTGATCACGAACGCATCCCCGGGGGAACTCCGAAAAGACAGCGGACCGCGGAGAGACTCCGCGGCCCGCACGATGACCGGCTCGCGACGGCGGCCGTCAGGCCCGGGCGGGCGCGGGCTGCGCGGCCGCGGGGCCCTTGTGTCGGATGAAGACGCCCGCGACGAGCGAGGTGAGGAAACCTGTCAGCACTGTTCCGATGAGGCCGAAGCAGGCCTGCATGAGCGGAGTCTGCAGGGGCGCCTGGGCGTCGAGGGCCGTCTTGATCTGTTCGGGTGTCTGGCCCTGGGCCGCCATCATCTGCTCGGCCATGGCGCGCAGGTCGCTGAAGTAGTTCGGGAAGACGACGGTCATGAACACCCACGAGCCGAGGAAGACGATCAATCCGGCGACGAGCGAGGCCACGAGCCCGGCGACGATCTGGCCGCCGTACGGCCGGCCCTGTGCCGCGGTCTTCTTGAGCATCCAGATCAGAATGATGATCTGCATGGGGACGACGACCCAGAATCCCCACATCTTGCCCGGGTCCTTGTACCAGCCCGTGAAGCCCATGAGAAACGTCCACAAGGTGACGAACACTCCGATCGCCAGCCCTGCGTTGAGCGGGGTCTTCATGGAGACCTCCTGTCGTGGATGGGACCTCGTACCCGGGCGTTGGGGGCCGACCCCGGACACGGCCGTGCATGCTAGCGCACGATCGGCTCGCGCGTCCAGAACACGAAGTCGGTGGAGGGGGGCTCGGTGCCGAGAGAGCGCAGTAATTGCGCGATTTGTCCCCGGTGATAGAGGGAGTGGCCGTAGAGCTGGGTGAGCGTGTCCTCGACCGAATTCCGGAACCACGAGCCGTCGAGCGCCTGGTATTCGAACATCTCGGCGAGCGCGTCGTCGTGCAACCGTCCGAGGATGTCGGTCCATGCGACGTGGATCGCGGCGATCTGGCCGGCGAGCTCCGCGAGGGAGAGGTCCTCCGGGAAGAACTCGGTTGGCGGCTCCGCGATGAGTCCCATGCGGAAGAGCCAGAGCTGCCGTGCCGCGATCAGGTGTGCCATGAGCGTGATCGCTTTCTTGAACGCGGGGCGCTTGCGCTTCGCATCGGGAACGGTCTCGAGGGTCGCGAGCACCTGCGCGTGACTGTCCTTTTCGTACTCGAACCACCGGCGGTAGCGGTCGGCCAGCACGTGGTTCATGTCCCGCCTCCCGGAAGCGAACGGCGCGCCGCCCCCTTGGTTCCGGCGTCGATTCGGAGTAGGCTCCGGCTGTCCCACTGTTCGATGGCCCGCATCCCGCCCTCTCCATTCCGAGGTTTCGCCATGCGCCCCCGTCCCCCGCGCCCGAACGTGCTGACGAGGTCTCTCGGTTTCCTGGCGGCATTGACCCTTGCCCTGCCCGCTCTCGCCTACGCCGCCGCGCCTTCCGCCCCGGCTTCTCCGGCTTCCGTGCCCGAGACCCCGAAGAAGGTCGAAACGAACACTTACCACGGCGTGACCGTCGAGGACGAGTACCGCTGGCTCGAGGACGGGACGGTGGACCCGGTCCGGCAGTGGAGCGACGGTCAGAATGCGGTCGCGCGCGCGTGGCTCGACGCGATTCCCGAGCGGAACGCGATTCTCGATCGCGTGACCCGGCTCACGCAGAGCGTCGCACCGCTCTATTACTCGCTCAAGCACCGTTCGGGAGCGTACTTCGCGCTCAAGGAACAGCCGCCCAAACAGCAGTCGTTGCTCGTGCTTCTCGATTCGGTGGACGACACAGGTGGCGAGCGCGTGCTCGTCGATCCGAACGTGCTCGATCTGAGCGGCACTACGAGCATCGATTTCTACGTGCCCTCGCACGACGGCTCGAAGGTCGCCGTGTCGCTGTCGAAGCACGGGACGGAGGACGGCACGGTGTCCGTGTGGGACGTCGCAACCGGGAAGAAGCTTCCGGACCTCCTTCCGGGCGTGAACGGCGGGACGGCCGGCGGCAGCGTCGCCTGGACCGCGGACGGAACCGGCTTCTGGCGCACGCGCTATCCCCAGAAGGGGGAGCGGCCGGACGAGGATCTCATGTTCTACGAGCAGCTCTGGTTCCATCGGCTGGGGACGCCCGCGAGCGCGGATACCCCGGTCCTCACGGACGGGCTGCCGAAGATTGCCGAGATCTTCCTCGAAAGCTCGAAGGACGGCCGCTACGTCCTTGCGAACATCCTGAACGGAGACGGTGGAGAGCACGAGTACCGCCTCGCCGGACCGGACGGCGTGTTCAGGAAGATCACGCGTTTCGAGGACGAGGTCGTGCGCGCGACGTTCGCAACGGATGCCCTCTATTTGCTCTCGCGGAAAGGCGCGCCGAACGGCCGCATCCTTCGCCTTTCGTTCGCGGACGCGCTCGCGGCATCAGGCCCCGAAGCTGCGCTCGCGCGCGCGACCCAGGTCGTGGCCGAGGGGCCGACCGCGATCGACGGGCTCGTCGCGACCGACAAGCGTCTCTATGTCGCCGACATCGTGGGCGGCCCGAACGAGGTGCGCATCTTCACGACCGGCGGCGAGCTCATCGGAAAGCTTCCGCTCCCGGCGGTGGCGACGGTGAACGAGATGGTCCCGGCTTCGGGCGACGAGATCCTGCTCTACACCGAGAGTTTCACCGAGCCCGATCGCTGGTTGCGCTTCGATCCCGTGGCGGCCCGGCTCGAACGGACCGCGCTCCTCCTGCGCTCGCCGGCCGATTTCGAGGACACGGAAGTGCGGCGCGAGTTCGCGACCTCGAAGGACGGAACGAGAGTGCCGCTCACGATCCTGTTCAAGCGCGGCACCCCGCTCGACGGATCGGCGCCGGCCCTGCTCTACGGTTACGGCGGCTACGGGATCAGCATGAAGCCTTCGTTCTCACCTGCGCGCCGGCTGTGGATCGAGCAGGGGGGCGTCTATGCGATCGCGAACATCCGCGGAGGCGGGGAGTTCGGCGAGGCGTGGCACCGGGCTGGCAACCTCACGAAGAAGCAGAACGTGTTCGACGATTTCGCGGCCTGCGCCGAGTACCTGCTCGACAAGAAGTACGCGAGCCGCGAGCGGTTTGCGATCCAGGGAGGTTCGAACGGCGGGCTCCTCATGGGGGCAATGCTTACGCAGCACCCCGAGATGTTCCGCGCGGTCGTGAGTCAGGTCGGGCTCTACGACATGCTGCGCGTCGAGCTCTCGCCGAACGGCCTGTTCAACACGACCGAGTTCGGCACGGTCAAGGATCCGGAGCAGTTCAAGGCGCTCTATGCGTACTCGCCGTACCATCGCGTGCGGCCGGGAACCGCGTATCCCGCCGTTCTGTTCACGACCGGTGCAAAAGACCCGCGCGTGGACCCGATGCATTCCCGTAAGATGACCGCCGCTCTCCAGGCGGCCACGAGCTCCGGCGAGCCGATCCTGCTTCGCACGAGTGCGACGACCGGACACGGCGGCGGGACGCCGCTCGCCGCGAAGAACGAGCTCACGACCGACGTGTATGCCTTCCTTTTCCGAGCCCTGGGCGTGCCGTATCGCCCGGCGACCGCGCCGCTTCCCTGACACGAAGGAGGACTTCATGAACACGGACCGTCCGAAGCACTCGAGTCGTCGCGCAACTCCGTTCCTCTCTGCCGCCGCGTGGTGCGCCGCGGCCGCGAGCGCCCTTCTCCTGCTCGTGGCTCCGGTGCGCAAGGCTGCGGCCGAATCGCACACCGGACCGGGTGCGAAGACCGGCGTGAAGGCCGAGATGCTCCTGTGGATCTCGGATGCCGAGGAAAAGTTGAACGACCTGGCCGCGGCCATGCCTGCGGAGAAGTACTCGTGGACCCCCGCGCCGGGCGTTCGCTCGGTCGGTGAGGTCTTCATGCACGTGGCGGCTGCGAACTACGGGATCCCGACGTTCTTCGGTGTCAAGGCGCCCGAGGGATTCAATTTCCCCACGTTCGAGAAGTCGAAGACCACGAAGGAAGACATCTCGAAGGAATTGCGCGCGTCCTTCGTCCACGCGAAGAAGGGGCTCGAAGGCATGAGCGACGCCGACATGGAGAAGACGGCGACGTTCTTCGGCATGACCATGACCGGGCGCGGGGGATACATGCTGATCCTCTCGCACGCGCACGAGCACCTCGGGCAGTCGATCGCGTACGCGCGCTCGAACGGCGTGACGCCGCCCTGGACGGCGCGCCAGGAAGCCGCGATCAAGGAGCAGCAGGCGAAGGCGGCGGCGGGGAAGAAGTAGAGGCCGCGCGGATCCACGCCGGGATGGGCGCTCACCCTCTGTTCGAGGTCGCACTGAAGGCGTTCCTCGTCCGGGACGGGAAACTGCTCATGGTGCGCGAGCGCGACGGCCAGGCGCTCTGGGAGCTTCCGGGCGGACGCATCGGAGCGGGAGAGGAAGAGCGATCGGCGGCGGACGTGCTCGCGCGCGAGGTCGCAGAGGAACTGGGCCCCGGGCTCCGCTACGAGCTCGAGGGCCCCGTCGTTTCGTGGTCGCGCACTCCGGCGGGGACCGCGCGGACGCACTGGGCGTTCCTCGTCGGATATCTGTGCCGCTACGTGGACGGAGACATCTCGCTGAGCGAGGAACACTCGGAGCACGCTTGGGTCGATCGGGAATCGTGGCGGACGCTTCGTCCGCTGGCGCCCGGATTCGATCACGCGCTCACGGAGTTCTGGCGGAGGCGCGGATGAAGCGCGCAGGAGTCCTTTTCGCAGCACTTGCTTTCGTCCTGTCGACTGCCCGCTTGCCTGCTCCTTGTGCCGCGACTCCGACCGCCGATTCAGGTGTGAAGCCGAGATACTCCTTGCTCGAGTCTGGCGAACTGCCTCTGGTCTCCGCGGTCGACAGGCACCAACCCGAAGCGCGCGCGCTCCTCGAGCGCACGGTCAACGTGAACAGCGGCACGATGAACTTCGCGGGTGTCCGCGAGGTCGGCCGCATGTTCGAGCGCGAGTTCCAGGCGCTCGGCTTCACGACCGAATGGATCCCGGGCGAGTCGTTCAAACGCGCCGGGCACCTGATCGCCCGTCACCGCCCGTCCCCGGCCGCGACTACCCTCGGACCCAAGCTCCTGCTCATCGGCCACCTCGACACCGTGTTCGAGCCGGACAGTCCGTTTCAGAAGTTCGAGGCGATCGGTGACACGGCGGCTCGCGGTCCCGGCGTGATCGACATGAAAGGCGGCATCGTCGTGATGCTCCTCGCCCTGCGGGCGCTCGCGGATGAGGGCCGGCTCGCGCGGATGTCGGTGACCGTCTACCTGGGTGGCGACGAAGAGAAGGCCGGCGCGCCGCTCGCCGTCGCACGGCGCGCACTCATCGCGGCCGCGGACTCGGCAGACGTCGCGATCGGTTTCGAGGATGGCGCCGGCGATCCCCGCACGGCGGTGATTGCCCGCCGCGGCGCGACGAGCTGGGTCCTACGTGTGAAAGGCCGCCCGTCGCACTCCTCGCAGATCTTCAAGCCCGAGGTCGGGGACGGCGCGGTCTTCGAGGCCGCACGCATCCTCGCCACGTTCCGCGATTCACTGGCAGGCGAGGAGTACCTCACGTTCAACCCCGGCCTGATTCTCGGCGGCACGACGATCTCGTTCGATCGCGAGCAAGCGCGCGGAACCGCGTTCGGCAAGTCGAACGTGGTCGCCGAGAGCACGGTCGTCGCAGGGGACGTGCGCGCACTCAGCGTCGAGCAGTTCGAGCGGGCGAAGTCGCGCATGCGCGCGATCGTCGCGCGCTCACGTCCCGGAACCGAAGCTTCGATCGCGTTCGACGACGGCTATCCACCGCTGGCTCCGACCGAGGGCAACCGCGAGCTCTTGCGGCACTACGTTGACGCGAGTCTTGACCTCGAACTCGGTCCCGTCGAGGGCGTGGACCCCTCGCGGGCCGGCGCGGCCGACGTGTCGTTCACGGCCGGTCGGGTCGACGGCGCGATCGACGGTATCGGCCTCCGGGGAACGGGAGGCCACACGGTCCAGGAAACCGCGGACCTGCGCACGATCGGAAGCCAGGCGAAACGGATGGCGCTCTTCCTGTGGCGGCTTCCGTTGCGCTGGCGCCACCCCTCGTACGCAAACTAAACTGTCGGCGGCCGGGGCCGTTCCCTTGCACACCGTCGCCCGGGGGTTCCCATGACCCGCCTACCGCTCGTCCTGAAACTGCTCCGGCTCGCCGGGACAGCCACGCTGAGTCTCGCGACGGCGCTCCCCGCTGCAGGCGACGAGCCGCCGCACGCGACCGATCACCTGCTCGTGCGCCTTCGTCCCGAGACGCTCTCGCGCGCCGTCCTGCCCGCGCACGAGGAGTCGGCGCCCGCTATCGGTGTGCCCGCTCTCGATGTGGCACTCCCTTCGCTCGGCGTCCAGTCGCTCGAGCGGCTCCTGCCGTCCGGTCCCGCCCGGAACCGCGCCCGCGCCTCCGCGGCCGGACTCGATCGCTGGTGCATCGCACGGCTCGCCCCCGGCGCCGATTTCGATGCGGCCAGGAAGGCGCTCGCGGAGCGGCCCGAGCTCGATATCGTCGAGCCCGACTACATCGGTCACGGCTCGGGAAGCGCGGGCGGCGCGCCCGTCGTCCCGAACGACCCGAGCTTCGGCACGCAATGGTTCTTCCGCAATCTCACGAGCCCCGGAGCGGACAACCACGCGACCGAGGGATGGGCGCGGACGACCGGAAGCGCCACCGTGACCGTCGCCATCCTCGACTCCGGGATCGACTGGGATCACCCCGATCTCGACTCCCGCATCTGGACGAACGTGTTCGAGATTCCCGCAAACGGCGTCGACGACGACGTGAACGGATACATCGACGACGTCCGCGGCTGGGACTTCGTGAGCAACGACAACGACCCGATGGACGACCACGGTCACGGCACGAACGTGGCCGGGATCGCGGGCGCCGAGTCGAACAACGGGATCGGTGTCGCGGGCACGGACTGGAGCTGCCGGTTGATGGCGGCCAAGAATCTCAACTCCTCGAACTCCGGGCTCTACTCCTGGTGGACGGCCTCGATCGTCTACGCGGTCGACAACGGCGCGCGCGTCCTCAACATGAGCGAGGGCGGCACCGGCTACTCCGCGTCCATGGAGAGCGCGGTGGACTACGCGCACAGCCTGGGTGCGATCGTCTGCGTGGCCATGATGAACGGAAACTCGGCCACGCCTTACTACCCGGCCGCGTTCGTGAACCCGATCGCGGTCGGCGCGACGAACGCGTCGGACGACCGGGCGGTGCCTTTCTGCTGGGGCGGAGGGAGCAGCTACGGCGCGCACATCGAGCTGTGCGCTCCCGGTGAGCTCATCTACAGCACGCTGTGGAACAACACGTACGGCTACTTCTGCGGGACCTCCCAGGCGACGCCGCAGGTGACCGGAGCACTCTCTCTCGGATGGGCGCTCGCGCCGACGCTCACGAACAGCGAGCTCCGGGCGCTCCTGCTCGCGAGCTGCGACGATCAGGTGGGGCTCCCGATCGAGGACACCTTCGGCTTCGATTCGTACTACGGCCACGGCCGGCTCAACCTCGACCGCTTTCTCGCGTCCGTGTCCCTCATCGCAGTCGAGCCGTCGCCGCTCGCAGGCGTCGGCGCCCTCCGGCCGCCCGACGTTTCGCCGAATCCGGTGAGCGCTTCCGCGCGCCTGCGGTACGTGCTTCCCGCGGCCGGACGGATCGCGCTCACGCTTCATGACGTGGCGGGCCGGCGCGTGCGCTCCTTCGTCGAAACGAGCGCTCCCGCCGGTGAAGGCACGGTCTCTTTCGACGGCGCAACGCTCGCCCCCGGCGCGTACTACGCGCGACTCGAATTCCAACCCGCGGGCGGTGGATCACCGCTCCACGCGAGCCGGCGGCTCGCGATCGTACGCTGAAGCGCCTGTCGATCGGAGACACGACGCGATGACCCGATTCGGACATGCCGCCCTGCCCCTGTGGGGGCTCGACCCGAACGTTCTCTATCTCAACCACGGCACGGTCGGCGCGCCGCCGCGCCGCGTCCTCGCGAAGCAGCAGGAGATTCGCGACCAGATCGAGCGCCAGCCATCGCTCTTCCTGCTCCGCGAGCTTGCGGCCATCAGCCATGGCGCGCCCGACCGCACGAAGCCGCGCATCCGCGAGGCAGCCGATGCCGTGGGAGCGTTCCTCGGAGCCCGCGGCGACGACCTCGTGTTCGTCGAGAACGCGAGCACCGGCGTGAACGCGGTCCTCCGCTCGATGCGATTCGCACCCGGGGATGAAATCCTGATTCCCGACGTCGCCTACGGCGGCGTCGCTTATTCGGTGGACTACGTCGCGCGCGTGAGCGGCGCGACGGTCCGGACGCTCGATCTGCCGTTCCCCGTGCGCGATCCCAAGGAGTGGGTGCACGCCATTGCGGGCGCGATCACGCCCCGCACGCGCCTGGCAGTGATCGATCACATCACCTCCGAGAGCGCCCTCCTCATGCCGGTCGCCGAGATCGCGCGCGCGTGCCATGAGAAGGGCGTTCCGGTTCTCGTCGACGGTGCGCACGGCCCGGGGGCCATTGCGTTCGAGATCGAAGCACTCGGCGTCGACTGGTACACGGGGAACCTGCACAAGTGGGGCTGGTCCCCGCGAAGCTGCGGCATCCTGTGGGCCGCTCCGGCGCGCCAGAAGGACCTCCACCCGACCGTCATCTCGTGGGGGCTCGATCAGGGTTTCACGACCGAGTTCGACTGGGTGGGCACGCACGATCCGTCCGCCGCGCTCGCCGCACCCGAGGCGATCGCAATGATGCGCGATCTGGGTGTGGACGCGATCCGGAAGTGGAACCACGACCTCGCCTGGGAGGCGGCACAGCTCCTGACCCGGAGCTGGGGAACGAAACTCGAGGCGACCGAGGCGATGATCGGCACCATGGCGACCGTGCCTCTTCCGCCGGCGCTCGGAACGTTGAAGGAGGAGGCCGGGCGCCTGCGCGACGCTCTCCTGTTCGAGGAGGGGATCGAGGTGCCGGTGCACCCGTGGCGCGGCGGGCTCTGGACGCGAGTGTGCGCCCAGATCTACAACGAGCGCGGCGACTACGAGAGGCTCGCGCAGGCAATCCTCGCCCGTGTTCCCGCGCGCGTTCCCGCGCGCTTGACGGGTCCGGCCACGAGGAGTTGAATCGAAGCGCCGAGGATTCTCGGGGAGGTCCCGTCCGGCCTGGCCCACGGTCCGGCCGATTGCCGTTGGAGGCCCTCCATGCGCTTCCCCTTCGCTTTTCTCCTCGTCAGCACCGCGCTGATCGCGCCGGGCACCGCCGCCCTCGCGCAGCCGCCCGTCGGCACCCCGACCCGTTATCTCCTGACCCAGGGCACCGAGCTCGAGATCGGATGCCAGGACCCGTGCGCGTGTCCCGTGTTCATGCGCGGTCCCATCACCGGCTCGTTCACGCTCATCGAGCGTGAACCCGATCCTCTCTTCCGGCGATTCGACATCGAGGACGTGGATTGGATCCTCTCGGACACGAGCCCGGCGCTTCGCATCGTGGGGTCCGGGTCGTACGCGGTGGGAGGGGAGTTCGCGCTCGAGCAACGGCTCGTGCTCGATCTCAAGATCGGCGAGAACGATCCTCAACACTTCGAGAGCGGCCGCCAGTTGACGACCAACGTGTTCCCCGCGATCGACGCCTCCGCCGCAGTGCACGCTTTCGCGTGCTACGACACCGTGCTGCGCCTCCACGCAAAACCGCTCGGCCCGATTGTCGGAACTCCGGGCGAGAGTCCGGGGATCCGCCGCGTCGTTCCGAATCCGTTCGCAGGGAGCGCGCGCATCGAGCTCGAGCTCGCGCGCGAGGGCGCGCTCGATTTGCGGATCTTCGACGTGTCCGGTCGGGAGGTGGCGGACCTCGGTCGCGGCCGTCGCTCGGAAGCCGGGCCGCTCGTTCTGTCGTGGAACGGACGCGCGTCCGACGGTCGGGACGCGCCCGCGGGCGCCTATCTGCTGCGCCTCGAGGCTCCCGGCGTGTTCCAGGTGCTTCGAATCGTCAAGGTTCGCTGATCGCGCGCTTTCGTGCCGCCGCGAGAAAACCGGGCCTCAGATCAAGGAGCCGAGCGAGCTTCTGCATGAGCGCGTCCTCGTGCCCGGAGAGCTGTCCGTCCGCGTGCACGACGCGCCACAGGATCTCGGCCAGCACGAAGCGCTGCCCCTCGTCGTACTGCTCATTGATCAACGACGTGAACTGATGGAGGTCGATGGCTTCGCGCCGCCTTTCATCCGCGAGCGCCATGAGCTCCCTGGTCTCGGCCGGGTCGAGCGCGAAATGACGCGCGAGCGCCTCCTCGATGTGCAACTGCTCCTCGGACGTGAACGTGTCGTCCGCGTGCGCGACCTCGAGCAGGAGCGCACAGGCCGCAAGCTGCAGACGGTGTTCGGCGGAGTCCTTCCCGGTCGCTCCCGGATTCCCGGCCGCGGGCCGGAAGCCCGTCGAGTCGGCTCCGGCGGTCAGGAAGCGCTTGAGTCGATCGAGCATGAACCCTCCCTTCGCGCGAAGAGTAGCCTTCGCGCCCGTTCGCACAAAGTTACAAAGCCCGGACTCCCTGGCCCAACGTTTCAGGGGGGATTCTTGTAGGAAACGGTGGATGCAGGCACAATCCGCGTATTCCCGCCGTTCCCAGGGAGGTTTCATGTCTCGCAACCTTCGCGTCGCGTTCGCGCTCCTCGCCCTCGGATTCGCCGCCCTGCCCGCGGGGGCCCAGGCGGGAGACCGGGGCCACTCCGGAATGAAAGGCGCGGAAGGCGCCGCCGCCGGCGATCGCGAGACCCGGCGTCCCCGCGGCCTCATCACGCGGCTCATCGAGCACCGGAGCGATCTTGGGCTCTCCGACGATCAGGTCTCGCGGCTCGAACAGCTCAAGACGAGCCACGAAGCGCAGAATCGTCCGCTGGGCGAGCAGCTCCAGCGCGCGCACGACGAGTTCCGCCGCGAAGTCGGCGGCCCCGATCGCGCCGCGATGCGGAACCTTCCGCCCGACGAGCGGAAGAAGGTGCGCGAAGAGCGCATGAAGCAGCGCAAGGAGTACATGGCGAAGCATCTGGAGCTCACTCCCGTGGTCGATCAGCTCAAGGCCAATCGCAAGGCGCAGCGGGAGGAAGTGATGTCCGTGCTCACGCCGGATCAGCAGAAGAAGCTCAAGGACACGATCGAGAAGCGAAAGGCCGAGTGGCGCTCGAAGGGCGGCCGTGACGGCGCCCCGCGTCGGTCTTCCTGAGCAGGTCCGGACTCCGGGGCCGCGCACGGGATGGGCGGGATTTCGAGCGGGGAATCCCGCCCTCCACCGGTGACGGGCGCGGGCGCGGGCCCGGACCCCGGCGATGAAGCACGCCTCGTCGCGCGCGTTCGCAAGGGCGACCGCGAGGCCTTCGGAGAGCTCGTGGCGCGCCACATGCGCGCTGCGTATGCGGTCGCGTACCGGCTGCTCCGAAACCGCGAGGACAGCGAGGATCTGGTCCAGGAGTCGTTTCTGACCGCGCTCGCGCGGCTCGATCAATTCGACGCGACCCGTCCCTTCGCGCCCTGGCTCCTGCGGATCGTGGTGAATCGCGGACTGAACCTGCGCGCGTCACGGCGCGTGCGACAGGCCGAGCCGCTCCCGGAGGAGCTGCCCGCGGCGGGGGCGGGACCGGAACGCGCAGCCGAGCGTGCGGAGCTCAGGGCGCGCATCGAGCGCGGACTCGAAGGTCTCTCCGATCGGCAGCGGCTCGTCGTCGAGCTCTACGAGATCGACGGGTTCAGCGGAGCGGAGATCGCGGCGATGCTCGACATCGCGGAGCCGACGGTGCGCTGGACGCTGCACGAGGCACGAAAGAAGCTGCGGTCGGCGCTCGCCGGCTGGAAGGAGGAACTGGATCGTGGATGAGCTTCGCGGATTCGACGCGGATCCCCCGCGCGATCGCACGCTGAGCGCGCTGCTCGGTGCGAGCGAGACCGGCGTCCCTGCGGCCGACTCGCCCCGGGCCGCGGACTGGACGGCGCTCCATGCCCGGATCCTGGACGCTGCCGGCAGCGCGCTTGCCGAGCGTCGCTCGTCCCGCGAGCCGTGGTGGTCGCCCATCGCACGCTGGTCCCCCGTCGCGCTTCCGGTGGGAGCGGTTGCGGCCGCCGCGCTCGCGATCGGGTTGAGCCTCCATCCTGCGGCGTCCGGTGTCGCGGCCGGGGAGGTCGAGGACGTCGAGGACGTCATCGTGAGCGGCGCGAGCGAGACGCCTTCGGGGGCGCTCCTGTTCGCTTCGTCGAGCGAAGCGTTCGCGACCGCCGCTCTCGAGACGACGACTGACCAATGACCGTCGCCGGGGATCGCACGCGTTGGCTTGCCGTCTCACTCCTTGCCGTCGCGCTCCTGGTCGGAGTCTTGGGCGGCATTGCGGCCGAGCGGTTCCTGCTCACACCCGACCGCGAATCCGCGGGGCGGGAAGCGGGCCGCCGCGGGGCACCGGGGCGGGGCGCCGAGGGCGGCCCCGCCCGCATGCGGCGTGCGTTCAACGAGCGAATGTCGCACGAGCTGGGCCTCACGCCGGCACAGCGGGCGAGCGTGGACTCGCTGCTCGCGGCCCAGCAGGCGCGGTCGCGGGCGATCATGGCGCGCGTGAGCCCCGAGCTCGATTCGATCGCTGCGGAGACGCGCTCGGGCCTGCGCGAGATCCTCACGCCCGCGCAGTGGGACCGCATGAACGATCTGCGGAAGGAGCGGCGCGGCCGGGCTCGCGGCCGACCGTAGCGCGCAGCGCGCGCGCGCGTAGCACTTCCGTCGCTCCGCTGTGGCCCGCTCGCCGCAGGCCTTGCGCAAACCTCACACGGCGAACCCGCTCCGCACACCAAAACCCCGCCTTTTACGAAGTGCTTGGCGCTTCTCTGCAACTTTCTGCAATGCGCGAACGCTGGCACGGGCATTGCGTCTTTCGTTCGCTACAGGGAGGAACACACCATGCGATCGATACAACCAGGTTTCATCCCGACCCGATCGGCCCTCGTGACGGGCGCGTGTGCGCTCGCCGTTGTCGTGGGCCTCGCACTCGTTTCGGCTTCCGACTCGTGGGCGGATCCGCCTCACGGCCGGGGATGGAAGAAGCACAAGGGCCACAAGCATGCCAAGGTGGTCGTTCACCGGCACGACGGTCACCGGTACAACGACGTCGCGTACAGGGTGGTCCATCGTCCGGTCGTTCGAACCGTCTACCGCCCGGTCGTCTACACGGAGTGGCAGCCGAGGTACGTGGCGTATCGTCCGCAGCGCGTCGTCGTGGTGCGCCCCGCGCCGATCGTCACCGTGGCCGGTCGCATTGGCGGCGTGAACATCAGCGCCGTGTTCGGCCCGCGCGCGACGTACGACACGTACGCGTACGGCTGTAACTTCTGCGACGCGCACTATGGCTCGTGGGGCGACTGGCGCAACCACGTCGCTGGCTGCGGGCATCGGCCGGACGACGTGCAGATCGTGTACGAGCGCTGGAGTGACAACAACTGGGACGATCCGGAGTTCTGCGGCTAAGCGGCTAAGCGGCCAGGCGCGAACCCGATCTGAGGCTCACGCTGTCGCCAACGCGGGGCGGGGGATGGACCCTCCGCCCCGCGCGCTTGTTTTGCGTTTCTTGGCATCTCTGGCGGGGGAGTGTGCGAGGGTTGAGCCCCTCTTCCCGATCGGGCCCCTTCCCGGAGGTTTCCATGCGTCCTCGCACCGGTGTGACGGCCCTCGCCCCTTCGTTGCTCGTCGCGCTCCTCGCCCTCGCCGCGCTCGCCCCCCGGCGCCCCGCTTCCGCACAGCCCCCGTCCCCTCCGGGAGGCGTCCCGACCTCCGCGCCCGCGGCCCCCGATTCGTTCGCGGCCGAACGCGACAGCCTCGAGAAGGTCGTGATGGAGTCGATCAAGGGCAGGGAGAACATGCGGGCCGACAGCGTGTTCAAGAACCTCAAGGTCATGAAGGCCGCTCCCGCGCCGGCCGTGTGGTCAAGATCATGAACATGGGCTTCGGCCGGAGCCTCGGTGTGAGTTGCCTCCACTGCCACGTGGCGGACAAATGGGACTCGGACGAGAAGCCCACGAAGCAAGTCGCCCGCGAGATGATCACGATGTCGCGCGCGATCAACGAGGAGTACCTGTCGAAGATCAAGGGGTTGAAGAGCGAGCGGCCCGTCGTCAACTGCACGACCTGTCACCGGGGGCAGAAGCGGCCGGCGATCGAGATGGCGGCCCACTAGACCGGGGCTGGGGCCTGGGCGCCAGGGCGCCTGGGTCCTGACAGGGAACGCACTTGACGCCCTCGGGCAGGAGGATCAGGCTTTCGCGCATGAACCCGATCACCGTCCGCAGTGGCTCGTGTTGCCGCCCCCGCATGCGGGGCGAGGCGGGCCTTCGGCCGTGATCTAGGTCCATTCCGTCGCAGACGTTCGCACCCGCAGGTGAGCTCTCCCGGCGGGTGCTTTGCTTTTGGGGCTCTGCGCCGGGGCGCCTGCATCGAAGCGGCCTTCGGGCCGCGCGAGGAGAACCCCATGAGCGCCATCGAAGAAGCTCTGCGCGCGAATGCCGGCTATGCGAGCCGGTTCAACCTCGGACACCTGCCCCTTCCGCCCGCGCGGAAGCTGGCCGTGCTCGCGTGCATGGACGCACGTCTCACGGTCGAGTCCGTGCTCGGGTTGAGCACGGGGGATGCGCACATCATCCGGAACGCGGGCGGCATCGCGAGCGAGGATGCCGTCCGGTCGCTCGTGATTTCCCATCACCTGCTCGGGACGCGGGAGTTCGTGATCATCAATCACACGGACTGCGGGATGCTCACGTTCAAGGACGACGAGCTGCGCACGCGGCTCGAGCGCGAAGCGGGCGGGCCGACGGTCGCGCCCTCCCGATTCTATGCGTTCGACGATCTCGAGACCAACGTGCGACGTCAGATCGACGTCGTGCGCTCGCACCCGTGGCTGCCGCGCGGCATCCCCGTGCGCGGGTTCATCTACGACGTGCGGAGCGGGCGGCTCAACGAGGTCGCGCCCGGACCGGAGCGGCTCACGGAGGCGGCGGAATCGACGGTGTGGCGGAACGCGCCGGCGACCGCGGGCGCGGGTCAGCCCGCGAGGCCGTAGCGCTCCCGCAGAACCGCGACGTGGTGGAGCTCGTGTCCGGCCGCGATCCATGCGAGCGCGCGCACGCTCACCGGATTCCCGCTCGCCACGCCGCGGCGGCCCCAGGCGTCGTCCTCGAGGCCTTTGAAGAGCGCGAGCGTGGCCGCGCGCACGGCGCGGAACTCCGCAACGACGTCCGCGAGAGTGCGGCGATTGAAATTCCCGCCGGGCACGTAAATGTTCTCGTCGAAGCCCGGGACGGGGGTTTCATCGCCGCGCCCGAAGCGGAGCGCGCGGTAGGCGAACACGCGCTCGGAATCCATCAGGTGGCCGATGACGTCGCGCACCGTCCACTTGTCGGGGGCGTAGCGGTATCCGGCTTTCGCTTCTCCCGCGGCGAGCACGAGCGCCGTCGTCTCCTCGATCTGCGAAGCGAGGGCGGCGAGAGGATCATGGCCGGGGACGCGGTCGATGTAGCGGCTGAAGTAGGGGACGTGTTCGTCGGCCGCCGGTCGGGCGGTCGCAAGGGTGGCGGGCATGGGTTTCCTCCTCCGGTGCTTCGGAAGCTTCTCCCCGACGAGGGGCGACGATCGAAACTGAAACACGTCCCACGATACACGATCCGGTCCGCGATTGACGCTCGCCACAGGCGGGGCGTAGCCTTTTCCTGCGCTGCGAGGAACGGAAGCCAGCGGGACCTCTCCGCACCATTCGATCCCACCTATCGCCGATCCGTTTCCCGTGCGCGACGGCTGCGTCGCTTCCCTCGCCGCCCCCTGTATCCTTCGAAGAGGAGATCATTCCATGGCCTCTCTGCGAACGCTCTTTTCGGGCTTCGTGGCGCTGGCGATTCTGTCGCTCCTTCCCCCGCTCAACGCGGGGGCACAGGGTCTCCCGCGCGTGGAGCATCAAAAGGTCTACACGGTCGAGCAGCACGTTCCGCTTGGCCGCACCGTGGATCTTCACGATCAGTTCGGGCTCGAGCACACGGTCATCCAGCAGCTCGACTTCTTCTCGAATCCCGTGGACCAGAACCACGAGGGTCTCCAGGACACGCTGGTTCACTTCTCCTGGTGGCGTATTTTCGACACCCTTCCGAGACCGAGCCGCCGGCTCCTCGTCAGCAACAAACTCGGTGCCGATCAGGAGTGGGTGATCCGTACGCCCACCCATCTGCTCACGCCCGCGATCAAAAACGAGGTCGGGCCGGGCGCACCGGAAGGAGGACTGCCGCCTCCGCCGACCCACGTCAATCACTTCAAGTGTTATCAGGCCGAGAGCGGGCCGCGGATCGATCGGCCGCTCATTCTCGAGGACCAGTTCGGGATCCGGACCGCCGTCGTCGACACCGCGTTCTGCTTCTGTACTCCGGTCGAGAAGGTCCTTCCCGACGGAATCCGCTATCCGATCGTGGATCCCGAGACTCATCTGGCCTGCTATCTAATCTCCCCGTCGCTCCACTACGG
>JBOHUC010000146.1:0-15917 GCA_050733935.1 Candidatus Eiseniibacteriota bacterium | reverse complement strand
CGCGCGATCTGGACACGCGCGCGCGACGTGTGTGAAGGTGCCCCCCATGCGCATTCTCGTCACCGGAGGAGCCGGCTTCATTGGTTCGAACCTCGCCGACCGGCTCGTGGCGCTCGGCCACGACGTGGCCGTGCTCGACGACCTCTCGACCGGCCGGCGGGAAAACCTGCCCCAGGTCGCACGCTTCTTCGAGGCGGACATTCGCGACGCGGCCGCGGTCGAAGCGGCGGTCGCTTCCTTCCGCCCCGAGATCGTCTCCCATCACGCGGCCCAGATCGACGTGCGCCGCTCGGTCCGGGAGCCCGCGCTCGATGCTCACACGAACGTACTGGGCGGGATCGCGCTGTTCGAGGCGTGCGTGCGCCACGGCGTCAGGAAGGTGATCTACGCGTCGACCGGCGGGGCGCTCTACGGCGAGGGCCGCACGCTCCCGGCGACCGAGGAGCATCCGATCCATCCCGAGTCGCCCTACGGCATCTCGAAGTACGCGCTCGAGCACTACCTCCACTTCTACCGCCTGGTGCACGGGCTCGATTCGACCGTGCTCCGCTATCCGAACGTGTTCGGTCCACGCCAGAGTCCGCACGGGGAGGCCGGCGTGAACGCGATCTTCATCGGGCTCATGCTCGAGGGGAAGCGGCCGACGATCTTCGGCGACGGCGAGCAGCTCAGGGACTACGTGTACGTGGACGACGTCGTGCGGGCGAACGAGCTCGCGCTCGGTGCGGGCTCGGGTGAGACCGTGAACATCGGGTGGGGGCGCGGCATTTCGGTGAACGACATCGTCCGCACGCTCCGGAAGCTGCTCGCGTTCGAGGACGAACCGATCTACGCGGACGCCCGTCCGGGCGAGATCCAGCGCATTTACCTCGACGCCGCGCGCGCGAGGCGCGTGCTCGGCTGGGAGCCGCAGGTCTCGTTCGAGGAGGGGCTCGGGCGGACCGTGGCCTGGCACCGCACGGCGGCCGCCACGTCGTAGGCCGTGCCGTCGACTACTTCTCCAGACGAACTCCGACGCGCGCCCGCCATTCGCGGTCGTCCGCACCCGCGACGTTTCCCCGGTTGTCCGTCCACACGTACGCGAGATCGAGGGAGACGTCGATCGCGGCCCACGGCCAGAAGCGCGCCCCGCCCGTGACGAAGCGCTCGCGCTCGACCGTCCCCGAGAGCGTGCTGCCGCTCGCGTTCACCGTCGAGTCCGGGTCGTAGAACGTGCCCAGCCGGCCCTCGCCGCGCTCGACCTGGCCGCCGCCCGCGCGGAACTCCCAGTCGGGCGTCGGATCGGCCCACACCTCCGCCACGAGGGATCGGCTGTCGGGCCCGACGGCGTAGCCGATGGGCTTTCCGTGGTGGATGAAGTCCTCGCCGTAAAACACGGAATACACATAGTTGTAGACGCGGGAGAACTCGACCCGCGCGCTCACCCGCCCGTCCCGGAACGGGTGCGTTCCGAGCCACCCGGCCTGGTACCCGATGCGGGTTGGCTGGTCGCCCTTCGAGAGCCCCTGGTCGTCGAGCAGGAACTCGCCGTACAGCACGTGTCCGCGCGCGGCCTGCCACGAGACGTCGAGCGATCCCATCACGTTGTTCCGCTCCGACTCCGCGGTTCCCGTTCCGTCGAGCGCGTCCTCGGCCAGGATGCGCTGGACCCAGGTGTACGGAAGGAGCGAGAACACGTAAAGCGGCTCCCAGTGCGAGGACGTGTAACGCGCCGCCTCGGCGATTCCGACCGTGAGGCGCGGCGACGGGAACCACTCGAGCCGGTGGCCTGCGAGCCTCGCGTCGCGCGTCGCGTCCACGTCCGCGTGGATCGCGGTCGCCCGCACATGGCGGAAGAGCGTCGCGGAGAAGGAGAGAAACGTCACGGGCGCCGCAGTCCTAGACCAGAGGAGCGAGCCGGTCGCGCCCGGGCCCCAGGCGAACTGCGAGCGGCCGAGCGTGGCGTCCACATAGCGGGTCGAATACGAGCCGTACGTGTCCTCGGAATAGGCCGCGAAGTCCGATCCCTCGACGAGCGGATCCGCGAAGCTCGTCGCGTCCTCGACCTTGCCCGCGTACGCATCGAGGTGGAGCAGGAGCCCGCCGGTTTCGACGTTGAGTCGCCCGCCGAAGCGCGAGCGATCCTCGAACTCGGTGATCTCCTCGCTCACGAGGAGCGCGCCTTCCGCGTACGCCTGGAGGCGAAGCCGCATCGACTCCGCTCCCTCGTCATAGTTGACGATCTCGGCGAGCGGCCGCGCCGTGCGCGGCGGGCGCGGATAGCCCTTGCGCACGAGCTCGGGGGCGAACTCGCGCTCGAGCCGGACGAGCGAGGGCTCGCGCGAATCGGGATGGAGACGGCGCGCCCGCGCGGTGATCGCGGCCGCGGACTTGCGTGCAAGCGGCCGGGAGAAGAGGGCGAACGACGTGTCGGCGAGCCCCGCGGCGCGCAGCATTTCGAGCTCGCGGTAGATCGGGTCGCCGACCGGGATCCACTCGGCCGGCTCGGCGGCCTGCGCGTGCCGGGCGCCCGCCAACGCGAGCGCCAACGCGCATGCGAACGCGACCGCGACCGCGAGGACCGGGAAGGACGGACGCGCGAAGCCCGGTGCGGGACCGATCACACGCGCGCGTGCATCGAGGCGACCGAGACCCAGTCCCCGCGGCGCGAGGATTCCCGGACCGCGTCGAGGACGGCCTGGTTCGCGAGCCCGTCCTCGAACGTCGCAGCGCCCGGGACCTGCGTCGAGCCCTGGCGGAGCGCATCCCGGATCGCGACCGCGTAGTGGAGGAACGAGCGCGTCCAGATGTTGTCGGGCGCGCGACAGCCGGCCGGCGGGGGCGCTGCATCGTCGACCACGACCTCGGTGAAGGACGAGGCGTCGTGCGTGCGCTGCCACAGCCGGACGTGCTCATCGAGGAGGAGCGACCCGCGGTCTCCGTGCAGCACGATACGCTGCGTCGGATCCTCGCGCGCGACGGCCGTGAGCGTGACGTTGGCGTGCCCGCCTCCCGCAAGCCGCATCCACGCGACCGCGTAGTCGTCGGCCGTCACCGTCCGGGGCTCGCCGGTCTCGGGATCCGGCCGCTGCTCGATGCCGATCTCGAGGTCGCCGCGCACTTCCGCGATTTCACCGACCCAGCTCCGAATCGAATCGACCGCGTGCGATCCGAGGGCGCCGAGAACTCCACCGCCCTTCGACGCGTCGGACCACCACGACCAGACGCGTGCAGGGTCCAGGCGGAACGCGCCCGCCATCCGGTATTCGACCGAGTAGAGCCGCCCCAGGAAACCCTCGCGCACCATTTCGCGGAGCATGCGGCGGCGGGGATGGAAGCGCATCTCGTGGTCGAGGAGATGGAGCCGTCCGCTCGCCCGCGCGGCCGCGAGCATCTCCTCGGCCTCGCCAGCATGAAGTGCCGTCGGCTTCTCGCACAACACGTGCTTGCCGGCGCGCAGGGCGGCGAGCGTGTGCGGCAGATGAAGGTGGGGAGGGGAGGCGACGATCACGAGCTCGATCTCGGGGACCGCGAGCATGCGCTCGAGATCGTCGAACGCGCGGCGGAGGTTGAACTCCTTCGCGAGATCGTACGCGCGTGTCATGTTTCGGCTCAGGATGCCGACGACCTCGAAGCCGGGGGTGGCCTGGAGGCAGGGGATCTGGGTGGTGCGCGCGAATCCGGTTCCGATGAGGCCGACGCCGATCGTTCGCTCGTTCATGCGGCGACGCTAGGGGGCGGAGGCGGGGCGCGTCAAGCGGCGAGCCGCGCCGGTCGGAGGGATGTCCGGAGCTCGATTACGGGAAGCGCGGGACGATCGCGGGCGTGCCGAGCGCCTTGATCTCGGCCGACGAGCTGTCGTACGGCGTCGTCCGCGTGCACACGCTGGTCACGAGATCGAAGCCGGTCTTCCCGTCCGCGTACACGAGGTACATGCCGCCCGGCTCGAACGGATACGCGCAGGCCCGGCTCGGACGTCCGCTCGTCACCGTGAGCGCGTGGCGCGGCAGTCCCTTCCACAGAGAGCGCACGCGAAACACCGCCCGGCTCAGCGTGATCGAAGAATCGCGCGTCACCGAGACCGTCGAATCGGTGACCGAGATGGCCAGGCCGATGAACACGAAGCCGTGCTTCGAGCGCGCCTGCGCGACGGTTGGAACGGCCTTGCAGCCGCAGGCGGCCGCGGCGGCGGAGACGCGCGGTTCGTTCGCCGCCGCAAGTGCGGACCGCGGAGAGGCCGTGAGGGCTGCGGCCCCGAAGACGAACACGGCGGCGGCGACCCAGGCGAGGGATGGGAACGCTCGCGGCGAGAAAGCGACGACCAGGGCGCGCATGAGGCTTCCATGATACTGCGACAGACCTCCGTAAGTCCACATGGAAAGCCCGGTTGGAAGCGGGTCATCAAGCGTTTTGTGAATCCCATTCGCGGCCCCGGTCGCCTTGGTCGGCTTCCAGCGCTGTGCTATTCTGCGCCATCCAACCAGGTGGATCGGACGACGGAGGCGGGCGGAAAACGGTCCCCTCCGACGCGTGTTTAAGGGCCACAGGCTGAAGGGAACTCCATTGGACAAGGGCACCGCCCTCGAGAACGGTACCGGACTCGACCGGCCGTACGCGCCGGCAGAGATCGAGGCGCGCTGGTACGAGCTGTGGTCGAGCCGCGGATACTTTGCACCCGCGCCGGCCTCCGAAGCGCGACCGGACGTGCGTCCCTTCACGGTCGTCCTGCCGCCGCCCAACGTGACCGGAAGCCTCACCATGGGCCACGTTCTCAACCACAGCCTCCAGGACGTGGTGGTGCGCTGGAAGCGCATGGAAGGATCGCCCACGCTCTGGGTTCCGGGCATGGATCACGCGGGCATCGCGACCCAGAACGTGGTCGAAGCGCTGCTCCGCAAGGAGGGCAGGACCCGCCACGATCTCGGGCGCGAGGGGTTCGTGCGCCGCGTCTGGGAGTGGAAGGAGCAGTACGGCGGCATCATCCTCCGCCAGATGCGCCGGCTCGGCGAATCCGTCGACTGGAGCCGCGAGTGCTTCACGATGGACGAGCCGCGCTCGCGGGCGGTCGCGACCGTGTTCGTGCGCCTCCACGAGAAGGGGCTCATCTACCGCGGCCACTACGTGGTCAACTGGTGCCCGCGCTGCCTGACCGCGATCTCCGACGAGGAGGTCGAGCACGAGGAGGCGGAGACCCTCCTCTATCACATCAAGTACCCGATCGCCGGGACGGAGAAGCACATCACGGTCGCGACCACGCGTCCCGAGACCCTGTTCGGCGACGTCGCCGTGGCCGTGAATCCGAAGGACAAGCGCTACCAGCACCTGATCGGGAAGATGGCGATCCTGCCGTTCGTGAGGCGCGAGATTCCGATCCTTGCGGACGAGTACGTCGATCCCAAGTTCGGCACGGGCGCGCTCAAGATCACGCCGGCGCACGACGCGAACGACTTCGAGGTCGGGCGCCGCCACGGCCTCGAGCCCGTGATCGTCCTCAACCCGGACGGGACGCTGAACGCCGAGACCGGCGACTTCGCGGGCGAGGAGCGGTTCGCGGTGCGCCGGAAGATCGCCGAGATGCTCGCCGATCGCGGGCTCCTCGCGCGCACCGAGACCCATCGCTACTCGAAGGCGACGTGCAGCCGCTGCGACACGGTGATCGAGCCCTACCTCTCGCAGCAGTGGTTCGTGCGCATGAAGCCGCTCGCCGAGCCCGCGCTCGCGGCTGCGAAGAAGGGCCAAGTCAAGTTCTTCCCCCGGCGCTGGATGAAGGTCTATCAGCACTGGATGACGAACATTCGCGACTGGTGCATCTCGCGGCAGCTCTGGTGGGGACACCGGATCCCGGTCTGGTACTGCACCGGTCCCGGGTGCGGCCGGATGATCGTCCAGGTGGACACGCCCGCGACCTGTCCGGCGTGCGGCGGGGCCGCTCTCAAGCAGGACGAGGACGTGCTCGACACATGGTTCTCGTCATGGCTGTGGCCCATGTCCACGCTCGGCTGGCCCGAGGAGACCGACGACCTCGAACGCTTCTATCCGACCACGTTCCTCGTCACCGGCCCCGACATCATCTTCTTCTGGGTCGCGCGCATGATCATGGCCGGGATCGAATTCAAGGGACAGGTGCCGTTCGCGCACGTCCTGTTCAACGGGATGGTGCGCGACGCCCAGGGCCGGAAGATGTCGAAGTCGCTCGGCAACTCGCCCGATCCGATCGAGGTCATGGACGAGTACGGAGCGGACGCCGTGCGCTTCACGGTCGTCTACCTCGCCCCGCTCGGGCAGGATGTCCAGTTCGAGGCCAAGCGCTGCGAGGTCGGCAAGTTCTTCGCGAACAAGCTGTGGAACGCCGCGCGGCTCGTGCGCATGCGGCTCGGCGACACGGACCCCCGGACGGTCCGCGAGTCGCGGCTCCGGATCTCGATGGCAGATCGCTGGATCCTGTCGCGCTACGCGCACTGCGTGAAGGACGTGACGCGGAACTTGAAGACCTACCGCCTGAGCGAGGCGGCGCAGGCCCTGTACCAGTTCACGTGGCACGAGTACTGCGACTGGTATCTCGAGATGATCAAGCCGCGCTGGGCCGAAGGCGCGGATCCCGAGGACCAGCTCACGGCGCGCGTGATCGCGTGGCGCGTGCTCGACGGGATCCTCCATCTCCTCCATCCGTTCATGCCGTTCGTGACCGAGGAGATCTGGCAGTCGATTCCGCACACCGGAGAGACGATCATGCTCTCGCCGTGGCCGAAGTCGAAGAAGGCGTGGATCGACACTTCGGCCGAGGACCGGATCGGGTTCCTGAAGGAGGTCACGGTCGCAATCCGGAACATCCGCTCCGAGATGAACCTGCCGCCCGTGCGGACCGTGAACGTCTCGATCCGGGCGGACGGCGACCCGCTCCACGTGCTCAGGGAGAATCAGGCGTTTCTCGGACCGCTCGCGCGCGTCGGCGAGTGGACGCTCGGGCCCTCGGTCGAGCGGCCGGGGATCTCGGCGTCGGCGGTCGTGCGCGGCGTGGAGATCTTCGTTCCGCTCGCCGGACTCATCGACGTGGACAGCGAGCGCGCGCGTCTCGGGCGTGATCTCGACAAGGCGGTCGCGGACCTCGAGAACACGAAGAAGAAGCTCATGAACCAGGACTTCCTCGCGAAGGCGCGCCCCGACGTCGTCGCCCGCGAGCGCGACCGCCTCGGCCTCCTCGACGAGACGGCGGCGAAGCTCAAGCGGGCGCTCGAGGCGCTGCGCGAATAGGGCGCCGCCGCCGGTAAACGAATCCTTCCCGCGGGGCGTCTCGATGGTTGACCGACGCCCCGTTCGCATCCGCCGTTTCCGGAGGGAAACCATGACGAAGCCCCGCCACCCCGTGATTCTCGCGCGCTGCCACTCGCGTGCGCTGGCAGCCGTGGCGCTCGCCGCGGCGGCGCTCGCCGCCGGGCCGGCGCCGGGCTTCGCGCAGGTCGCCGACCGCGATCTCGCGGTCACCGTCTACAACGAGAACCTGGCGCTCGTGAAGGATGCGCGGAATCTCAACCTGGGGAGCGGCCGGCAGACCGTGCGGCTCGCGGACGTTTCCGCCCAGATCGATCCGACCTCGGTGCACTTGAAGCCGCGGAGTGGCGGCGAGCTCTCGATCCTCGAGCAGAACTTCCAGTACGACCTGGTGTCAGCCGAGCGGATCCTCGATCGCTATCGCGATCGCGAACTCTCCGTGCTCGGGAAGGACGGCAAGGTCACGAACGGAACGCTGCTCTCCTACGACGGAGGGAGCCTCGTGCTCGACCGGAAGCCGGGCATTGCGATCGTGAACCGGGCGGAGATCCGCGAAATCCAGTTCTCGGACCTGCCGGGCGGGCTCATCACGCGGCCGACCCTCGTCTGGCTCATCGACAACGCCGGCTCGGCGCGGCGCGACGTTCAGCTCTCGTACTTGACGGGCGGGATGGCGTGGCACGCCGAATACGTTGCAGTCGTGGACGCCGACGACAAGAACCTCTCGTGGGCCGGCTGGGTGTCGATCGAGAACAACTCGGGGACGAGCTATCCGGAGGCGAAGCTCAAGCTCGTGGCAGGCGACGTGAACCGCGTCCGCGACGAGTTCGAGGGCATGCTCAAGGCCGGCGGACGGGCGGTCACGGCGGAGGCCTACGCTCCGCAGTTCGAAGAGGAATCGTTCTTCGAGTACCACCTGTACTCGCTCGCGCGGCCCACGACGCTCGCGGACCGCGAGACCAAGCAGCTCTCGCTCTTTCCGACCGCGAGCGTCCAGTCGTCCAAGGTCTTCACCTACGACCGCACGCGGCATCCGACCAAGGTGCGCGTGACGATGGAGTTCAAGAACAGTCAGGCGGCCGGTCTCGGCATGGCGCTGCCCAAGGGCAAGGTGCGCGTCTACAAGGAGGACAAGTCGGGCGCGCAGGAATTCGTGGGGGAGGACCGGATCGACCACACGGCGAAGGACGAGCAGGTCCGGATCGTCGTCGGCGACGCGTTCGACGTGGTTGGCGAATACCGCCAGGTCAACTTCCGGCGCCTCGGCGAGCGGGAGAACGAGGCCACGCACGAGATCAAGATCCGGAACCACAAGAGCGAGCGGATCACGGTCAAGGTGATCGAGCACCCGTTCGGCGACTGGCGGATCTCGGACGACACGCCGAAGCACGTGAAGAAGGACCAGCGGACGATCGAGTTCACGGTCGACGTGCCGGCGAACGGGGAAGCGACCGTCACGTACACGATCCGAAACCGCTAATCGCCCGAAACACGTTCCTGGCCGGGCGGTCCGATCGGCCGCCCGGCCTTGTCTTGCCTTCCGCACACTCCCATTGTGCTAGTCTCTTTGCCTCCCTCCCGGAGGTCGCATCCATGCGAAGGGGAATTTGCCTCAACCAGTCGGACTGAACGTCGCGCTGGAGGGGCGGTATCGCCTTGTGGCCGAGGCGGGCCAGGGGGCAAGCGCGAGCGTCTACGAGGCTCTGGACCTGAAGCACGGCCGGCGGGTCGCACTCAAGGTTCTCCTTCCCGAAGTCGCTCACGCCGTAGGCCAGGATCGCTTTCTGCGCGAGATCGAGCTCGCCGCTTCGCTCCAGCACCCGCACATCCTGCCGCTCTACGACTCGGGCGCCGCGGGATCCTTCCTCTACTACGCCACCCCAATGGTCGAGGGCGGGTCGCTGCGCGACCGCCTCGCGCGGGACGGGGAGCTGCCGCTCGACGAGGCCCTGCGGATCGCGGCGGAGGCTGCCGACGGGCTCGACTTCGCACACCAGCGGGGCGTCATCCACCGGGACATCAAGCCCGAGAACATCCTGCTGTCGTCGGGACCCGCGCTGGTTGCGGACTTCGGGATCGCGCGGGCCCTGTCCGGCGAGACGGCGCTGGCGCTCACGGCCACCGGGTTCGCCGTCGGAACACCTGCGTACATGAGCCCCGAGCAGGCGGCCGGCAGCGCGCGCGTGGATGCGCGGGCGGACCTCTACAGTCTGGGGTGCGTGCTCTTCGAAATGCTCGCCGGCCGTCCACCTTTCGTTGGCTCGACCACCGAGAGCATCATCCGCCAGCACCTCGCCGTGGAACCGCCCGATCTCCGGATCCTGCGTCCGGCCATCGGGGAGGGCATCGGACGCTTCGTGAGTCACCTCCTGGCCAAGGATCCGATCGATCGTCCGGCGGAAGCCTCGACAGTCCGCGATTTCCTCGAGCGGGCTCGTCACGAGCAGGTCCCCGGAGCGCAGGCCACGCAGGGCCCGCGGTCAGAGAGCGCTCCACGGCAGAGTCGCGGCCTCCGGGCGATCGCGCTTCTCGCAGGTTCGGGGCTCGCGATCGTCGCTCTGGTCGCGGTGATCCGCTGGCTCCCGCACGGCCCCGGTGGAACCGGCAGAGCTGCGATTGGATCAGTGGCCGTGTTGCCGCTCCAAAATCTGTCGGGCGACCCGGAGCAGGAGTACTTCGCGGATGGAGTGACCGAGGCGCTGATCAACGACCTGTCGCGCATCGGAGCCCTCCGCGTCATCTCACGCACGTCGGCCATGGCGCTCAAGGGGGCGAAGGACCCGCTCCCCGTGCTCGCGCGCCGGCTCGGCGTGGATGCCCTGATTGAAGGTTCGGTCACGCGCGCGGGCAACCGGGTGCGGATCACGGCTCAGCTTGTGCGAGCCCGCCCCGAAGAGAGCCTCTGGGCCGACAGTTACGAGCGGGAGGTCGAGGAGATCCTGGCGCTTCAGTCCGACGTGGCGCGTTCGATTGCTCGAGCCGTGCGCGTCCGCTTGACGCCTGAAGAGGAGGCCCGGATCGCTGCCGGCGCCCCGCGTGTGAACCCCGAGGCCCACGACGCTTATCTTCGGGGCCGCCATTTTCTGACCAGCAAGCTCGAGGGCGATGGCTATCGCCGTGCACTCGCCGAGTTCGAGCGGGCAATCCGGATCGATCCCGCGTATGCGCCCGCATGGGCCGGCCTGGCCGACGCGTACTACAATCTCTCGACCCTCTTCCTGTCACCCGGCGAGGCCATGCCAAAGGCCCGCGCGGCCACAGAACGCGCGCTCGCGATCGATTCGACGCTCGCCGAGGGCATCCTGACTCAGGCCATCATCCTCGCGCAGTACGACTGGGACTGGGATGCAGCGGAGGAACGGTATCGACGGGCGCTCGATCTCAACCCCAACGATGCATGGGGCCGCGTGCATTATTCGGCGCTGCTCCTCGAGCGTGGCCGGACGGCGGAGTCGGTCACCGAGGTCCGCCGTGCCCGCGAACTGGATCCGCTCTCGCAGTTCATTGCGGTCCTTGAAGGATTCGCGCTGATGAGCGACCGCCGTTACGACGAGGCAATCGCCGTCCTGCGGCCGATCATCGCTTCGGATTCCACAGCGGCTCAAGCGCAGTGGACCCTGGCCCTCTGTTACGAAGCTCGGGGATCCCTCGATAGCGCGCTCTCGGCCGGCGGACTTGCGGTTGCGCAGTCTGGTCACGCCCACGCCATGGGCATCCTCGGTCGGATCCAGGCGAAGGCCGGTCATACGACGGAGGCGCGCCGCCTGTTGCAGTAGTTGACCGATGAGGCACGCCGAACGCACGTCTCACCTTGCAGCTTTGCGGCGATCCATTTCGGGCTCGGACGCCGGGACTCCGGCTTCGTCTGGCTCGAACGTGCGTATCGGGAGCGGGACGAGACTCTGATCGGCTCCATCAAGTCGGACCCGACGTGGGAGGACGTGCGATCAGATCCGCGAGGCCAGGATCTCCTTCGGCGACTTGATCTTTAGGTCGATTCCTCTCTTCTCCGGCGACGAGTTCGACGTGCCTTCCGTGCGCTCCCCATATGCTAGTCTCTCCGCCTCCCTCCCGGAGGGCGCTCAGATGCGCTGCGGGACATGCCTGAACGTGACGGCCTGACGGCCGCGCTGGAAGGGCAGTACCGCATCCTGGCCGAGGCGGGCCAGGGTGCGAACGCGACAGTCTACGAAGCCGACGACCTGAAGCACGGGCGGCGGGTGGCGCTCAAGGTGCTCCATCCCGACGTGGCCCAGGCCGTGGGCCGGGATCGCTTCCTGCGCGAGATCGAGCTCGCCGCCTCCCTTCAGCATCCGCACATCCTCCCGCTCTACGATTCCGGCGCCGCCGGGTCGTTCCTTTATTACGTCACGCCGATGGTCGAAGGCGGGTCGTTACGCGACCGCCTCACGAAGCAGAGCGAGCTTCCGCTCGACGAGGCCCTGCGGATCGCCGCCGAGGTCGCCGACGGGCTCGACTTCGCGCACCGCCGGAGCGTGATTCACCGCGACATCAAACCCGAGAACATCCTTCTGTCTTCCGGCCACGCGCTGGTCGCGGACTTCGGGATTGCGCGTGCGCTGGCCGGAGAAGCCGCCGTGGCGCTCACGGCGACGGGCTTCGCGGTGGGGACGCCCGCGTACATGAGTCCGGAGCAGGCGTCGGGCAGCGCACGCGTGGACGGACGGACCGATCTCTACAGCCTGGGCTGTGTTCTGTTCGAGATGCTCGCGGGACGCCCGCCGTTCGTCGCGACATCGTCGGAGGCCGTCGTGCGGCAGCACCTGACGGCGTCGCCACCGGATCTGAGACCGCTGCGTCCGGCGGTGGGGGACGCGGTGGCGACGCTCGTCACGCGTCTCCTCACGAAGGACCCGATCGATCGGCCGGCCCACGCCGCCGAAGTTCGCGACGCGCTCGAGCAGGCGCGCCACGAGATCGCGCTCGGCGCGAAGCCGGCCGTCGCAACTCCGGGAGGGAGGGGTGCGCAAACGGGGCCGGGATCTCCACGCCTCCCGCGGCGCGTGGCCATTGCGGGGGGCGTGCTCCTCCTGCTCGTCGTCATCGGCGGGATCGCGCTCCGCCCGCGCGCTCCCGGCGGTTGCGTGCCGTCGGCGTCGTCCATCCGCTCGCTCGCCGTCCTTCCGTTCGAGAACCAGTCCGGCGATCCGACCCAGGCCTACTTTGCGAGCGGGATGACGGAAGAGCTCATCGGAAACCTCGCGACGATCGCGTCTCTGCGCGTCATCTCGCGGACGTCCTCCATGACCTACAAGGATGCGAGGAAGCCGGTCCCCGTGATCGCGCGCGAGCTCGGCGTGGACGCAGTCGTGGAGGGCTCCGCGGCGCGCTCCGGCGATCGCGTGCGCGTGCGGATCGAGCTCATCCAGGCGCGTCCGGAGCAATCCATCTGGTCCCAAAGCTTCGATCGGCCGTTCGGCGACGTGCTCACGCTCCAGGCCGAGCTTGCGGAAACGATCGCGCGCGAGGTCCGGGCCCGCCTGACGCACGACGAGCGGACGCGTCTGGCCGCCGCGCCGGATGTGCGGCCCGAAGCGCACGAGGCCTATTTGCGCGGGCGATTTGCGCTGAGCCGTCCCGGCCTCGACGGATATCGCACGGCGATGGACGAGTTCAAGAGCGCGCTCAAGGCCGACGCGACCGATGCGCGGTCGTGGGTCGGCGTCGCGAACACGTACTACTACATGTCGAACGTCTACCTGCCCCCGAACGAAGCGATGCCGCCCTCGCGCGCGGCCGCCGAGCGCGCGCTCGCGCTCGATTCCACGCTCGCGGAAGCTCATTCGGCACTCGCGGTGGTGCTCGCGCAGTACGACTGGAAATGGCGCGAGGCGGAGGCACGATACCGGCGGGCGATCGAGCTGAGCCCGAGCGATGCGGGGACTCGCATCTTCTACGCAACCATGCTCTGCCTGCTCGGTCGCTTGGACGACGCCCGTCGGGAATTCGAACAGGCGCGGGCGCTCGATCCCCTGTCGTTTTACATTCCCACGATCTGGGTGCAGCCGGACTATCTGAGCGGCGACTACCAGCGCGTCCTCGATCGCACGATCGCGCTCGCGCGGACCGATTCGACGTTCGGGCCGACGTACGTGCTCATGGGACTGTGCCATCTCAACATGGGGCGACCCGCCGAGGCGGTCGCGGATCTGGAGCGGGGAGCCCAGCGGGTCGACAACACGTACGCATGGGGAGTCCTCGGACACGCGTACGGCCGGGCGGGACGCGAAGCCGATGCCCGCCGGGTTCTCGAATCGCTCAAGGCGCGCGCGCGGCGGGAACATGTCTCCGGTTACTCGGTCGCCATCGTCTACCTGGGTCTCGGGGATCGAGACCGCGCCTTCGACTGGCTCGAGCGTTCCTTCCGCAATCGCGACGAGGACCTGGTCGCGCTGGCACAGGATCCGCTGCTCGCTCCGCTGCGCGGAGATCCGCGCTTCCGGAGCCTGATCCAGCGCATCGATCTGCCGGGCTGATCGAGGCCCCCGTCTCTGCTTCGTGGTATCGTCCCGCCCGTGAGCAACGCCTTCCGCATCCACGAGCCCTACCAACCGCAGGGCGACCAGCCCGCCGCCATCGAAGCCCTCGTCCAGGGCGTGAAGCGCGGCGATCAACACCAGGTGCTTCTGGGGGTTACGGGGTCCGGAAAGACCTACACGCTGGCCCAGGCGATCGCCCGGATCGGGCTGCCCACGCTCGTCATCTCGCACAACAAGACGCTCGCGGCCCAGCTCTACGGGGAGTTCCGGACCTTCTTCCCGGAGAACGGCGTGGGGTACTTCGTCTCCTACTATGACTACTACCAGCCCGAGGCCTATGTCCCCGCGACCAACACCTACATCGAGAAGGACGCGAGCATCAACGACGACATCGATCGTCTGCGGCTCTCGGCCACGTCGATGCTGCTCGAGCAGCGGGACGTCGTCATCGTCGCGAGCGTCTCGTGCATCTACGGCCTCGGTTCCCCCGAGGACTTCCGCGGGCTCATGCTCGACCTCTCGACCGGCGCACGCTGGGACCGGGACACGATTCTCGGGAAGCTGATCGAGATCCAGTATTCGCGGAACGAGTTCGAGTTCCTGCGCGGGACGTTCCGCGTGCGCGGCGAGACGATCGAGGTGCGACCGGCCTACGAGGAGCACGCCGTCCGGATCGAGATGGACGACGACATCGTGCGCCGGATCTCGGTCATCGATCCGCTCACCGGAAACGTGGTGCGCCGGCAGGACCGGCTCGCGCTCTATCCGGCGAAGCACTTCGTGCTCGCGCGGAGGCGCATCGATCCCGCGCTCGCAGCGATCCGGAGCGAGCTCGAGGAGCGGACCGGCGTGCTCGAAGCGCAGGGAAAGCTCCTCGAGGCTCAGCGCCTGCGCAACCGGACGGAGTACGACCTCGAGATCCTGAAGGCGATCGGCTACTGCCCCGGGATCGAGAACTACTCGCGCCACCTGTCGGGCCGCCAGGCGGGGGAGCGGCCGCAGTGCCTGATCGACTACTTCCCGCGCCCGTTCCTGCTCGTGATCGACGAATCGCACGTCACGGTGCCGCAGATCGGAGGCATGTACGAAGGCGACCGATCCCGCAAGCAGACGCTCGTCGACTTCGGGTTCCGTCTGCCCTCCGCGCTCGACAACCGGCCGCTCCGCTTCGACGAGTTCGAGACGCTCGTCGGTCCCACGATCTACGTGTCCGCCACACCTGCGGAATGGGAGATCGCGCGCTCCGGGGGCGCCGTGGTCGAGCAGATCATCCGGCCCACCGGGCTCGTCGATCCCGTGATCCAGATCCGTCCTGTCGCGGGCCAGGTCGACGATCTTTTGGCCGAGATTCGGAAGCGGGTCGAGCGGAACGAGCGCGTCCTGGTCACGACACTCACGAAGCGCATGGCCGAGGACCTGACCGACTACCTGCACGAGCTCGGCGTCCGCGTCCGCTACCTGCATTCGGACATTGACGCGCTCGAGCGCGTCGAGATCCTGCGCGGTCTTCGTCTCGCGGAGTTCGACGTGCTGGTGGGGATCAACCTTCTGCGCGAGGGGCTCGACCTGCCCGAGGTCTCGCTGGTCGCGATCCTCGACGCGGACAAGGAAGGCTTCCTCAGGAGCGAGCGGTCGCTCATCCAGACCGCCGGGCGCGCCGCCCGCAACGTGGCAGGGGACGTGATCCTCTATGCGGACACGATCACCGGCTCGATGGCGCGCGCGCTCGAAGAGACCCGGCGCCGGCGGGAGGCGCAGCTCGCATACAACCAGGAGCACGGCATCACGCCGCGCTCGATCGTGAAGTCGGTCGAGGACGTGATGCGGATCACGGCGGTCGCGGACGCGCGTTTCGAGGAGGACGAGGAATCGGCGCGCGGGGCTTCACGGGTGCGCGGCCGCGCGCGGGGCACGGGTGATCCGGTGGCCGCGCCGGGCAACGATCCCGACACGATCGCTGACGCGCTCCGGCAGGAGGACGTCCTTCAAATGATGTCGCTCATCGAGCGCGAGATGCTCGCCGCGGCGCGGGCGCTCGATTTCGAGCGCGCGGCGAGCCTGCGCGACCGGCTCGAGGAGCTTGCGACTCAAGCGCTCGTGGCGGGCACGATCGAAAGCGAAGAGGCCGCACGAGCGCTGGGCGGCCGGCGCGTCGGGCTCTCCAGCGAG
>JBOHUC010000145.1:0-1623 GCA_050733935.1 Candidatus Eiseniibacteriota bacterium | reverse complement strand
GCGGCGAAGCCCCACGCGCCGTTCACGAGCACGCGCACGCCGAGCCCGAGCGTGGTCACGTCGGCGAGTCCGGAGACGCGCCCGTTCCGGACCTCGACGTACTGCGCGCGGCTTTCGACGATGCGTGCGTCGGCGTACGAAGCGCCCCGAAGACGGGCCGTGTCGAGGGCCAGGGCAGCGATCTCTTTCATGGTCGGGCTTCCTTCCTCATGGGGTGGGCGAGGCGCGGCCATCGGGTCGCCGCGCTCGCCGGAGCGCGCATCGTCGCCGTCCGGGTTCCGGTGCGTCAAGCGTGATTTCCCGGAAGTGGGCGGACGGACTTGACTTAGGTGATTCTGCCCGGCACATTCGGCGCGTGATTCCCGTGCGGCGGCGCCTCCTCCTCGAGCTTGCGGGACGCGGAGTGCATGCGGGAGGCTCGCTCGAGCCCGTGCTTCGGAGGGCGCGCCGGGCGGGTCTCCCGCGACGCGCGCTCGAAGAGCTGGGCCTCATGCTCTACCTGTACGCCGGATTCCCCGCGGCGATCGAATTCCTGCGCGCCCTGACCCTGGCCTGGCCCGTGCGCGTTTCGCGCTCCCTACGGCGCGCACCGCGATCGGGTTCCGCCGCATCCTACAAGTCCTGGCAGACGTGGCGCCTGAGGGGCGCGAGCCTCTGTCGCGCCGTGTACGGCGAAGCCTACGCGCCGCTCAGGTCGTTCATGGCTTCGCTCCACCCCGATCTGGATCTCTGGATGATCGTCGAAGGCTACGGCAAGACGCTCTCCCGTCCCGGCCTCGGTCTGATCGAGCGCGAGCTCGCGACCGTCGCGGCCCTCGCTTCGCTCGGGCGTCCGCGCCAGCTCGAAGCGCACCGCGCCGGCGCGCTTCGCGTCGGAGCGCCCGCCGCACAGATCGTGATCGCGGAGCACATCGGCCGGGGCTGTCGCCGGGCCGGGGCCGTCGGTGCGGGCGTTGCTGCCGGGGCCGCGCGCGCGTGACGAGCCGCACGGCGCTCCTCGGCCGGATCGACGTTTCGTCCGGCGATCCGCTCGGACCTCTCCTGTCTTCGTTCGCGCGCCGCGACCCCTCTCTCCTCGCTCTCCTGCCGCGCCGGTACGACGATTCCGCAGGGCTCCTGGCGCGCGCACGCGCGCGCCTCGGCGCACCGCTCACGCCCGCGCTCGCGGGTGCGCTCGGCGCTCAGCACCGGCGTCTCGATGCGTCCGCGCGCTCGCTTTCGTACCTGGCGCAGGTAGCCGAGGGCAAGGCCGTGTGCGTCGTTGCGGGCCAGCAGCCGGGACCGCTCGGCGGTCCACTCTACACGTGGCACAAGGTGCACACCGCGGTGGCGCTCGCGCGCGTGCTCTCGGCGCAGGGCGTACCGGCCGTTCCCGTGTTCTGGAACGCGAGCGAGGACGACGACTTCGACGAGATCGCGCACGCCTCGTGGGCCGGGTCGGCTCTCGCGCCCGCGCACGGGCAGCTCGCGCGCGAGGCCTCGCGTGCGAAGCGTCTCGTGGGAGCGCTTCCCGCCGGTCTCGCGGCTCCGATCTGGCAGGCCGCGCGTGGAGCCTGGGCCCCGCTTCCGGGAGCGGCCCGCGCCCTCTCGCTCCTCCATCACGCGGCGCGCTCGGCCGAGCGC
>JBOHUC010000144.1:0-5476 GCA_050733935.1 Candidatus Eiseniibacteriota bacterium | reverse complement strand
CCCGTGATCGCCGCGATCGCGACCTGGATCGGAGGCGGCGCGCTCCACGTTGCGGGAACGGCGCACGTGCAACAGGGACGGTCCGAAGTCACGGGCCTCGGTCTCCTGCTCGCCGCGCTCGCGCTCGGCGCGACTCTCGGAAGCGCGCTCGCCCTCGCCCGCGAGCGACGCGGCGTCGCGCGCGCGTCGGCCGCAGATCGCATTTTCGCGCTCGGATTCGGGCTTCTCGGTGCCGGGGTCGGACTGTTCGGCTTCGCGCTCGCGCGCACGCTCCTTCCGATGGCGCTCGCGGGCTTCGCCGTCGGTGCGTTCGCGGCTCCGGTGTTCTTCCTGAGCGAGACCGCGATCCAGGAGGCGGTGCCGGAGGGGGCCCGGGCGCGTGTCTTCTCGGCGCGGGACTTCCTCGCCCGCGCCGCGTTTCTCGTCACCGCCGCGGCTTTTGCCCCGCTCGTCGCCGCGCGCGGACCGGCGGCCGCGCTCCTGATTGCGGCTCTGTTCCTGGTCGTGCTCGGTCTGGTGACGGTGACGTCGGCGAGGAGCCGCGTGTTCGCTTCCACCCGTTGAGCGGGAACTTGCTGCGCAGCAGGTTGTCGCAGGCCGCGCCCTAGAACAGCGGACGCCCCGGGCCGAGCACGCGCGCGATCGCGGCCTGCCAGATCTCGGGCGCGTAGCGATCGCCATGCACGTCGGAGAGCGCGAACAACGACTCGCCGAACGTGCCCCAGAACCGACCTTCGGAGCGCGCCGCCCGCACGGTTTCGATCCCTCCCTGGGCTCCCGCCCACTCCTCGATGAGCCGCGCACATGGTGTGACGTCCGCGGGATCGGCCGCGCGGAACACGGCGTGGCAACCGGGACAGCGCACGCGCGCGCCGGGCTGCGCGAGCGGATCGGGGAGCAGATACGCCTCGCCGCACGCCGGACACTCGACCCGCCAGCCGCTGTTCATCCGGTCGCCCTCCACGAGAGCTCCTCCCCGAAATTGCGGAGCAGGCGCTCGCGCAGGCCGCGGTGGCCGGGCTCTTCGAGCTGCGGATCGCGCTCGACAAGCTCGCGCGCGATCTGCGAAGCGGTTTCGAGCAGATCGCGATCGCGCACGAGGTCCGCGACCTTGAGCGCGGGGAGACCCGTCTGGCGCGCGCCCCACAGCTCGCCCGGCCCGCGCGCCCGGAGATCCTCTTCGGCGAGCTCGAAGCCGTCCTCCGTGCGCGCGAGAATCGAAAGCCGCTCGGCCGCCTCGGGCGTGACGCGCGAACCCGGCACGAGCACGCATACCGAGCGCGCGGAGCCGCGGCCGACCCGCCCGCGGAGCTGATGGAGCTGCGTGAGCCCGAAGCGCTCCGCGTGCTCGACCACCATGACGCTCGCGTTCGGCACGTCCACTCCGACTTCGATCACGGTCGTGGACACGAGGCCCTGGATCGCGCCGGACGCGAACCCCCGCATCACGGCCTCCTTCTCCGCGGGCTTGAGCCGGCCGTGCAGGAGCTCCCAGCGGTAGGCGGCGAGCGCGGGGTGACTCCGCACCCGCTCGATCGTCGCGCGCGCCGCGCGCAGCTCGCTCTTCTCGCTCTCCTCGATGAGCGGAACCACGACGTACGCCTGGCGTCCGGCTTCGAGCTCGCTCGCGAGGAAGCGCTCGAGCGATTCGCGGTTCGACTCGGGGACCACCCGCGTGACGACGGGCTTCCGGCCGGGCGGCCGCTCGTCCAGAACCGAGACGTCGAGATCCCCGAAGCACGCGAGCGCGAGCGTGCGCGGAATCGGCGTTGCGGTCATGACGAGCACGTCGGGAAATCCCGGCCCACGGGTCGCGAGCACGGCCCGCTGGCGGACGCCGAAACGGTGCTGCTCGTCCACGATCACAAGGCCCAGGCGGGGCAGCGGCACGTCCTCCTCGAGGAGCGCGTGCGTGCCGACCACGAGGTCGAGCGCGAATCGATCGCCCGCCGGAAGCCTGAGCCTCCGTCGCATTTCCTTGCGTGCCACCTCGCCCGTCGAACCGGTCCAGAGCGCGGGCACGAGGCCCGCCGCGCGCCCGAGGGCGGTGAGTGTGCGGAAGTGCTGCTCGGCGAGAATCTCGGTCGGCGCCATGAGCGCCACCTGGTGACCGGCCTCGACCGCGCATGCGGCGGCGATCAACGCGACGACCGTCTTCCCCGATCCCACGTCCCCGACGAGCAACCGGTGCATCGAGCGGTCGCGCTTCATGTCGCGCACGATCTCGTTCACGGCGCGCTTCTGAGCGGCCGTCGGCGTGAACGGAAGGGCCGCGATCACGGCCCGCGCGCGCGCCATCCCGCGCGCGGTCACGAGCGCGCGCCCGCTCTCGGCCCGCGCACGTCGCCGGATCGCGAGCACGAGCTGAACGACCAGGAGCTCTTCGAACGCGAGCCGCCGCCGTCCGGTTTCGGCCGCCTTCGGATCCGGCGGAAAGTGCACGAACTCGAGCGCCGCGTTGAGCGCGGGCAGGGCGAGCCGCGCGCGGAGTGCTGCAGGAAGCGGATCCTCGCGCGCGAGCGCGGGACCGATGGCATCGAGGGCGGCGCGCATCCAGCCGCGGAGAAGCCTTCCTGCGATCCCGGCCGTGAGCGGGTGGCGGGGCACGATGCGGCCCGCGTTCAGGAGCTCGGTGACATCCCCTTCGAGCACTTCGAAGAGTGGATTGGCGAACTCGCGGCCGGGGCCGGGGACAAGGCGCCCGATGAGCGCGAGCGTGTCGCCTTCCCGGATGGTGCGCGCGAGAAAGCCCTGTCCGAACCAGCGGACGCCGAGTGCGCCGCTCGGGTCCTCGACGCGCGTCACGAGATCGCTTCGGCCACGCGCCTGCCGCACGCGCGCGTACGTCACCTTCCCGACGACCGTGACGAGCTCCCTGGGCACGAGGCGTGCGATCGGCATGGTCCGGCGCGCATCGAGATAGTCGCGCGGCACGTGACGCAGGAGGTCCTCGAGGGTCGCGATCCCGAGCCGCGCCAGGGCCGCCGCCCGGCGGGGTCCGACGCCGGGGAGGAACTGGACCTGCGTGGTCGGGGTGAGCTTGAGCGCGGTGCGCCGCGTGACGAGCTCCGGGGTGCTCATGCGCGGACGATAGCACGCGGTCGGGTCGGGCCCGACGTCCGCCGAAGCTCCCGACACTCCGGGGAAAGTGCGTCGCCGTGGTACGATAGCGTGGCCACATCGTTCGAAGGCCGTCTGTACCCGGGGAGGAGCTCGCCTTGACGTCACGCCCGCGCCCGACGGGCCGGATCGCACCATGCCTTTTGCTCCCCTTGCTGCTGCTTCCGGCGATCGTCGGTGCGGGGTGCGAGCATGCGCCCGGCGGTGTCGCGCTGCCCAACCAGCGGCCTCAGGTGCGCCTCACGGCCGCGCCCCGCCCGTCTTCGGAGACGACCTACACGGTCCGGCTCCAGTGGTCGGCGTTCGATCCCGACGGCCAGGTGCAGCGCTTCGAGTACGCGCTCGATCCCCCGGCCGCCGGCGACACGAGCTGGACCGCGACCCGCGCCCACGAGGTCGAGCTTTCGCTTCCGTCCACCACTCCGACCGATCCGCTCCCGCCGCCCAACCAGCGCGTGCGCTCGCGCGACCTCCATACGGTGGCGCTCCGGGCGATCGACGAGCGCGGCGGAGTCTCGGCCGTCGTCCAGCGGTCGTTCACGTCGACCACGGTCGCGCCCGAAAGCCGGATCGAAAGCCCGATTCCGACGAACCAGCAACCCGTGCTCACGCTTCCTTCGGTCCTCGTGCGCTTCAGCGCGATCGACCCGGACGGTGTGACCCGGAGCACGCCCGTCGAATGCCGCTACCGGCTCGTGCCCGCGACCGCGATCCGGCCCGACGCGCCCGAAGAGGTGGGCCAGTTCGACATCCAGGAGTACTTCGGCGCCGATCTCGAGAACGAGTTCGCGGAATGGGACTCGCTCCCGGCCGGCGCGGGATCGGTGCTGCTCGAAGGGCTCACCCCGCAGGTGCGCTACTTCATCGCGGTCGTCTCGCGCGACGAGGCGGGCGCGTGGGAGCCGCGCTTCCTCCTCACGTCGAACGTCCTCCAGTTCCGGCCGGTCCTCTCGAACCTGGGACCCCGCATCACGGTGTCGAACGAATTCTTCTCGCGCACGCAGACGGCGGGAGGCGTGAGCCTCGATCCCTCCCGCATCTTCACGCTCGAGGTGCCGGAGGGCGTCCCGCTCACGTTCCACTGGACCGCGCAGCCCAACACGGGCGCCACGGTGGGCGGATACCGCTGGGCGCTCGACCTCGAAGGCGGCGACGTCACGAACGAGCGGCCGCGCATCGACGACGACGATTTCTCGCACTGGAGCGTGTGGTCAGTGACCGAGGATCGGGCGACGATCGGGCCGTTTTCGGGGAGCCCCGACACGACCATCACCCACTTCCTGTACGTCGAGGCGCGCGACAACGTCGGCTTCGTCACGCTGTTCACGCTCCGCATCCAGATCGTCGTGCCGCGTTTCGAGCGGGATCTGCTCGTGATCGACGACATGTTCGGGAACCTCTCGCACAATTCGACGCAGCCCTATCCGACCGAGGCCGAGCAGGACACGTTCCACTTCGCGGTCGGCGGCGTGCCCGACCGTCTTTTCGGCGGGCTCTCGTCGCCGGGGGCGTTCGCAGACTTCGCGTACGACACGCTCGACTACCGCTTCTTCGGCGTGCCCGGGATGTCGCTCTCGCTCCTCGGGCGCTACCGGGTCGTCGCGTGGTACACGGACAACTTCTCCTCGTCGGGCCAAGGCGACCTTCCCTACTCGTCCTCGGTCCGCGCCTCGAACGCGCTTCGCTACGTCAACGTCGAGGGACGTCTCAACACGCTTGCCGTCTACTTGAGGCAGGGCGGAAAGCTCTTCCTGTTCGGCGAAGGAGCGCTGCCGTCGGTCGCAAACGGTTTCTGGACCCGCGTGAGTGGCTCCGCGGTGCCGAGCGTCCCCTACTCGACGAGCACGACGCCGGCTCGAAACTACGTGCTCCGGCCCGGCTGCTTCCTGTACGACCTCCTCCACATGCGCTCCGAGATGGCCACGGCCGGCACGCCGTCCGTGTCGTTCACGCGCGGAGAGCAGCTCCTCGCCGCCCTGCCCTACCTGCCCGCATTCCGCGGGCCGGCGAGCAACACGGATCGCGCGCACGATCCGCGCATCGGGCCGGGGGCCGAGCGCACGGCGCTCAAGTTCCCGGACCTGCCGCGGCTTACGATGGCGAACTTCCGCGGCGCGAATCCGGACGTGACGCAGCGCACGATCAATCTCACGTGGTACGTCTCGCGCTCGCTCAACGTCACGGAAGGCGCGGGGCCGAACGCGATTCCCGTGGTCGACACGCTCTATCTCGTCCAGGCGCGCGACTACAGCGGTGACGGAAGCGGTGCTTTGAGCGACGCGCACCCGAACGGGCTCTACTACCACGGCACCGAGCACGGCGAATGGGTGTGGTTCGGGTTCCCGCTCTACCACTT
>JBOHUC010000143.1:0-11139 GCA_050733935.1 Candidatus Eiseniibacteriota bacterium | reverse complement strand
CAACTGGCCAGCGCGGTCCGTCACGGCGTCGTGTTCGAGGATGGAGTGAAGGTCGCGAAGCAAAATCAGAGGGCCGCCGCCTGAGGTCGTTTACACACCTCTTGACTCAAGCCCATGAAGAGGTGCTCTAGCATGCGAGCCGGTCTCCGTTGCGTAATTCTGCCCATGATTGGGGTTTCGTGCGTCCTCGGGCTTGGCCGACAGTCAGATGCTGGGACAGAGCCGCTGCCGGTGCAAGTCTTTGATAGTGTACCGGGAAGCGGCCGGAGGGCTCCAGCAGCGGCAATTGATCAAGCCAACGGTCGCGTCTATCTGTTTGGAGGTGCAGTTGTCCAAGACATCCCCGGAGGATGGACATATGCCGGTCAAGGCGATCTGTGGGAGCTTGACACTAGGACCCTGAAGTGGACTCAACTGGCAGCGGCCACGACGCAACCGTCTCCACGTTACTCTCATGCGGCAGGTTTTGATGTGACCCATGGGAGATTGTACGTTCTTGGTGGGTGGAGGAATCAGCGACCGTGCCTGGACTCACTTTGGACCTATGATCGCGGAACCGAGGAATGGTCGGGATCCTCGATTCGGGTGAATTCGGGTCCGGGTGCTCGTACTAATACGTCACTATTGGTCGATCCCATCGGGGATCTCTGGTATGGGTTCGGAACCTGTGGCGGACTTAATCATTTTAATGATTTGTGGCAGCGGGCTCGCACGAATGGTACTTGGACCGAACTTGAGTCAACTGCTAAGCCTCCAGCTCGATGGGACCACGTCGCGGTGCTTGACACTCGCAGGCAGAACTTCCTGATTTACGGCGGTCAGCAAGCAGGGGGAAGCGCGCCAGGGGATTTGGATCGCACCCCACACAACTGGAAACAAGCGTTTGAGCCCACACTTGATGTCTGGAGGTTAGACCCTCGCACTGGATCGTGGGAGGCTCTCACGGACGGGGGTAATGGATTCGAGGAGGTGAGGACGGGATCGACCGGAGCATACAGCCCTGCATCAGATGCCATGCTGGTCTTTGGTGGCCGTGTGGGGAACGACGTGCTGGGATCGATCGCCGTATTCGATGTCGCAAGCCAAGGCTGGACGACGGTGCCAGTCGCGGATGGGCGCTCGGCCCGCTTTGCTGCGGCCGGCGCCTATTGCCCATGCAGCGGGAAGCTGTTCGCCATGGGCGGGCTTGATGCGAGTGTGCCGGGCGAGCGGCCGAGTCCACTCTCAAATGGTGTTGCCATTCAAGTGGAGCAGAAAGCTCAAGTACATTGGCGAAACGGATCGGACCGACGAAAGTCTGGAATGCTTGTTGGGACATTGGAGTTCGACTCATCTGGGCCGAGTCCGATTCCGTGGGACGTACGACTGATGGACTGCCTCACGGGACGTTCACTCCTTACAGTTGACGATGTTCGCCGAATCGGAAATGGTCGCTACCTCATCCGACTGAGAATCGAGGACCTCTCTGGTGTCGATCAAACCATGCGGCTGAGAATCGTCGGAAAAATCAAGGGACAGCCGCTGGGCTTCATTGCTGATGCCGGCGAACTCTTAGGATTCGCGGACCACGCCCAGCAAGACGGTCAAGCGGAACAGGCGGTTCCGAGGAGGGGCACACGAGAGCTGGTCCTGAATCGTACTCGATTTGAGTTCGGCGCGGTTGACCCCGGGTCGGTTCCTGACCACGTGCGTGTTGATGTGGTTGACGTCGCTGGAAGGCGACACGTGTCGGAAGACGTCTTCATCGGTGATGTTATGAGTGATGGACGAAGTACCATAACCGTTGCCTTACCTCGAGAATGTGGAAAGCTGAAGGGTATCTACTTCATACAGGTGACTTGGGCTGGCGAAACGGTTTCGCGCAAGGTTCTGTTTGGCAAGTGAGCGCTGCCCGGCAGAGGTCGAGTGCCTGCGTTTCCGTCCTAGGCCTGTCCAGATAGCTTTCCGTTGAACGCGAGGCCACTGCTGGGACAGCGAGAGGAAGCTGATCGTCATCACGCAGTAGTAGGCGGGCGTAGGTTGACACCTACGCTCCGGTCGAGCCTCGACGCCCGACGCCCGGAGTGACGCTTGGCCGATCCGACGCCGCCCCCGCGCCACAATCTCGAGCCCGCCGGAGCCGCCCGTAACGCGCGCCCATCGCGCGGTCCGGGCCCGCGCCGGATGCTGCCATTCGGCATGACGCGCTTCGGGCTTCCGAAACTCTTCCAGGGTTACCTGTTCCTTGGGGTCGCAGGGATCGTGCTCGCGGTGTTCGTGTTCACGAACATCCTGGTCGCCCGCCTCGCCTCCCAGGTCCAATCCACCTCCGAAGTCTTTGCGCGTTTTTGCGCGACTGCGTCGTTCCCCGCCTCGACCGACACGACGCTGCAGGCGATCGTCGGTGAAGTCATTCAGGGTCTCAACTTCCCGATCGTGCTCACGGACCCGCAGGGCATTCCGCGCGCGTGGAAGGGGGTGAGCGTTCATCCGGACGAGGTGAACGACGACTCGCTCGCCGCCTACGCGGTGGGGATTCCCGTGGGGGCGGAGATCGTTCGCAAGATCGAGATCATCAAAGCCGACGTCGAGCGCATGGACCGTCGTCATGCGCCGATCGCCATGAGAACCCCCGGCGGGGGAGAGCCGCTCGGGCAGGTGCACTGGGGCGATCCGCCGGGACTCGAGCAGCTCCGCTGGCTCCCGTACGTCGAGCTCGTCGTGATGCTTCTCTTCGTCGGGCTCGCGGCGTGGGGCGCGCGCTCGATCAAGCTCTCCGAGCAGCGAAGTATCTGGGTCGGGCTCGCGCGCGAAACCGCGCACCAGCTCGGCACGCCGATCTCGTCCCTGCTCGGCTGGATCGAGCTTTTGTCCGAGCGCATCAAGGAACAGCCCGGAGCGAGCGTGACGTTCCCGCGCCAGGAGCTCGAACAGATGGCCTCGGAGATGGAGAACGATGCGGGGCGTCTCAACAAGGTCGCCGCGCGGTTCAGCCACATCGGCTCGATCCCGAACCTGACCTTGATGGACGTCTCGCCGGTCGTGGCCGAGGCGGTACAATACCTGAGGCGCCGATTGCCGCATTTGGGGCGGCGAATCGAGATCCGTGAGGTGTATGGCGAGGTGCCGCCCATCAACGCGAGCCGCCAGCTGCTCGAATGGGTGGTCGAAAACCTGCTCGTGAACGCGATCAACGCCGTGGACGACAAGGCCGGGAAGATCGAGGTCCGCCTCGAGCGGAAGCCCGAATCGGAAACGGTCGAGCTCACGGTCGAGGACAACGGGCGCGGCATGACCCCGGACGAGCAGGCCCGGGCGTTCGATCCGGGCTACACGACGCGATCCCGCGGCTGGGGACTCGGGCTGGCGCTCGCCAAACGGATCGTCGAGGAGTACCACGGCGGAAAGATCTTCATCCGGCGCTCGGCGCCGGGAGAGGGGAGCGCGTTTGTCATCCAGTTTCCGACGTAGCGTCGCGGTCGTTGTGACCGTCGCGGCCGTCGCGGCCGTCGCCGGCGTGGGTGCGGCATTTGCGCAGCGCACCGACACGCGACGGATGCAGCAGCCTCCACCCTCAGGACCTGCGCCGGACGATTCGTCGATGAAGGCCGCGGGCCTCCTCGGCGGCGCGCGGCGTGCGTATGGATACCCGGACACGTGGGGCGGCCTTCAGGGCGTCCGCTACTACATTACATATCGGATTCCGGGGCCCGACGGAGCCCTCGTCCAGGAGTGGAGCGAAGCGCACTACGTCTGGCTCAAGGAGTCTCCGCGCGTGCGCATCGACAACTCGACCGACAGCACGCTCATCCTCGTGCACGGCGATACGACGAAAGTGCGCCGCGGTGGCGTGTGGTCCGCCGACTCGCTCGTGCTCGCCGCCGGTCGCCAGCAGGCGATGGACGCGCGCTGGCTGCTCCAGATGCCCTACAATCTGTTCGACAACGCCCTCAAACGACGCATCGAGCGCGGGCCAACCGACGCGGATCCGTCGATGGTGATCCGGGTCGAATACGGGAGCGGACAGGACCGTCCGGCGGGAACGCGCGTGCGCATTCTCTTCGCCGCCAACACGTGGGTCGTCCGGTCCGTGCAGTGGTACGACCCGCGATCGAGGGGCTGGTTCCTGCTCGAGCTTGCGAACGAGAAGAGTCGCTACGGCTGGACGTGGGCCGAGAACCGCACGTTGCGCTCGTCGGATTCCGAGGGGACGGCCGGTCCGATCGTGTGGACCGCCGTCGTGCAGGACATGCAGCTCGAGTCGCGCATGCCGGTCGAGGTCCTTTCACCTCCGGGCCTCGGCGCGCCCGCCGACTCGAGTGCCGCTCCTCCGGGCGTTTCCGGGGGCGCACGCTAGAACCGAAGGAGAATCGATGCCCGTAGCTGAGGAAACCAGGAAGCGAATTCTCTGGGCTGACGACGAGATCGACCTGCTCAAGCCCCACATCCTCTATCTCGAGGGCAAGGGCTGCTCGGTCACGCCGACGACGAACGGCGAGGACGCACTCTCAATGGTGCAGGAGGGCCCGTACGACGTCGTCCTGCTCGATGAAATGATGCCGGGCATGGGCGGGCTTGCGACGCTCGTTGCGATCAAGGACAAGTTCCCGACGCTCCCGGTCATTCTCATCACGAAGAGCGAGCAGGAAGAGCTGATGGACGAGGCGCTCGGGCGCCGCATCACCGACTACCTCATCAAGCCCGTCAATCCGTCCCAGATCTGGCTTGCGCTCAAGAAGGTCTTCGAGTCGCAGACGCTGCAGCAGGACCGCGCGGCCCGCGAGTACGTGGGACACGTGCGCTGGCTCGCCGAGCTCGACACGAAGCGGCTCGGTCCGAACGACTGGCTCGACGTGAACCGAAGGCTCGCGCTCTGGGATCTCGAGCTCGAGCATCTCGCCGATCCGGGCTTGAAGCAGGCGCACACGGACAGCCGACGCGAACTCAACATCGAGTTCGGCCGCTTCATCGAGGATCAGTATCCGGCGTGGCTCCGCCAACCGGCGGACAAGCGCCCGATGCTCTCGCTCGACGTGGTGGAGCGCGCGGTCGCGCCGCACCTGCGAGCCGGACGCAAGGTGACGTTCATCGTGATCGACTGTTTGAGGCTCGATCAGTGGTTTGCGCTCGTGCCGCTCCTCGAGCCGTTCTTCGACATCGAGACCGAGCACTACTACTCGATCCTTCCGACCGCCACACCGTACGCGCGGAACGCGATCTTCTCTGGGCTCTGGCCCGACGACCTGGGCAAGAAGCACCCCGATTACTGGACGGAGGATTCCAAGGACGAGCGCAGCAAGAACCGTTACGAGCGCCAGCTCCTCGACCTCCAGCTCGAGCGGCTCAAGGCGAAGCCCGTGAAACCCGCGAAGTACGTGAAGATCTACACGGCGGAGGAGAGCCAGAACGTGCGGCGCCAGGTGAGCAGCTACGCCGGGCTCGGCCTCGTCTCGCTCGTGTTCAACTTCGTCGACATCATGGCGCACGGCCGGTCCGAGTCGGAGCTGTTGCAGGAGCTCGCTCCCGACGAGACGGCGTTCCGGGCCGTGCTGCGCGCGTGGTTTGTGCACTCACCACTGTACGAGATCATGCGCTCGCTCGCGCAGCAAGACGGCGTGGTCGTCGTCACGACCGATCACGGCGCGATCCTCGGGCGGCGGGCGGCGCTCGTGTACGGAAATCGCGAGACGTCGACCAACCTGCGCTACAAGTACGGCACGAATCTCGTGTGCGACCAGAAGCAGGCCATCAACGTGAAGAACCCGTCCGACTACCGCCTGCCGACCGGGCTCAACAAGAACTACCTGCTCGCGCGCGAGGACTACTACTTCGTGTATCCGACGCGCTTCCACGAGTACGAGCGCCAGTTCTGGGGCACGTTCCAGCACGGCGGCGTGTCGCTCGAGGAGATGGTCCTGCCGTGCGCGACCCTTACGCCCCGGGAACGCGCGTGAGCCGCGCGGAAGCGTCTCGTGCGACGGAAACGCTCGAGCGCACCTCGCACGGTCCCGACGAGACGCGGGCGATGGCTGCGCGTCTCGGCGCGCGTCTCGAAGCCGGCGACGTCGTCCTGCTCGAGGGCGGACTCGGCGCCGGGAAGACCGTGTTCGTGCAGGGGCTCGCGCGCGGCATGGGACTCTCCGCGGCCGTCAAATCGCCCACGTTCACGCTCGTCCACGAATATCGCGCGGCAGCGCGCTCAGGGCGGCCCGGGCTCGCGCATCTCGATCTCTATCGCATTCCGGAAGGCCGCGATTTGAGCGACCTCGGGCTCGACGATCTCTCGGAGCGTGCCGCGGTCGCGGTCGAGTGGGGCGCGCGTCTCGTGGACTCGCTCCCGGATCACGTGCGCGTGGACATCGAGGGACCGTGGCCGGGACGCGGGGACGACGAGCGCACGCTGCGCTTCGAGGGGCGGGGCCCGCGCGGCATGGAGCTCGTCCGCGCGCTCGCTGAGGAACACTCCGGGGATCCTTCATGACGGACTTCGCGGGACTTGCGATCGAGTGCTCGGGCTCGCGCATCGCGGTCGGGCTCTTTGATGCCGCGGGGGCGCTCACGCACGAGCGTTCGCGCGTTTCCGATCACGAGCACGCGCGCCACCTGCTCGCCCTCATCGAGGAGACGCTCGCCGCAGCCGGCCGGCGTGCGCGCGATCTCTCGGGGATCGCGATCGACGTCGGCCCGGGATCGTTCACGGCCCTTCGCGTCGGACTTGCAACCGCTCGCGGGCTCGCGCACCCGTTCGGAACCCCGATCGCGGGCGTGACCGCGTTCGCCGCCCTCCTCGCAGGCCGGAAGCATCCGCGGCGGCTCGTGGTGCCGCTTCTCGTCGCCGGCCGGACGCAGGTCTACGCGGGTTTCTACCGCGGCGATCCGCGCGGTGATCTTTCGCTCCTGCGCGGTCCCGCCGTTGGAACGGTCGAGGATCTCGGGTCCACGTTCGAGGAAGCGCTCGCCCTTTGCCCGCGCGGAACGACGCTCCTGTTCGTCGGTCCCGGGGCGGCGCGCGAGCGCGCTTCGCTCGAAGCGCGTCATCCCGGCTCCACCGAGCCGCTCGAGGGGGCCGAAGGGCCCACGGTCGCCGCGGTGGCGCACGCCGGTGCGGTCGATCTCGCGCGCGGGGCGGCCGAGACTCCGGCGCGAACGCAGGCCCCCGGACGCAGGCCCGCGCGCAACGCGAACGAGACCGCGACAGGCGCCGCGGGAGCCGGCGTCCGCACCGCCGCTCCGTCCTCGACGCTCCGCCCGCTCTACGTGCGCGCGCCGCAGGCGGTCGAGAACGCCGCCTCCGCACGCCCGGTGTGGGCCGAGCTCTCGATCGCAAAGCTCGAAGAGTCGGATCTCGACGAAGTGCTCGTGATCGAGAACACCGTGTTCACCGACCCGTGGCCGCGGCAGTTCTTCCTCGAGGAGATGCGCGTGCCGCAGTCCGTCACGGCGGTCGTGCGCCACCGTGGTAAGCTCGCGGCGTATCTGCTCGCGTGGCGACTGGACGACGAAATCCACCTCGGAAACTTCGCCGTCGCCCCCGAGCATCAGCGTCGCGGCATCGGGCAGTACCTCCTCGACTGGCTTCTCGAACAGGCCCGAAGCGGCGATCCGGTGCGCATCACGCTCGAGGTGCGCTCGTCGAACTTCGCGGCCCAGGAGCTCTACCGGCGGAACGGCTTCCGCGCCGTCGCCCTGCGCCACGGCTACTATCAGGACACGGGCGAGGACGCGCTCATCATGATGCGCGACCCGTCCTGACCCCGGGGGGCCCCACGGCGATGTCCTGGCTCAAGAAGAAGAAGACCGGCATCACGACGCAGGACAAGAAGGAGGTGCCGGAGGGCCTGTTCACGAAGTGCGAGGGCTGCGGGGAGATTCTCTACCAGCCCGAGCTCGAGGCGGCGCTCTGGACCTGCCCGCGCTGCGGGCATCACTTCCGCATCGCGTCCAAGGATTACGTCGCCCTCCTCGTCGATCCCGAAACGTTCCAGGAGGAGTTCACGGATCTCGAGGCGCTCGATCCGCTCGAGTTCCGCGACGCCCGCATGCGCTACCCGGAGCGTTACCAGCTCGCACGGAACGCGACGGGCTTGAACGACGCCGTTCGCACCGGCCGCGCGGCCATCGAGACCGTTCCCGTGGCCCTTGCCGTCATGGATTTTTTCTTCATGGCGGGCTCGATGGGCTCGGTCGTGGGGGAGAAGGTCGCGCGCACGATCGAGCTCGCGCTCGCCGAGCGCCGGGCGCTCGTCATCGTGACGGCCTCGGGTGGCGCGCGCATGCAGGAGGGCATTCTCTCGCTCATGCAAATGGCGAAGACGTCGGCCCTTCTCGCCACGCTCAAGGAAGCGCGCCTTCCGTTCGTCTCGATCCTCACCGATCCCTCGACCGCCGGCGTCATGGCCTCCTACGCGTCGCTCGGCGACGTCATCCTCGCGGAGCCGGGTGCGCTCATCGGCTTTGCCGGACCGCGGGTCATTCAGGACACGATTGGCGAGGAGCTCCCTCCCGGATTCCAGCGTTCGGACTTCGTGCTCGATCACGGCATGGTGGATCTGGTTGTCCATCGCAAGGACATGCGCGCCCACGTCGCACGCATTCTCGGGTTCCTCTGGCAGTCCACGGACGGCTTCAAAGCCGCGCCGGCGGACGCCGTCTACCGCCCCTGATCTCCGCCGCCCCCCGCATGCGCCCTGGGGCCGCGCAGCCCGATCCGTACCGGATGGCGATCGAACGGCTGTACGGGCTCGAGCGCGGCAAGGGCGCGCTCGGTCTCGAAGGCACGCGCCTCCTGCTCGAAGCGCTCGGACATCCCGAGCGCGTGTTCCCGTCGGTCCACATTGCGGGCACGAACGGCAAGGGGTCGACGAGTGCTTTGCTCGAGCGCTGCCTGCGCGCCGCCGGGTTTCGAACGGGTCTCTTCACCTCGCCCCATTTGCTCGATTTTCGGGAGCGCATCCGCGTCGGCGGTGCGGCCATGGGCCGCGAGGACGTCGAGCGGCACCTGGCGCGCGTCGAATCGCTCGCGGTCGCGACGGGACGCACGTTCTTCGAGGTCACGTTCGCGCTCGGCGCGGCGCACTTTGCGGCTTCCGAGGTCGACGTCGCGGTGCTCGAGACGGGCCTCGGGGGGAGGCTCGATTCGACCAACGTGGTCGAGCCTGCGATGTGTGTCCTCACTCCGATCGGTCTCGATCACATGGACATGCTGGGCCCGACCCTCGAGGCGATCGCGGGCGAGAAGGCGGGGATTCTCAAGCCCGGCGTGCCCGCGCTCACCTCGGACCAGGAGCCCGTCGCGATGTCCGTGCTCGTCGAGCGCGCGCACACGGTCGGCGCTCCGCTCACTCAGGTCGGGGATCGCGTGCGCATCGTGCGCGTGCATGCGCTCGATCGCACGGGAACCGACGTCACGCTCGACGTGCGCCCGTGGGGGGAGCACCGCGTGCGGCTCGGGCTCCTCGGCCGCCATCAGGTCGCAAACGCGGCAACGGCGGCGGCGGCGTTTTCGGCACTCGCGGAGAGCTCGTCGTTCGGACGCCCCGGGAACGGGGCCCAGGCGCTCCTCGAAGGTCTCGAGCGCACGCGCTGGCCCGGGCGCTTCGAGGCGTCGTCGCGCGAGCCGCGTCTCTTCTGGGACGGCGCGCACAACGAACACGGTGCGCGGGCGGCGCGCGCCGCCTGGCGGGACGTGCTCGACGACGCGAAGGGCGTGCTCGTGCTCGGGCTCGCCTCCGACAAGGATCCGGCGGCGTATCTTTCGGCGATGGCCGGACCGTGGCGGCGCGTCCATGCCGTCGCGGCGGAGTCGCCCCGCGCCCGCACGGCCGGCGATGTCGCAGAGCACGTGCGTTCCGCTTGGGGGCCGGGGATGACCGTCGTCGAGAGCGCTTCGGTCGAAGCGGGTGTGCGTGCTGCGCTCGCGGCGCTCGAGCCGGGCGAGCTCGTGTTCGCGACCGGGTCGTTGTTCGTCGTGGGGGAGGCGATGGCCGCCGTCGGCGAGGACGTGATCGAATGGCTGTGAGCCGCCGGTACGCGTCGCTCGCCGCCCTCGCAGTGTTCGTTGCGTGTTCCGCTGGAGTCGATGCGCGGGCGTTCGCACAGGCCCCGCCGGCCGATTCACTCCCTGCACCTTCGACCCGGGCGGATTCGATGCGCGCGGACTCGGTGCGCGCGGACTCGGCCCGTGCTCGAGCCGACACGACGCATGCCGATTCGACCGCCGCCCCCCCGGCCCCGCCCGCGCGCTCGGCACCCATCTTCGGCCCGCCGCCCGAAGGGGCGCCGCCACCACCCCTCCGCACGAGGAGCCGCCGCGGCGGCCCGTACAACGTGGTCGCCGACCGGCTCGAAGGCGGGCGTAGCGCGACCGAAGGGGAGACGATCTCTCTCATTGGAAACGTCACGCTGTCGCGCGAAGGGACGGTCGTGAAGAGTCAGCTGGGTCGCTACGTCAAGAAGGAAGGGGCGATCTATCTCACGGGTGGCGTGACCGCCATCGACGGGAAGACCACGATCACCTCCCGCGAAGCCGTGTACAACGAGGCCACCGACTTCCTCTCGCTCTCAGGGGACGTCGTCGTGCGCGACGGCGATCTCATTCTGAACGGCGACTTCGGCTCCTACGATCAGACCACCGGGCGCGCCGAACTCTGGAGCCGCGTGCGCGGCCGCGAGGGCAGCCGGACGATGCGCGCGGACCGGCTCACCTATCTGCGCGACGACGAGATCGCGCAGGCGCGCGGCAACGTCACCGCGCGCGATTCGGCGGAGGCGTTGACGCTCACGGCCGGCGCGGTCGACTACGACCGGAGGCGCGAGATGGCGCGGGCGACGAACAGTCCGCGTCTCGTCCAGGATCCGACCGAGGGAAAGGGCGCGACGACTCTCGAGGGCGACACGATCACCGTGTTCACGAAGGATCGCCTTGCGAGCGCGCTCGGCCACGTCCGTATCGAGCGCGACAGCCTGCGCGCCGAGGCCGGCCGCGCATTCTTCGACGACAACGCACAGCGCGGCCTCCTCCTCGATTCGCCGCGTGCGTGGAACGACGAGGTCTCGGTGACCGGGGACTCGCTCGAGGTCTACACCCGCGACCGCGCTCTCGAACGGCTGCGCGTCCGGAGCGGCGGACGAATCGATTACCTGGCGCGCGGCGCCGCGGCC
>JBOHUC010000142.1:0-2398 GCA_050733935.1 Candidatus Eiseniibacteriota bacterium | reverse complement strand
GGCGTGCACCGCACCGACCGCGATTTCGCGCTCGCGTGGACCAAGAGCTTCGGCGAGGGACGCGTGTTCTACACGGCGCTCGGGCATCGGCCGGAAGTGTGGGGCGACGAGCGTTTCCGGAAGCACGTGCTCGGCGGTCTGCGCTGGGCAATGCGCGCGCCGATCGGCGTCGCGTTGAAGCCGGCGGACGAGGAGTATCGGAAGTTCGCGCTCGAGAACCCCGGCGATCCCGCGCGCGGGCACGCGCTGTTCCGGCGCGAGAGCGGTCCCATGTGCGCGCGCTGCCACACGGTGAACGGCACGGGCGGCGTGATCGGCCCCGATCTTTCGGGGACCGCGAAGGCGCACTCGCGCGAGGAGATCCTCGAGGCGATCCTCGCGCCGTCCGCGTCGATCGAGCCCGGTTACGAGGCGATTTCGCTCGAGCTCGCGGACGAAACGGTCGCGTTCGGCCGCGTGGTCAAGCAATCGGCGGAGGAGATCGCGCTCGCCGACACGACGGGACAGCTGCGCGTGATCGCGCCGAAGAACGTCGTGCGCCGCACCGCAAGCAGCGTGTCGGTGATGCCCGACGGATTGGCGAGCACACTGTCGAAGCCGGAGTTCGCCGATCTCCTCGCGTACGTCATGACGCTGACGGTGCCGCCCGCGCGGTAACGGCGGCGCCCCCAACTCAACGCGCACTTCCACTGCTCCTCCCTTGTCAAGCCGACCGGCGCGGGCTCACGGCCGGTACTTCCATGAGAAGGCCGTTGCCTGTCAACACCCGTCTTTCTCTTCCCCTCTGAAGCAATCCGATCCCCGTCCGCCACGCTTCCATTCGCAGTCTTTTGGTGAGCCGACGAAGCAGCTCGCTGCACGTTGGGGGTCCGTCCAGCCAGGCGCTGCCATCTCCGGCTCGGTTTCCTTTTCGCGGCGCGTGCCTTACGGCTCTCGTCGCTACTGGGGCCATACCGGTTCGTCGCAGTCGCCCGGACTGGGCGGTTAGGGATTGGATCGACTTCAGCGGGTGTCGAGAGACGGGCCTGGTGCCCGCGCTGTGCGCGACACTTGTTCGGTTGGAGTGCTCGCTTAGCTCTGGGGCTGGGCCTTGGCTTTCGGGCTGGAGCGAAGCGGGTCGTAGACCTCACCCGTCTTCCACATCGACAGCAGGAGCACGCTGAGCTTGCGTGCTGTCGCGATCACCGCGCGCTGTTTGGCGTGAGGGCCACCTCTCTTGAAGATGCGCGTGCCAAAACGTTTCAGGTCACAGTCAGGGCTCGAGCGTCGCAGGAGGTGTTGTGCGCTTAGCACGAGCAGCGTTCGCATCATCGAGTCGCCCCTCTTGGTGATCCGCAGCTTGGGGTTGCTGTCACCGGACTGGCGCCGTCTCGGTGTCGCCCCGAGGAATGACCCGACGTTCCGCGTCTTCTTGAAGCGACGAGGATCGCCGATCGTCAGCACGAAGCACAGTGCCGTGAGCGCAGCGACGCCGCGCACCTGCGCGAGCACGCTCGTCTGCGGGTACTTCGTCTCCGCGAGCTCCTCGATCTTCTTGTCGTAGTCCTTGATGGCCGCGCTGGTCGACTTGAGCATCGCCCTCATCGTCTCGAGCCCGGGCTCGAGCTCAGGCGGAAGCGGGTGCTTGTGCAGGCTCTCCGCGGAGCATTCCGGCATCCGCGAGCCGAACGACTTCACCACTCCGCGGATGTGGTTGACCAACATCGTGCGCATGACGACGAGCTGTCCTCGAGCACGCAGGAACTCCAGGTCCTTGCGGATCTCGCGCGAGCGCGGATCGACGATGCGCAACAGCTTGAGCTCGGAGCGTCCCATCCGAGCCAGCTTCGTCGCGTCGGTCCGATCGTCCTTCCTGTCGCTCTCGCTGATCGTCCGCAACTCGCGCGAGTCGGCCACGATCACTTCGTGGCCCATCGCCTCGAGAGCATCGTGCATCCAGTTGGCGTGCGTGCCCGTCTCCAGCACCACACGAGCCGGCTCGCGGTTGAGGAAGCGAGCTTCGAAAGCCTCGATGGTCGAGGGGATCTTCGATTCCTCGAGGATCTCACCGTCGGGATCCAGCACGCAGAGGCGACTGCTGCGGTCTCCCACGTCGACGCCGATCGTCGTTCCTTGCCAGCGCTTGCTATTCTTCGCCATTACCGTCCTCCGTCGTTTGCACCACACGAGTGCGTTTCGAGGCCACACTGTGCGCCTCAACGGGTGGAGCGAACAGCTCTGCCCGCCGCGGCGGCGGACGGCCTTCTCATCCCATCTCCGGCCGGGAACCGCGTCGGGCGGAACCGCGCCGTCGGCGCGGAACATCTGGCCGTTGCTCAGAGCTGCGAGTTGGTCCCCCTCGGGAAGTCCGACAATCGCATCCTCCGCACAAGCGCACTCAACCCGCTCCAAGCTCGAC
>JBOHUC010000141.1:0-5235 GCA_050733935.1 Candidatus Eiseniibacteriota bacterium | reverse complement strand
GTGCGCCCGCCCGCGAGGACCGCGCGCAGCCACGGCCGCAGCTCCTGCGGCGCTTCGCGCGCGAGTGGCGCTCCGTCGTCGAACAGACGGCGCGTGCGTGCGATCGCATACGCGAGCGCCCGGGCATCCCCCCAGCGCGCGCGCTCCCGTCGGGGAAGGTAGTAGCGGCCGCGCGGCTCGTCGCGCGAGAGGTCCTGCCAGAAGTTCGTGAGCTGGAGCGCGGTGCAGATCCGGTCCGAGAGCTCGCCATGCGCGGACTCGCGATCGCCCGCGGCGGCGAGCACGAGGCGGCCGACGGGCTCGGCCGAATCACGACAGTAGGTGAGCAGATCGTCCCACTCGTCGTATGCCGGCTGATCGAGGTCGCGCTCGAACGCATCGAGAAGCCGCTCGAACAGCTCGGGACCGAGCCCGAGCGTCCGGCGCGTCGCGGTGAGCGCGAGGAATACGGGATCGTCTCCGGGCTCCGCATGGAGCCGCGCACGCCAGGCGCGAAAGGCCTTGCGGCGCGTCGCGTCGTCCGCGGAACCGTCGTCCGCCCAGTCGTCGGCCGCGCGAGCGAACGCGTAGAACGCACCCAGGTGGCGGCGCACCTCCTTCGGGAGGAGCCGCGAGGCGACCGGGAAATTCTCGGCGTGCGCCCGCGCGACGGATTCGCAGTGGCGGTACGCCCGGCGGAGGGCGCGGGCCTCGTCGGACGGTGAGCGCTCTGGGGCATCGGGGATCACGCGCGGAGCCTACCGGCCGCTTCGGGCGAGGGCACGCGCTTTTTGCCCGCCGAACGGAGTGGTAGTCTCGTTCCGTCTCCGTCTCCCTTCGACAGGAGGAGGTTCCGTGCCCCCCGTTCGTCATCGATTGGTGCGTGCCGCCGCCGGGGTCGTGGTCGCTTGCGCGGTCGCCTTGTCCGGGTCCACACCGGTCGTCGCGCAGTCGATGAAGGCCCGCGCGACCCAGGTCAAGCTTCCCAAAACGCCTGTCCCGCAGTCCGCGTCCGCGTCGTCCGAGCGCTTCGACGTCGAGCGCTATTTGAACATCCGCGAGGCGCGCTCGCCCGATCTCTCGCCGTCGGGCGCCAGCGTCGCTTTCCTCACGAACATCACGGGCACGAACCAGGTCTGGCGCATCGCGGCCACGGGAGGCTGGCCCGAGCAGGTGACGTTCGGCTCGGAGCCGGTCGACAACGTCATGTGGTCGCCCGTGTCCGAGGATCGCCTCATCTTCAGTCGCGACGTCGGAGGAAACGAGCGGCGGCAGTTCCTGCTCGCCGACCTCGCGACGGGCAGCGAGCGCCGCCTCACGACGCGGGACGACGTCATCCACAACTGGGGAGGCTGGTCGCGCGACGGAAAACGGATCGCCTACACGTCGAACGAGCGCAACCAGGCGTACTTCGATCTGTACGTGATGGACGTCGAGACCGCGACTCCGAAGCTCGTGTGGCAGAGGGACGGCTCGCTCTTCGGCGGCGGCTTCTCGCCCGACGGACGGCGGTATCTCGTGCTCGAGTTCTCGACCCCTTCGAACCAGAACGTCTATCTCGCCGATCTCGAAGCCGGCGGAGAGCCCGTACTGCTCACGCCGCACGAGGGCAACGCGCGGTACACGCAATTGCGCTGGGCGGCCGACGGACGCGGCTTCTGGCTCGTCTCGGACGAGGGGCGCGAGTTCCTGAATCCGGCGTACTACGACCTCTCGACACGGAAGATGTCGTTCCGCGACACGATCGAATGGGACGTCGAGCGGCTCACGCTGTCGGACGACGGGCGGTATCTCGCCTGGGTCGTGAACGAGGACGGCTACGGCCGGCTGCATCTCAAGGATCTGCGCCTTCGGAGCGCGACCCAGGCGATCCCCGTCCCCGAGCTGCCCGACGGCGTCATCTTCGAGCCTGTGTTCGCGCGGGACGGATCGAAGCTCGCGTTCCGCCTGAGCGGTCCGACGAGTCCGTCGAACGTCTGGATCTACGATCTGAAGCTCAAGAAGGCGCGCCAGCTCACCCAGTCCTCGACCGCCGGGATCCCGGCGGGGACGTTCGTGCGCTCGACGCTCCTTCGCTACCCGACGTCCGATGGCAAGCAGATCTCGGGCTTCTTCTACCGGCCGCTCGATGCGGGGAACCGTCCGGTTTCCGTGGTGATCACGGTGCACGGCGGCCCGGAGTCGCAATCGGAGGCCACGTTCTCCGGGCTCACGCAGTACTACGTGAACCGTGGCTTCGGCGTCTTCTATCCGAACGTGCGCGGCTCGACCGGCTACGGAAAGGCGTTCACGCATCTCGATGACGTGGAGAAACGGCTCGACTCCGTGCGCGATCTCGCGGAAGGGGCGAAGTGGCTCGTCGAGCAGGGCTACGCGCTCCCTGGACGCGTGGCGGTCACCGGCGGCTCGTACGGCGGCTACATGACGCTCGCCGCCCTCGCTTTCCATCCCGACCTGTGGGCGTGCGGCGTCGACGTGGTCGGGATCTCGAACCTTCGGACGTTCATCGCGAACACGGGTTCGTGGCGCCAGAGCCTGCGCGCGGCCGAGTACGGCGATCCCGAGAAGGATGGCGCGGCGATGGATGCCGCCTCACCGATTCACAGGGTTCAGGACATCCGGGCGCCGCTCCTCGTGATCCAGGGCGCCAACGATCCGCGCGTGCCGAAGTCCGAGGCGGATCAGATGGTCGAAGCGATCAAGAAGCGGGGGGGCGTCGTCGAGTACCTGCTGTTCCCTGACGAAGGACACGGGCTCGCGAAGCTCCCGAACCGGATCAAGGGCTACACGCGCGCGGCGGATTTCCTCGAGCAGTACCTGCTGCCGGGGGCGCCGTCCGCGGCCGGAACGCCCGCGCCCTAGTTACTGTCGGGCCGTGTCGCCGAGTCGGCGGGCGCACGTGCTCCCGTGTCCGGCGGCGTGGGCGCTGTGGGCGCCGGAGTCGGTGCCGGGGCCGGAGCCGGGGCCGGCGGGGGAGACGGGGACGCCGGGGGAACCCGCGTCGTATCCGCGCCGGTCGTGTCGGGCGGCGGCGGCGCGGGCGGCGGAGCCGGCCGATTGAAGAGCTTCGTGAGCTCGTCGACCGCCCGGTTCGCGAGATTCTCCTTCTGTCGTTCCACCTCCTGGACGAGCTTCTTCTGCTGTTCCTCGACGATCGCGGCGGTCTTCGCCTCGATCCCCTGCTTGCTCGCATCGAGCGAATCGCCGAGCGTCGATCCCAGCATTTTCGCAAGCTGGTCCACGGCCTGCTGCTGCACGTTGCTCACGAGACGCGATGCGGTCCGATCCGCATCCCAGCGGACGCGCGGTCGCTGCACCGTTCCGTCCACGATCATGTCGAGCGAGAGCCGTCCGCCCGGATCGAGCAGCGCACCCGCGGTGCGCGTGAGGTTGGACGGGAGCGCGCGCACTTCGTTCGGCGGAACGAGCGCTCCGACGCGGAAGTCGAGCGTGCCGTCGATCCCCACCGATCCCTGCGCGAGCCAGTCCGTCCCGCCCGTCGTGACCGCGATCGGATCGAACACGACCCGCCCCTGAACCACGCGAAACGGGGCTGCGAGATCGCGGAACGAGAGGAGCTTGAAGCGGTCGACTCCCGTGAACGTGGCGATCTGCGCGAGCACGTTCGAGCCCGCGAGCCGGCCGCCCAGGATCTGCGCGAGCCCCTTGGCCGAAAGACTCTGTGCGACCGCCTGCGGCGTGAGGCCCTTGCCGTCGAGATCGATCGACATCTGAAGCGTGCCGAACGCGAGGTTCTTCGCGGGCGTCCACGCTGAAAGGAGCTCGTTCGCGTCGAGACCGTCCGCGGTCGCGTGGACGACGTAGCGCGCGTTCGAGCGGTTCGAAAGATCGAACCAGCCGGTGCCCCGCATGCGTCCCCGGTACGCGTCGCAGGTCGCGTCCTCGAGCGTGGTGACGCCGTTCACGTAGCGGACGCGCCCGAGGAGGTTCGTCGCGGCGAAGCGGCGAAATTTGAAGCTTCCGACGGCGATCGTCCCTTCCGCGCGCACGCGCGGCAGGGGATTCTCGTTCGGGCGGGCCGGCACGAGCTGATCGCCGTCGAGCACGCGCGAGCGGAGCGCGAAGTGCGCGACCGCGTTCGGATCCGGCCGCGCAGCGCGCCCGGTCGCCGCGTCGAGCCACTCGAACGGCCGCTCGACGGTGCCGTCGACCGTCACGTCGCTTCGTCCGAGCTGTGCGGTGAGTCCGGTCGCCCACGCGCGCCCGGGGGAAAGGCCGATGTCGCCGTTCACGCCCGTCACCGGATAGCCGAGCCCGAGACCCGACGCGGACACGTTCGCGAGCGCCATGCGTCCCGACCATCCGAAGTCGAGCGCGTCGGTCGTGCCCGCGGACAGCAGGCCCGCGCCGTCGAGCTCGGCGCGTGCGGTCCCGGCGAGCTTCGTCGAATCGGCGAGCGGCAGGAACCCTGCGACGTCCGCGAGATCGAGATTGGCGCTCACGTGCGCGCGCACGCGCGGCGCCACCCAGTCCCGGCTCACACCCGAGACCGCGAACTGCGAGCGCCCGACGCGCCCGGTGAGCGATTTGAGATCGGCGCCCTGCTCGGTGGCCGCAAGATCGAACGCAAGCCCCTCGAGGGAGAGCTTCCGGCGCGCGAACGTGAGGCGTCCGTCCGTGAGCTGCGCGCGTGCCCGGATCTGCGGGAGCCGGCCGTTTGCGACCGGTCCCTTCGCCTGGAGCGCAAGCCGGATCGTGCCGTCGCCGCTCAGGTCCTCGAGCTCGGGCACGTGATCGCGCGGCAGCACCTCGAGGAGGTCCTTGACCGGGAGCGTCGTGGTGTCGAGCGCGAAGTCGAGCACGCGCTCGGGTCCTTCGACGGTGCCGTGCCCCGCGAGTTTGAGCGCGCCGCGCTCGAGGGACACGCGCTTCACGGTCCAGCGCGCACCCGCGCCTTCGCTTCGCGCCTCGAACGAGAGATCGATCGGACGGCTTCCGATCGGCCACGGCTTGCGGTCGCGAATTCCCGAGAGGCGTGCGTTCGCCTTCCACTCCTGGTCGCGCCCGCCGCCGGTCGTCTTGAGCGCCACGACTGCGTCCGCGCGTTGCACTTCGTAGTACGCACCCGACCGGGCGTCGTAGGAGCGCGCCCGCGCGCGCTTGAGGTCGAGCCGGCGAAGCGAGAGATCGAACTCGGGGCTCTTTGGGGCCGCGGCCGCGCGCTTCCCGCCGAGGCCCTCCCAGTTTGCGAGGCCCTGCTCGTTGCGCACGGCCGTGACGTCCACGTCCTCGAGG
>JBOHUC010000140.1:0-28381 GCA_050733935.1 Candidatus Eiseniibacteriota bacterium | reverse complement strand
GGCGGCGACCGCTCCGTCCCGCGCCCCGTCGCAGGCGAAAGCCCCGGCTGCCTCCGCCGCGCCCGCGCGCGCCGTGATCTCCGATCGCGAGGCCGAGGATCTGTATCGTCGCGGGCTCGCGTCGCTTCGCTCGGGCCGCACGGACGACGCTCTCCGCTACTGGGAGCTCGTCTGGTCCGCGCGTCCCGACTATCGGGAAGTGGCGGCGAATCTCAAACGCGAGTATCTCGCGCGCGGGCTCGAGGCGTTCGCGGTCGGGCGCCTGAACGAGGCGATCCAGCAGTGGGAGCGCGTGCTCCGAATCGATCCCAACGATGCCCGCGCGCGTGGCTACCTCGAGCGCGCGGAGCAGCAACGGGCGAAGAGCCGCGAGATCCTCGGGAGCACGCCATGACCGAAGCCCCGCTCGGCGCGCCCCGGCGGCGCGCGCGCTGGATCAGCATTCGCTGGGTCGCAAGCGCGCTCGCGGTTCTCTTGACGGCCGGTGCGGTCTTCGCGATGGGGGCGGTTTCCGAGCGCAACGCGCACCGGGCGCTCAAGCAGGAGATCGAGCGGCGGCTCGAGCTCCAGGCGCGAAACCTGGCCGGGTCGAGCACGAGCGCGCTGCTCGGCGACTACCCCGAGCTCGTGCTGCACCCGCTCATCAAGGAGATGAGAGGCCAGGAGCCGGAGCTCGAGCTCGCTGTCGTGGTCGACCACGACAATCGGATCCAGGGCCACTCCGATGCGCGTGCTTTGGGAACGTCGTTCGTGCCGCCCGCGGGGCTCGGGGCCACGACGGAGCTTGCGCCGCAATCGCGCGCCGAGTTCCTCAGGCCGGCGGGCGGACTTCTCGTTGCGCGCTCGCCCGTGCTCCACGCGAACGGACAGGTGATCGGCGCCGTGTACGTCGGGCTCCCGCTCAAGCACATCGACGCGGTCGTGCAATCGACGCGCCGGCAGCAGGCCCTGCTCCTTGGCGTGTGGATGCTCGTCGCGGCGGGGGCGGCGTTCTTTCTCATGTCGCAACTTCTGCGTCCGATCGGCGCACTCCGGGCGGGGCTCGAACGCATCGGACGCGGAGATCTCGACACACCGCTTCGCGTCGGCGATCGCACCGAGCTCGCGCTCCTGGCCGAGACCGTGAACGACATGGCCTCGGCGCTCAAACGCGCGCAGGCCGAGATGCTCGAGCGCGAGCGCCTGACGCACGAGATCGAGCTCGCGCGCGACATCCAGCGCTCGCTCCTCCCGTCACGCGAGCGGACGGCCGGCCCGTTCGACATCCGCGGCGATCAGCGTGCCGCGGCGGAGGTCGGAGGGGACTACTGGGACGTGCTCGCGCTTCCCAACGGGTGCGTCGGGCTCGCGGTGGCCGACGTCGCGGGGAAGGGGCTCGCCGGCTGCCTCGTCATGAGCATGCTCTCCGCCCTCCTGCGCACGCTCCGTACCGTGCACTCTTCCCCCGCGGCCCTGCTCGGCGCCCTGGACGAGCGGCTTTCGGAGACACTCCGTCCCGGCGTGTTCGTGACCATGTGGTACGGCGTGCTCGATCCGGCTTCGGGCCGGCTCACGTTCGCCTCGGCGGGTCACAATCCGCTCGTGCTGTGGCGGCGCGCGACGGGGCGGGTGGAGACGCGGACCTCGCGCGGCATTCCGATCGGCGCGATTCGCGGAGGCGCCATTCGAGCGACCCTCAGGGACGAAACCGTGCAACTCGCGCCCGGCGACGTCTTCCTGCAGTTCACGGACGGATACTCCGAAGCGTTCGAGAACGGTCACGGTGAGCAGTTCGGTCTCGAGCGCATCGAGGAATCCGTGCGCCAGCACGCGACGTCGGGGGGCGAGGCGGTGCTCGCGGCCCTGGAGCGCGGGATTCGCGCATGGTCGGGGGATGCGACGCCGGCCGACGACGAGACGCTGCTCGTCGTCACGTGCGATCCGCATGCGCCGGCCTTCGTGCGATCCGCGAACGCGGAGACGGCGGACGAGACCGAGTTGCGCCTGGCGATCGAGCGGCTCTCGCAGGCCGAGCGGCTCGGCCACGGCCTCGAGCTCTCGGCGCGGCTCGACCGCCTTGGCGTGCTCGACGGGTGGATGCGCGCGCTGCCGGGAATCGCGAGCCTGTCCGCGGATCGGCTCGAGGTCGCGCGGCTCGCGCTCTACGAAGCGTGCGCGAACATCATCGAGCACGGTTACGACGAGGACGGACGAGGCCGGATCGAGGTCTGGTGGAATCCCGGATCGCCCGCAGGCGGCGAGGGATGGTTCGTCATCCGCGATGACGGCCGTCCGTATCGCCCATTCGCCCGGCGCACCCCCAACTTCGAGGATCCCGCCGTGCGCGCCCGCGGGCGCGGCCTCGGGCTCGAGATCATCCATCGCGCCGCCGCCCGCGTTTCCTACCAGCCGGCGACGCCGCGCGGCAACATCACCGTGCTCGTGATCGGGTTTCCCGGACAGGAATCGTCCAAGGAGGAGATCGCCGCATGAACGCCCAGGTCGAGATCGAAACGGTAGCGGCCGGCCCCAACCTGGTCGTCCTGCGAGTGCGCGGCCGGCTCGATGCGCGCGGCGCGGCGCTGCTCGCCGGCTGCTGCGCCGACGCGAGGCGGCAGAACAAACACCTGGTGCTCAATCTGTCCGGTGTCTCGTTCATTGCCTCGAGCGGCGTTGGAGCGCTCCTGGCACTGGTCGAAGAGTATCGGCAGTCGCGCTGGCGGGTTCGCCTGGCGGAAGTCTCGCCGGCGGTCGACTCCGTCATTCGACTGCTCAATCTCGACCAGTTCCTCTCGATCGACGCGACGGAAGCCGATGCGAGCTCCGCTCTGGAGGCCGCTTGAGCGAGCCGCTCCGGGACGAATCGCCGGAAGGCGCGACGCCGGACGGCGCGGTGCCCGAGCCCGCGGGATCGGGCCGTCGCGAGCACGCGCTGCAATCGCTGCTCGAGCTCGCGCGCGAGCTGACGGTGGCGATGGACGTCTACGAGACGTCCGATCTCCTCCTCTTCAATCTCATGGGGCAGCTCGGCGCGGCGCGTTCCGCCCTGTGGCTCCTGCCCGACGACGAGGCCGAGACGCGTCCCGTGCTCGTGCGTTGCCACGGGTTCCATCGCCCGGTCATCGAAGCGATCGGATCGGCGTGCGCTCCGGCACTGCTTGCGCGCTTCCGCTCGAAGCCGGCTCCTATCCTGTCCTGGGCTTTGCGTCAGGATCTCGGGGCCATCGAGTTCGATCTCGCGCGACAGGCCGAGCTCGCGCTGTTCGCCCCGCTGCATGCGCGCGGGGAATTCCTCGGCTGGCTCGCGCTCGGTCCGCGGGTGGACGGCTCCGCTTACGGCCAGGCCGATCTCGAAGTTCTCGAAGCGGCGCTCGGCATCGTGGGGGTCTCGTTCGAGAACGTCCGGCTCTACAATCGCGCGCGCGAGACGAATCGGCGCCTGCGCGCGACCAACGAATACTTGAGCGAGCTCGACCGGCTCAAGACCGAGTTCCTGAACAACGTGAATCACGAGCTCAGGACGCCGCTCGCGGTCGTGATCGCGACCCTGGAATGTGCGCTGAGCCAGGGCGTCGGGGACGCGAAGATCCAGGAGCTCCTCGACGGTTCGCTCCTGCAGTCGAAGAAGCTGAACGGCATGATCGAGAACCTCCTGCGTTTCTCGGAGCTCCGAAACGCGCGGCTCAACTTCCACATCGTCACCGAGGACGCCGGCAGTGTGCTCTCGGCGTGTGTGCAGGAGCGCCTGCCCGGTGTGACGGCGGGACTCCGGGAGCTGTCGTACCGGCGCGGGGACGATCGACTGCACGCGCGCTTCGATCGAGCGCGCCTCCTCCAGATCGTGAACGAGCTGATCGACAATGCGATCAAGTTCAATCCCCGCGGCGCCCGCATTGATCTGCGAACGGCCCGAATCGAGGTCGAGGGCCAAACGTGGGTGCAAATCGAGATCGTCGACGACGGTCCCGGCATTCCCGCCGACCGGATGGACTCTTTGTTCCGATCCTTCGAACAGGTGGACGGCTCCGCGACGCGCACAGTCGGCGGTCTGGGCGTGGGGCTCGCGTTCGCCCACGAGCTTGCGGAGCGGATGGGCTGCCGGTTGAGCGCACAGAGCGCGATCGGCGAGGGCTCGACGTTCCGGCTCCTCTTGCCGGCGGCCTAGCCGCGGACGCGCTCCGCTTCGATCTCATCCCCGATAGGAAAGCTGGCTGAAGCTGCCGCGAATCGTGGTGCCCCGTTCGACAGGGCGGCCACGACCGCGGCGATGAAAAGAGCAGGATGCGAGAAGCGAGCTCCAGCCGAGAGAGTTGCGATCCTAGTTGAGATCGAAGCGATCGAGATTCATCACCCTGGACCAGACCGCGACGAATTCGTCCACGAACTTCTTCTCCGCGTCTGCGCTGCCGTACACTTCGGCCAGCGCGCGGAGCTGCGAGTTCGATCCGAAGACAAGATCGACGCGCGTGGCGGTCCACTTCTTCGCCCCCGTCTGGCGATCGAGGCCTTGGAACAGGTCCGCATCCTGCGTGACCGCCCTCCACTCCGTGCCCATGTCGAGCAGGTTCACGAAGAAGTCGTTGGTCAGCGCTTCGGGGCGCTTCGTGAAGACGCCGTGTTGGGTTTGCCCGACGTTCGCGTTCAGCGCGCGCATGCCGCCGATGAGCACCGTCATCTCCGGCGCGGTCAATGTCAGGAGCTGCGCCTTGTCGATCAGCATCGCCTCGGGTGAGACCGTGTGTTTGGCTTTCTGGTAATTGCGGAAGCCGTCCGCGAACGGTTCGAGCACGGCGAACGAAGGTCCATCGGTCTGCTCCGCCGAGGCGTCCATGCGTCCCGGGGTGAACGGAACCATCACCGTGTGGCCGCCGTTCTTGGCCGCCTGCTCGACACCGGCGCAGCCCGCGAGCACGATCAGATCGGCGAGGGACACCTTCTTGCCTCCCGTCTGCGCCTGGTTGAAGTCCTTCTGAATGCCTTCGAGGGTCTTGAGCACCTTGGCGAGCTGCGCGGGCTGGTTGGCCTCCCAGTCCCTCTGCGGCGCGAGCCGGATGCGTGCCCCGTTCGCCCCGCCGCGCCTGTCCGAGCCGCGGAATGTCGAAGCCGACGCCCACGCGGTCGAGACGAGCTGCGAGACCGTGAGCCCCGATGCGAGGATCGTGCTCTTGAGCGCGGCAATGTCCTTCTGGTCGATCAAAGCGTGATCGACCGTGGGGATCGGATCCTGCCAGATGAGTTCTTCGGCCGGGACTTCCGGGCCCAGATAACGCGCGCGCGGACCCATGTCGCGATGCGTCAGCTTGAACCACGCGCGGGCAAACGCGTCTGCGAACTCGTCCGGATGTGCCATGAACCGCCGCGAGATCTTCTCGTAGACCGGATCGAAGCGCAGCGAGAGGTCGGTCGTCAGCATCGTGGGGAGGTGCTTCTTCGACGGATCGTGCGCGTCCGGGATCGTCGCGGTCGCATTCTTGGCCACCCACTGGTTCGCGCCCGCCGGGCTCTTCGTGAGCTCCCACTCGTAGCCGAACAGGTTCTGGAAGAAGTTGTTGCTCCACTTCGTCGGGGTGGTGGTCCAGGTGACCTCGAGCCCGCTCGTGATCGTGTCGGCGCTGTGACCCTTGCCGTGGCTGCTCCGCCAGCCGAAGCCCTGGGCCACGATGTCGTCCGCCTCCGGATTCGGACCAACGTGCGACGTCGGCGCGGCGCCATGAGTCTTGCCGAACGTATGTCCGCCCGCAATGAGCGCCACGGTCTCCTCGTCGTTCATCGCCATGCGGGAGAACGTCTCGCGGATGTCGCGTGCCGCGGCGATGAAATCGGGGTTCCCGTTCGGCCCCTCCGGGTTCACGTAGATGAGGCCCATCTGCACCGCCGCGAAGGGAAGCGCGAGCTCGCGCTCCCCCGAATAGCGTCTCTCGGCGAGCCACTCCGTCTCGATGCCCCAGTGCACGTCGTGATCCGGTTCCCACACGTCTTCGCGTCCGCCGGCGAAGCCAAACGTCTTGAAGCCCATGGTTTCGAGGGCGACGTTCCCCGCGAGGATCATGAGGTCGGCCCACGAGATCTTCTGGCCGTACTTCTGCTTGACCGGCCAGAGGAGCCGTCGCCCCTTGTCGAGCCCGACGTTGTCCGGCCAGCTGTTGAGCGGCGCGAAGCGTTGCTGTCCGCGGCCGCCGCCGCCGCGGCCGTCCGCGATGCGGTACGTGCCGGCGCTGTGCCATGCCAGTCGGATCATGAGCGGACCGTAGTGGCCGAAGTCCGCGGGCCACCAGGGCTGCGAGTTGGTCATCACAGCCGCGAGGTCCTTTTTCACCGCGGCGAGGTCGAGGCTCTTGAACTCCTTCGCATAGTTGAAGTCCTTACCCATCGGGTTCGACTTCCTGGAGTGGTAGTGAAGGAGGTCGATTGACAGTTGGTTCGGCCACCACTCGCGGTTCGACGTGCCGCGGCCATGACTCTTCCCCGTGACCGGGCAGGTCGCCGTGCTGGATTCACTCATCGTTGGACTCCCTTCGGGGGCTTTGGGGCCGAGCTCGAGGCCCGTGCCCGTTCCTTGTCCTGTGGGGCGGTGCGCGCGTCGAGCGCCCGACAACTGGCGCAGATGCCGTTGAACTGGATCGTGATGGCCGTGACCTGGAAGCCCAGGCCGGCAGGAAGCGCAATGTGGCCGAGCCCGTCGAGCTCGACGTCTGTGAGTCGATGACAACGCGTGCACCAGAGATGATGGTGCGGATCCTGATTCCCGTCGAAACGCCGTGTGGGCTCCGGCGAAGAAACCGCGCGCGCGAGGCCGAGCGACTGGAGCATCTCGAGGGTCTTGTAGATGGTTCCAAGCGAGAGCGTCGGGTACGCGCCCCGCAGCGTGCGATGGAGCGCTTCGGCGTCTGGATGCGATTCGCTCTCGAGAAGGGCGCGGAGGACGGCGAGCCGCTGGTGCGTGACGGGCATCCCGCGCTCGCGGCAGGCCTCGGTAAAGCGGAGGAGCTGCGCTTCGATGTCGGGATTCGAGTGCGAATGAGCGCGGGGCTTGGCGGTCGACCGTCGGTCCATAGGAACTCCTGAAAGAGAATGATTCTTGTTCGAGAATCTAGTGGCCGGGAGGGAGGCTGGCAAGCCGAATCGTGGTGATGGCGACACGTTTGGCGAGGCGGGAATCGCTCGGTTCGCTCGCACGGCTCGGCGGGGGAGCCAGGGCCAGGATGAAGGCAATTCCACAGAGGATGAGGATTGGTGGCCGCATTCGGCTCATGGATGGGCCTCGCAGGGTGCGCTTCGGAAAACGGCCGGCCGATAGCGATCCCTTAGAGCGTCCCGCGGACCGCAAGGTTGGGAACAACTTCACATGGGGTCAAGCGACGATTCCGCTCCCCGGACCGATCCAGGTCGCCGCTTCCTCGAGCGCCCGGTCGAACGAAAGAGCCTCGCTTCCGAGCACGAAGGTCTCGTACACGAGCTCACCCAGAACGCTGCGAAGCTGCGTCCGTAACGCTTCGAGCGCGCCGCGCTCGATCACCGAGGGCGGCAGGCGAAGCGTGCGCCGTTCGCGATCGGCGGCGGAGAGGAACCGCGCAGCGTCTCCCGGTTCGCCCGATTGCGCGGCGAGCGCCGCGGTCGCTTCGAGCGCGACCACGCCGATCCCGAGATGGCCCTGCTTGCGCGCGAGCCGGATCGACTCTTCGAGAGCGGCCGCCGCCCGCGTGCGATCTCCCTCGTGCACGGCGACGAGCGCGAGCGAGCTCAGCGTGCGCGCGATGCCCTGCTCGTCGCCGAGTTCGCGGCGGATCCGAAGCGCCCGCTCCGCGAGCGTGCGGGCCGACTCGAAATCGCCCTGCCAGAAGGCGACGTCGCTCAGATTGTGGAGCGCGACCGCGACGCCATGCGGCTGTCCGGCCTGCTCGTAAGCAGCGAGCGAACCGTCGAAATACCGGCGCGCGGCCTCCATGTGACCGCGTGCGCTCGCCGCCACCGCGCCGAGCCCGTTGAACGCGCGCCCCACCGCTTCGAGGTCGTGCAGGCGCCGCCCGATCTCGAGACTCTCCTCATAGAGCGCGTCCGCCGCATCGTAGTCCGCCTGCCAGTACGCAAGGAGCGCCGCTCCCGACAACGCGCCGGCGCGCTCGACGCTCGGGGCCGTGCCGTCCGGTCGCGCGAGCGCACGCGCAAGCTGTGCGCGTCCGACGGTGAAGTGCCCGTGCGCGTACCAGAACCGCCACAGCACGCTGCACAGGTGGAGACAGCGCGTCGCGCAGCCTTCGGCGCGCGCGCACCAGTCGAGCGCGGCGAGCAGGTTCTCGTGATCCTCCTCGAGGCGTCCGAGCCACAGGGCCTGGTCGGGCCCGATGACCGCGGGTCCGCCCTGCTCGGCGAGACGTGCGAAGCACGCGAGATGGCGCTCGCGCATTTCCTCCTCGCCGCCTGCTTCCTCGAGACATTCGAGTGCAAAGTGACGCACGGACTCGAGGAACCGGTAGCGCACGTGCCCGCCGTCGCGCGGCTCGACCTGAACGAGCGACTTCTCGACCAGACGCGTGAGGAGCTCGACGACCTCCGTTTCGGGCGCATTCTCCGCGCAGACTTCGAGGACGGAGTCGAGCGTCCACCCGCCGGCGAACACGCCGAGCGAGCGAAAGAGTCGCTGCTCTGTCGGGGTCAGCTGGTCGTAGCTCCACTGAATCGCCGCATGGAGCGTGCGATGCCGTGGCAGGCTCGTGCGCGCGCCTCCCGTCAAGAGGCGGAAGCGATCGTCGAGGCGGCGGCGGATGTCCTCGACGCCGAGAACGCGCACGCGCGCCGCGGCGAGCTCGATCGCAAGCGGAATCCCGTCGAGGTGCCTGCAGATGTCGCCGATCACGGCCGCATTCCTGGTGTCGATCGCGAACGAAGGGCAGACCTGACGCGCGCGTTCGACGAACAGGCGGACGGATTCGGTGGCGGCAATCGCTCCGACTTCGGCCTCGCGGGAAGCGGGGAGCTCGAGGGTGGGGACCGGATACGTCTGCTCCCCCGGCACGCCGAGCGGCTCGCGGCTCGTCGCGAGCAGGGCGAGGTCCGGGCACGAGGCAAGGAGGGATCGCGCGAGCTCGGCCGCGACCGCGAGTACGTGCTCGCAGTTGTCGAGCACGAGGAGGCCTTCCGAAGTCGCAAGGTGTTCGACGATCGCGCCCGACACGGAGGCACCCGCATCCACGCGCAGTCCAATCGCAGCGGCCGCATGGGAGGCGACCCGCACCGGATCCTGAAGTGCCGCGAAATCCACGAACCAGGCGCCGCGCTCTTCCGACCGCTCCGCGATCGCAAGCGCAAGGCGCGTCTTCCCGGAGCCCGCCGGCCCCGTAAGCGTGAGGAGCCTCGCGTCGGCGAGCAGCTCCTCGCACTGGGCGAGCTCGCGCTCGCGACCGATGAAGCTGCTGAGCGCGGCCGGCAGGGAGGCTGCGCGCTTGCGAGCAGCCCCGTGCGAACCCGCGGCCGTGCTGCGGACGGACCCGTTTCGCGGGACTGCGCCGGTCGCCGGGTGCGCCTCGCGCGGCTCCTCGAGCCGCCGCGCGAACTCCGTCATGTCGGAAGGCCGCTCCCCCGGGTTCCGCTCGAGGGCCGAGACGATGAGCGCGCGCAAGGCCGGTGGAGTCGAAGCCGGGAGCGTGCTCCAGTCGGGCGCGCTGGCCGGCGAGGAGAGCGGGCGCTCGCCGGTCAGCGACTCGAACAGGAGCGCACCGAGCCCAAAGACATCGGTTCTCTGATCGGCCGGGAGACCGAGCCACTGTTCCGGGCTCAGGTAGCCGGGCGTGCCGAGCACGTGTCCCGGCTGCGTGAGATTGAGATCGAGCGACGTTGTCGCCGCGCCGTGCACGCGCGACGGACCCTGCTGCGCGATCCCGAAGTCGAACACCTTCACGCGTCCGTCGGACCCGAGCATCACGTTCGCCGGCTTCAAATCGCGATGCACGATTCCGCGCGCGTGCGCCGCTTCGAGCGCGCGCGCGACCTGGAGCGCGACGTTGCGCGCGCGGTCGACCGGAAGCGGGCCGTCCGCAAGCTCCGCGGCCAGCGTCCGTCCCTCGAGGAATTCGAGAATCAGGTACGGAGTTCCCGCCGCAGTTCGCCCGAGCGCGTAGAGCGTTGCGACGTTCGGATGATTGAGGCTCGCGAGCACGCGCGCCTCGCGCTTCAAACGCGCGAGACGGACGGAATCCGCGGCGATGTCCTCCCGCAGGAGCTTGATCGCGACGTGGCGACCGAGTCGCGGATCGAGTGCGAGATAGACGATGCCCATGCCCCCGCGTCCCAGGACGCGCTGGATCGCATAGGGGCCGATGTGAGTCGGGCGTGAGCTCACGTTCCTCTCCCAGGGGATGGTTCCGGTCTGTTCCTGTTCGAGACAACGCCGGAAAACCAGTTCGGGGTCGCCCGTGCTAGACTTATCGGGCCCGCCCGGCCCGGAGTTTTCGGGCCTTCGGCTCTTTGCGGATCGATGACCCCATCTGACGTTCGTTTTTGGCGGAGACACCCTTGCTCGAGCGATCGCTTCGAATCGTCCAGCTCCTTGTCCGCAAACCGCTTGCGGTCCTGATCGCCCTTCTCACCCTGGTCGTCCTGGTCGCCCTCGTCCCCTTCGGCCCCCGGCCCGCCCGGGCCGACGATCCGGACCCGCCCGACCAGACGAACGTGATCAACCCGCCCGCGGTCCGGACGGGCTGGCCGGTTTCGAGCGGCGGGCCCGCGTTCCGGACGCCGCCCGTCGTCGCGGATCTCGACGAGGACGGGAAAGACGAAGTCATCGCGATCGATCAGCTCGGGCTCATCCACGTTCGCCAGACAAACGGCAGCCGCCAGTACGGATGGCCTCAGTCCATCGCCGCGGCGCCAGCCGACGGCCCGGTCGTGGGAGACATCGACTACGACGGGCTCAACGAGGTGATCGCCGCGACCGCCGCGGGCAAGGTGTTCTGCTTTCAGTTCAACGGTGCGTTCAAGTGGGCATACGACATTCACTCGCCGACGGTCGGCGGCCCGGTGCTGGTCGAGCTCGACCGGAGCGGCCCGCGCGCGGTGTGCATCGCGACGAAGGATGGACGCCTGCACGCGCTTGCGCCCGACGGCTCCGGTCCCGTTCCCGGCTGGCCGAAGAACACGGGGCCTTCGGCGGTCGGCGGGGCGTTCTCGCTCATCGCCGGTGACAATTATCCGCGCGTGGGCCTGCTCGGCGCCGAGCCGGACTCCGTCCACACGTACTTCACGTACGGGCTCGAAGACCCCGACTACACCTTCCCGACCGCCCGGCTCGGGCCCGCCCGTACGGTGAGCGGCGCGCGACAGATGCTCGCGCTCCCCGACGTGCACTCGTGGTTCTTCGTGTCGCGGGCGCAGGGCATCATTTATCGCCTCGATCCCGACATCCTGATCGGAGGCGCGCAAGTGACCGCGCTCCCGGCGCTCAACGACAGCGTGGTGTCGACTCCGACGCTCGTCGACGTGACCGGGGATCTCATCCCGGAGATCGCTCTCCTCGGACTGCGCGGCGACACGCTGCGCGTTCATCTCCGCGACGCGACGACCGGGGCTACGCGGCCGAACTTCCCGCGGCAGTACCTGGGCGCCGCGGCAGGCGGCGGAATCGTGGCCGTCGACCTGGGTGACAACACCGCACCCGAGCTCATCTTCAATCACAGTGGGAACATGGTGAGCTGTGTGCGCAGTGATGCGAGCGTCGCCTGGCAGCTCTCGGGTCTCGCTTCGGTCGTTTCCCCGGCCGTCGGCGATCTCGATGGCGACGACGGCGTCGACATGGTGGTCGCGACGACGACGGGGCTTCTGTACGCGTACACGCTCGGGCCCGGCGGCATCGGTCCCCGTTCCCTCGAGTGGCCGAACGCGGACGGACAGGCTTCCCGGGATGGACGACATCACATCCGCGGCCGCGCGGAGTTCAGACCGCAGTGGCCGCCCGCCGTCACGCCGAGCGACGTCCTCATGACGCGTCCGCTCATCACGGACGTCGACGGCGACAGGATCCCAGAAGCGGTCTGGGCAGACTCGATCACCGGCAAGGTGTTCTCGTGGAACGGTCCCGCTCTTCCGACGTCTGGTTTCCCGCAGACGCACAACCGCGGTTTCGTGCGCGACGCTCCCGTGGTTGGCGACGTGACGGGGGACGAGATCTACGAGGTGGTCGAAGGCACGAATCAGGGCTATCTCGTGTGGGGGAACAAGAACGGTACGCTCGGATTCCGGCTCCTCGACAACAATCGCGTGATCGCACCGCCAACGCTCGCCGACCTCAATGCCGACGGCACGCTCGATGTCGTCGCGGGGACGAGCGTCGGCGGCTTGTTCGCGGTCAATCTGGTGGGGGCCGGAGCGAACATTCCCGGCTTCCCGGTTTCGACGGGCTCCGCGATCACCCTCGCGCCGGCCGTCGGCGACATCAACGGGGACGGCCAGACCGACATCGTGGTCGTCACGGGACCCCGGACGATCACGGCGTACGCTCGCACCGGGGGTGCTCCGCTCACCGGATGGCCGCGCGTGTTCGCCTCGGGCACGACGCTCACGCAGCCGATTCTCCTACCGGTTCCCGGTCAAGCCGGGCTGCGCGTCGCCTTCGGGCAGCAGAGCCCCGACTCGATCAAAGCGCATCTCGTGGGCGCGAACGGAGCGCCGATTGCGGGCTGGCCCAGGAAGCTCACGGGCTCCGTGATCTACGGGCCCATCGCGGGCGACTTCAGTTTCGATGGCATTCCCGACATCGTGTACTCGTCGAGCGAGGACTCTGTCTACGTCTTCAGCCACCTCGGAACGCGGCATCTGTACCGGCGCTACGCGACCGGCGGAAACGTCGAGGTATGCGGGCTCGTCGATCTCGACATGGACGGCCGCCCCGAGGTCATCGCCATCTCGGACAATTCGGTGATCCTGGGCATCCGCTTCAACGGCAACCTCGCACGATCGTTCGAACGGCTCCTGCTCACGACCCTGCCGGGGCAGCATCCCGCGTTCGGCGACATCGGGGGGGACGGATCGATCGACATGGCGCTCACGGATCTCGGACTTCCGATCCTCTACCGGCTGGGCGTCGGCACGTGGGATCCTCTCGCGTCGCCGTGGCCGATGAAGGGACACGACGGATTCCGAACGAACGCGCTCTCGGGACCGACCGTCGTCGGCGTCGGGGACGACCCGAATGCCGACCCGATGCAGGGGATCGGGCCCGGCGTGGCGCACGCGTTCCCGAACCCGGGGCGCGGACCGGTTCGCTTTTCGCATTCGCGACCGATTACAGGCCTCTACGAGGCCACGATCTTCGACCTTCGCGGGCGGAGAGTGCGGAGGCTCGCATCCGGCAACGCGGGCGCGCCGGGAAGCCCGGTGACGTGGACGTGGGACGGCCGCGACGAAGCCGGCGCTCTCGTGGCGCCGGGACTCTACTTCTACCGCGTGCGCGACGAGCGCGGCGAGATGCGCGAGAAGTTCGTCCGCTTGCAGTAGCGCTCCCGGAAATCTAGACTGCGTGCCGCCAACCCTCTCCTGGAGGCGACACGTGAGTCTTCGATCTTCGAAAGCCCTGTCGGTTGTAATCGCGGCTGCCGTCACGGTTGCCACGCCGCCCGTACTTGCGCCGTCCGCGCGCGCGGACCATACGTCCGGCTCGAGCCCTCATTCGCATGCGGCCCCTGCGTCCACTCCGGCCAAACCGGCGTCGAAGCGTGCTGCGATCCTCGAGGGGATGGGCAAGCACCAGCACAAGGTCACGACGAAGGACAAGCTCGCACAGAAGTACTTCGACCAGGGCCTCACGCTCGTCTACGGCTTCAATCACGAGGAAGCGATCCGTTCGTTCGAGGAGGCAGCGCGCATCGACTCGACGTGCGCGATGGCCTACTGGGGCATCGCGCTCGCCTACGGCCCGAACATCAACCTTCCGATCGATCCCGAGCGCGAGCGCGCCGCCTACGCGGCCATCGAGCGGGCACAGCACTTCGCGCCGGGCGTGAGCGAGGCGGAGAGGGGCTACATCGAAGTGCTCTCCGTGCGCTACTCGGAGCGCGGCGACGGTGACCGGAAGAAGCTCGACGAAGCCTACGTGGACGCGATGCGGAAGTACGCGCAGGCCAATCCCAAGGACACGGATGCCCAGGTGCTGTTCGCCGAGGCGCTCATGAACCTTCGCCCGTGGGATCACTGGACGAAGGACGGGAAGCCACAGCCGGGCACCGAGGAGCTCATCGCCGTCCTCGAGGGTGTGCTCGCGAAGGAGCCGAACCATCCGGGCGCGAACCACTATTACATCCATTCAATCGAAGCCTCGCCGCATCCCGAGAAGGCCGTGCCCTCCGCGGAGCGCCTGACGAAGCTCGTGCCCGGCGGCGGGCATCTCGTCCACATGCCGGCGCACATCTGGATGCGCACGGGGCGCTACGCCGATGCGTCGAAGGCCAACGCGCAGGCGTACGCGGTCGACGAGAAGTACCTCGCGAAGGAGAATCCGGGCGGCATCTATCCGATCATGTACACCACCCACAACATCCACTTCCTGTGGGCGTCGCAGGCGATGGAGGGGAAGAGTTCCGCGGCGATCGCATCCGCGCGCGGCGCGGCCGCACGGATCTCGGCCGACATGGTGCGCGCGATGCCGATGGCGGAGTTCGTGCCTCCCACGACGTACTTTGCGCTTGTCCGCTTCGGGAAGTACGAGGAGATGATGCTCGAGCCTCCGCCACCCGCCGATCTGCGTTACACGCGCGGCATGTGGCACTACGGGCGGGGGATGGCGCTCTCGAACACGGGCCGCGCACAGTACGGCTGGCCCGAGCTCGATAGCCTTCTCGCGATTCGGCAGTCGATCTCGCCGGACCTCGTCGTCGGAATCAACTCCGCGCAGGCGCTTCTCGCGGTGGCGGGTGCCGTGCTCCGGGCCGAGATCGCGTCGTTCACGGGACAAACCGAGGCTGCCGACACGGCCTACAAGGCCGCGATCGCTCTCGAAGACGATCTCAAGTACGACGAGCCGCCGGGCTGGTATCAACCGACGCGGCAGCTCTACGGCGCGTGGCTCCTCGATCAGAAGCGCGGGGAGGATGCGGAGCGCATCTACCGCGAGGATCTCGTGCGTAATCCCGAGAACGGCTGGTCGCTGTTCGGGCTTTCACGGGCGTTGCTCTTGAACGGCAAACCCACGGAAGCGGCTGAGGCGGAAGTGCGCTTCAAGAAAGCATGGGCCGGGGCGGACGTGACGCTTCAGGCTTCCAGGTTTTAGTGGCGGGACTTCCAAGGGGGAATGAGGCGGGAGCTTTCTCCTACATGTAGCCCCCGGTCGGCGGCGGGAGGAGCTGCCATTCCGGTCGTGCACGAACCGTTTCGTCGATAAGTCTCACGACCTCTGCGAGGCGTTTCCATTCATCCGATGGCACGTCCGGGAATGTGCATGTGTCCCAAAAGAACGCTCGCTTCTCGGCCCCAGCCGCGACTTCGAACCTGACGCTCGTGCAAGGGCTGATGGGTTCCGTCCTAATCTCGGCGTGTAGCTCCGGCATTTCGAAGAGCCTGACCGAGATCACCTTCCTCCAGATGCGTTCCTTTTCTGAGGCGGTCAGCACCAGAGTGATCGTCGTGTCCGGGGCCGCAACCAGGTCCTTCGTTACGATTCCACGGTGGGTATCAACTGCGAAACCATCCCCGGTTTCGAGAACGAACTGAAAACTCTCCAGGGGATAGCGAGCGTAGTCCTCCTGCCTAAGAGGTAGAGGTCGCGGGGGCCCGAGGCGGACATCGCGGAGCCGCGCCTCCTCTCTCTCGCGCTGCCAGGCTGAATAGGATCGGCTCCACGTGTCGAGCATTCCCACGACCACGGGTGCCGCAAAAACGGCAGACACGAGAGCCGCGAAGGCGAGGCCGAACAGAAGTCGCTGACGCGTCATGTCCTTGGTGCGCTGGCGTCCCCCCTGTAAGTGCAGCTCGTGTTGCACGTCTCGTAGACCGTGATCGACGAGAGAAGGGGAAGAGCAGGGCGGAGCCGCTCCCAGATCCAGCGGGCGAGCACTTCGGAGGTCGGGTTCGCGAGGCCTTCGATGTCGTTCAAATGATAGTGGTCGAGACGCAGGCGCACGGGCTCGAACGCGCGCGCGATGTCCGCGTAATCGAGGACCCATCCCGTGCGGGGATCGACTTCGCCCTCGACCCGCACCGCCACCCGGAACGAGTGCCCGTGGAGACGGCGGCACTTGTGATCCTCGGGCACGTTCGGAAGCAGGTGCGAGGCTTCGAAGCGGAACGTGCGTTTGAGCTCGACTCGCATTTCAGACTCCCCGCGCGTTGGGATCCCAGATCACTTTGTGGAGCTGCACCTGGAGCCGCGCCGGAACATGGTCCGCGAGCATCCAGGCTGCGACCTCGGCCGGTGCGAGCTGCCCGAACGCGGTCGACAGGAGCACCGTCGCGCGCGACGCGAGATCGTAGCGCGCGATGAGCTCGCGCGCCCAGTCGTAATCGGCGCGGTCGGCGAGCACGAACTTCACCTCGTCACGCGGTGTGAGGAGTGCGACGTTCTCGAAGCGGTTGCGCTCCATCTCGCCGCTCCCTGGACACTTGAAGTCGACGATTCGCACGACCCGCGGATCCACGCGTCCGATGTCGAGGCTGCCCGAGGTTTCGAGGAGCACGGTCTTGCCGGAGTCACAGAGACGCTTCATGAACGGATAGACCGCAGGCTGGAGCAGCGGCTCACCGCCGGTCACCTCGACGAGCGGATGGCCGAGCCGATCGACTTCGGCGATCACGTCGTCCACCGTGCGCCGCACGCCCTCGTCGAACGCGTGCGGTGTGTCGCACCACACGCAGCGCAGGTGGCAGGCCGCGAGCCGGACGAACGTGCACGGCAGGCCCGCGTACGTGGACTCGCCCTGGATCGAGGCGTAGACCTCGTTCACGACCAGTGAGTCGGCGGCGCCGCCTTCACTGGGCGCTGGTTTCGCCGTGCGCAGGATCGAGAGCCGCGAGGATTCCGGTGCTTCGGTCATGGGGCCATTCTAGTCGCCGAACGAGGCCCCGATGCTGAAGAACTGTTCGGGGGTCCGCCAGTCCTGGCCGCGCTCGGACATGCCGTTCGTGTAGCCGGCCGCAAGGCGCATGCTGTTCCCGCGCGTCCGGCCGAATCGAAATCCCACCTGGTACGACTGGTTCACCCGGTAATCGTTCTCGGCCTTCATGCGCAGGTCGAACGCGGCGTAGAAGCCCGGGCGCCCGCTGTCGCGCGCGGTCATGAGCCCCGCGGCGGACCCGATCGTTCCGAGCGCGCCGAGCGGGTCGACGGTCGCAGTCCCCGAAGGGGCGGCGGCCCCGATCCGGCCGCCGAGCTGAAACTGAAACGCCTGCGTCCTGGGATCCGCGTGCAGGTACGCCGCTGGGCCGCCGTACAGCCGCATCGTCCGGCTCAGCTCGCGTGAGACGACGATCGCGACCGTCTCGCGCGAGTACACGATGCGCCGCTCCTCGATGTCGGACGCCCCGTCAGCGAGATGGCCGGACCAGTGATAGAGCCGGAGGCGTCCGCCCCACGCTCCCTCGCTCGTCTCGGCCCACAGGCCGATCGTACCGTCCACGGTCTCGAGCGGAAAGTTGTACTCGGGGAGCGAAGAGAGCCAGAGCCACGCCATGCCGTCCATTCCGATCCGGAACTGTTCGATCGGCTCGAGCAGGCGTGCGGCATCCGCAGTCGCGCGCGCTTCCTCGAGGGGGTTCCCGATGATCGAGGCGATCGTGACCGCACCGCCCGCTTTCGCGGACCAGTCCCCGGCCTCGATGTACTCGAGCGCGAGCCGTGGTTCGCGCGGATCGGCTGTGAGCGGCTCGAACGAGCGATTGCCCTCGAACCATCGCCACTCCGCCTGAGCGTCGCCCGCGACCGCGGCGGTGAGCGCAGCCGCGACGAGCAAGGCGGAGACGGGCAAGGCGGCGACCCTTCGTTGTCGAAACAGGGACCTCTTTCGCTCCATCGGTCGTGTCCTCGGTGTCGGTCGTCAGTACTGCGGATCGGGCGGGGGCAGGGGATGCGCCACGCGCAGCGCATCGGCGGTCGCAAGCGCCTTCGTCTTCCATGCGCCGCGGTGGAACCAGTACGCGAGCAACGCGCCGCGCCCGATGCACGTGACCGTGATCGTCCACGCAAGCCCGAGCGCCCCCAGTCCCTGGTCGATGCAAAGCCAGAACGCGAGAGGGATGCGAAGCGTCGAGAGCACTCCGGTGATGAGCATGGGCGGCATCGTGTCGCCCGCACCTGCGAACGCTCCGTTCATCACGATCTCGATCGCGCTGAAGGCCTGACAGGCCGCGAGCACGCGCAGGTACGGGACGCCGAGCCGCACGACCTCGGCATCGTTGGTGAAGAAGCCTACGAGCGCCTCCGGCACGGCCCACATGACGACCGAGATGACGAGCGCGAAGGCGGCCATGATCCCCGAGCTCAGCCATGCCGCGCGCTCGGCGCGCCGAGGTTCGCGCGCGCCCAGGTTCTGGCCGACGACCGCCTCGCACGCGAGGCTCATGCCGACGGCGACGAGATACGCGAGCGACTCGACGCGGTTTCCGATGCCGAGCACGGCCAGGCCCTCCGTGCCAACCCGGGCGGCGATCCGCGCGAGCACGACGTAGACGGCCGAGAACAAGAGTCCCATGAGCGAGAACGGAAGCCCGACCCGCACGAGCGCGAGCACATAGGGAGCCGACACGCGCCGGAGCGCGGCGAAGTCGAACGGAAACGCCGGATGTCCTCGCAGCGCGAGCGTCGCAAACCAGACGACCGCGAAGAGCTGGGCGAGCACGGTCGCAAGCCCCGCGCCGCTCGCGCCGAGTGCGGGCAGGGGACCAGGCCCGAACACGAGGAGCGGCGTGAGGATCGCGTTGAGTGCCAGGCTCGAGGCGACGACGATCATGGGCGTGCGCGTGTCCCCTGCGGCGCGCAGCGTCGATTCGCTCAGTCCGAACAGAAACGTGATGATGGCTCCGGCGAAGATGTAACGCAGGAATCCAACGCCGATCGCGTGCACCTCCGGGGACGCACCGACAAGCGCGTACACGCGATCGACGGAGAGCCCGATCACGGTGACAACTGCGCCCAGGACGACCGCAAGGAGCGCCGCTTGCGCCACGCCATAGGCCGCCTTGTCCCTCTCGCGCGCACCGATGTGGCGCGCCACGGTGGCCGCAACCGACACCGCCGTGATGTCATTGAGCGACCAGAGCATCCACACGAAGTAATAGGAGGCGGTGACGCCCGCGGTCGCGGCCGCGCCGAGCCGCCCGACCCACATGACGTCGATCACGTGAAAGAGCGTATGGCTCAGCTGCATGATCACGATCGGCCCGGCAAGCCGGAGCAGAGCCGGCAGGAGCGGGCCGCGTGTCGGATCGACCGCCTGGGTCAATCGGGCACCGCGCCGTCGCGGGCGAGGAAGTCCTTGATGAAGAGGTTATAGCCGGTCGCGGCCTGGGTGCGGGCCGCCTCGTTCCAGCGCGCCTTGACCGTTGGCTCGGCGGCCTGCCAGGCGTGCACCGCGCGCGCAAACGCGAGCCGCGCGGCGCGCTGGCCGGGGGTCCGCGGATTCGCGGGGGCGGCGTAGCGCTTGAGGTAGGGCCGTCCCTTCCGGCTCGAGAGGATGAACCCTTCGGCGAGCCGGGCGATCAGCTCTTCGTTGAGCGTCGGCAGTCGTTTGCGGGCCATGCTCGGTCCTCCCGTAGGGCTTTGGCAGTGGGCGAGTCCGAGCGGAACGTAGCACCGGACGGAGACGCTGAGCAAACGTCATTGAATCGAGTTTGGTTCGGTCTTGTCCAAGGCCAAAGCATTCGCCCGGGCACCAATTCAGCGCGATCCGAGGCCGCTGGCCTTGTCGGCTTGACCCCCCGGCGAGGGGCGGGCAATATCCCGCGAGCCGCCGACCCATGGCACTCAGGGAGGAACGCGTGAAACTGCTGATCTTTCTTCTGCTGCTCGGGGCAGTCGCCTATTTCGCGCCCGGTCCGGTCGCCCATATCGAGAGCGACATCGAGATCTCGGCCTCCCGGGACCGGGTGTGGACCGTCGTTTCGGACCTCTCGGGCGCGCGCCTGTGGGATCCGCTGATGAAGGAGACGAAGCTCGTCGGCGACGTGAAGACCGGGATTGGCGCGGCGCGCGGCGCTTCCGGAGCGCTCGTCAAGACCCAGGAGAAGGTGATCGACTGGGTGCCGTACAACAAGATCGTCTTCGAGGCGACGCACGAACCCAGGGTCACGAAGTTCGAGTCGTCGACTATCGAGGTGACGCCCGGAGGCAGCACGACCACGCGAGTCCGGTGGGCGATGGACTATCAGATGGCGGGCGGGTACCTGGGGTTTCTGGCCGACAAGGTGGTGCTCGGCAGCATCCACCAGGGACGCGTGGATACCGGCCTCTCGAACCTCAAGCGCTACGCGGAAACGGGCGAGCCCGCGAACTACTGACCTTCCGGCCCGCTGGCCCGCGTCCCGACCCCCGCCCGTGACGCGGGGGCCGTCCCGGTGTACCATCGGGTCGAACGACATCCCGGAGCGCCCCTCCGAGGTCCAACACCCTGTGAAACGGGATGGGAGCCATGGCCCTGCAAACCACGCATCCGCAAGATCAGCATACGTTTCTGCTCCAGGAAGGAGTCTGGGAGGCCGAGGGCCGGGGCTACATCTCGTCCAGCGCGACCGAAGCCCGGATCACCGGCCGGACCGACATCCGCCACCCGGAGCCCGACCACATCACGCTCGAGAGCTCGATGCGCGTCCAAACGTTTCCCGTCTTCGACGTCTGGCAGCGCTACGATTTCAAGCCCGGCGGCCGCGCGAACACCTGGTCCTTCGTGAGCAAGAACGACCGGGTGGGGGAACTGAACGGCGAGGTCCTGTTCTGGGGGGAGTACGCGATCGTCCATTACGCCTCGCCCAAGGGGCGTTTCCGCGGGTCCGAATTGATGACGCGGGTGAACGAGGACGAGTACACGACCACCGGCAAGTTCATCGCCGACGGCCGCGCGGAAATGGTCTGGAGCGTGAGACTGCGCCGGATCGGATCCTGATTGGGTCGTAGCCGGCCGCGGGAAGTGCGAGGGGAGTTGGACGCCGCGAAGGACCCTCCGGTCCCCCGCCCCCCGGCGCCCGCATCCCCTGTTGGAGCTACGCAACTCGCCCGGGATCGGATGTTCGGGTTGGAGCCTCGGGACGGAGCCCGTCGTATTCGGAGATCGTCCATGCTGCGGAAACCGAACTCGACGCTCGCTTTCGCCGCCGCGATTGCGCTTCTTGCCGCCACGTCGCCGGCGGCCGCGGACGCGGACTCGCCGGCGCCGACGGCTACGCCGACACCCGCGCCGACCATGCAATCCGACCCCGCCGCCGCTCTCAAAGCCGCCATCTCCAAGCCCGAGCTCGTCCCCTGGATCCAGGACGGCGACTACGCCTCGCTTCTCGCGCGCGCGAAGAAGCAGAAGAAGCTCGTGTTCCTCGATGTCTATGCGACCTGGTGCGGGCCCTGCAAGCAGATGGACAAGTTCACCTACAGCGATTCGACGGTCGCGGAGGTGGCGTCCAAGTACTACCTGAGCCGAAAGGTGGACGGCGAGAAGGGCGAGGGCATCGGAATCGCGCAGCGCTTCAATGTGAACTCGTATCCGACGCTCCTCATCGTAGACGGCGACGGCAAGGAACAGAATCGCGCCGTCGGATTCCGGCAGGCGAAGCAGTTCGCGAAGATTCTCGATGACACACGTTCCGGCCGCGGCACGATTGCCGGTCTCGAGAAAATGATCGCCGGCGGCAAGGACACGTACGAGAACCGGATCGCGCTCGCGCAGAAGTACGTCGAGGCGGGCGAGCTCGTGAAGGCGCGCGAGAACTACGACAAGGCGTTCGCGCTCGATCCCGACGATAAGAACGGCCAGATGGCGGACGCCCTGTACCTGCTCGGCCGGGCGGAGCGGAGCCAGGGAAATCATCAGCGTGCGGTCGACGATTTCGAGAAGTTCCTCGCGCGCTTCCCGAACCATGGTTACGCGCCCGACGTCGAAGCGCAGCTCGCCGCTTCGCTCGGGGAGCTCGGACGCAAGGACGAGGCGATCGCGACCTTCAAGAAGGTCGTCGCGCGCCAGCCCGACGACCCGCGCACGCTCATGGCGTACGCGCGCTTCTGTGCGGGGCTCGGAGTTGCGTTCGTCGAGGCGACGCAGGCTGCGCAGAAGGCGGTCGAGATCTCGAATCGGAGTCCGCAGTCGCTCGACGTGCTCGCCGACGTGTACGCCGCGCAGGGGCAGTGGGACGAGGGACTGCTCGCGCTCGAAGAAGCCGCGCGGGCGCGCCCCGAGGACGGCGCCCTCCGGGGCAAGATGGAGCGCTTCCAGGAAGAGGCGGTGCGCGCCGTGCAGGCGCGCAAGCGCTAGACGGCGGGCCGCAGGCGGCGAGCCAAAAGAGCGGCAAGGAGAGTCATTCCATGGAGTCCAGCTGTCGCGAACCCATCACGGATGCGCTCGACCTCCCGGCCGTGCGCGATGCGCTTCTCGCCCTGCCCCATCCGTTTCGCCGCGAAGACGTCCATCGGATCGTGAGCCGCCTTCGGGTGACGCCCGAGGAGCTCAATCGATATCAGCACTGGTCGGAGGATCGCTACACGCGGACGCGCTACTACGACGGTGAGCGCTTCGAGATCCTCGTCCTGTGCTGGAACGAGGGCCAGTGGAGCCCGATCCACGATCATGCGAACTCGATCTGCACGATGTACGTGCTCGAGGGGAAGGCGGTCACGACTCTGTATCACGTCGGCCCCAAGCCCGGGCAGACCGACGGCGAGCTTGCGCTGATCGAGGAGGGGACGACGATCCTGGGCGAGGGCAACGTCACGACCGTCTACGGTGGCGACATTCATCGCGTCGGGAATCCGACCGGGTCGGGTCAGCGCCTCATGACGGTGCACTTCTACCTGCCACCGATCCCCGAGATGCTCGTGTGGGACGAAGGCAACCCCGAACCGCGCGTGGCGAAGTCGATCACGCTCGATCCCGAGCCCGAGGTGCCGTCCCGGCACTGAGCTGCCGCAGTTGCCGCAGCCGCCCCCGAAATGTAAAGCCCGGACCCCCAATGGTGTCTCGCACGAGTCCGTACAATTTGTACGCTCTCGTACGCACGTACAGCAGCGTACAATTTGTACAAGCCCCCGCGAGAGACCTTGCCTCCCCGGCCTTTACAATTGCGCAGCACCGCGGCACCGCAGCCCGCGTAAGCTCGCAGCCCCCGCGTTCGACCTGCCCCCGCAGGTGCACGACATGCCCGCCATCTCGGCATCGAGAGCACGAAAGCACTGGTCCAAGGTCTTGAATCGCGTGGAGTACCGGCGCGAGCGCATATGGATCACACGCCACGGAAGGGCTCCTCTCGCCCTCGTCTGTGCCGCCGATCTCGATCGGCTCGAGAACCTGGAAAACGCGGAATCCGCTCGGCGGGTGACCCGGCCGCACGAGGAAGTTCAGCGGGGCGAGACTCTCCCGTGGTTTGAGGTCCGAGAAAGGTACGGGATGTGACATGCCGCTCACGCGTGAATACACGATCGAAGTTGCGAAGTCCGTGCAGTGGTCCATCCCGATGCTTGGAACGCTCAAGGACCGCGCGCAGATTGCCGAACGAATCGATGCGCTCGCCCGGATCCCGCGGCCGGCGGGTGCGAAGCGCATCGATTGCGGCATCCCGAACGTCCATCGAATAGGCTACGGCCGGCACATGATCCTGTATCAGGTGCTCGACGAAGACATGCGGATCGTGGTGCTCGCGATCGGAGAGGCCTAGCCGCAGACGCGCCGCCCGTGCTATTCTTCGCGGGTCCTCGAAGCGCATCGCCCCTCGTCGGTGGCACCCGCGTTTCCCAAACGAAAGTCTCGACGGTCCTGGAGGTCGGCTCGTGCCTGTCGCAACGCAGCTCAAGGTCGGTAACGTCATCCTTCACAACGGAAAGCCCTACCGCGTCTCGAGCGTCCTCCACGTAACGCCGGGGAACTGGCGCGGCATGGTCCAGACCCGGCTCGTGGACATCGTCTCGGGGAACTCGACCGAGCACCGGTTCCGTTCGGAGGACAAGGTGGACCTCGCCGACCTCGAGACGCATCGCCTCAAGTACATGTACCGGGCGGGCGACGCGTTCCACTTCATGAACACCGAGAACTACGGGATGGTCGAGATGTCGAGCGCAGCCATCGGGGATGCGGTCAACTACATCATCGAGGAGAGCGAGCTGACCGTTCAGTACTTCGAAGGCAAGCCGGTCGCGGTCGAGCCGCCGCTGTTCGTCGAGCTCACCGTGACGCAGACCGAGCCCATGATGAAGGGCGCGACCGCTGCGGCCTCCCCCAAGCCGGCCACGCTCGAGACCGGGCACACGTTGCGGGTCCCGCAGTACATCAACGTCGGGGACCGCGTCAAAGTCGACACACGCGACGGGACGTTCATCGAGCGCGTCTGACCGCGGACCTGCGGCCGGCCCGCCGGCCGGCACCCCGGCCCCGGCAGCGGCCCGAAAAATCGCTGCGACTTTTCCGCACCCCGAAGCGTCTCCCGTATGAGGCCCCGAGGCGGGGCCCGACCCGGAGTCCGATGGATTCGAGAGAGACCCAGGCCCGCTGGGAGCGGCTTCTCCTTCTCCTGGCGCCCATCCACACGCAGGCAGTGCTTACGGCCCGGAGGCTCTCGCGTTCCGCGGACGACGGGGACGATCTGTACCAGGAGACGGTGCTCCGCGCGTTCGAGAAGCTCGACACGCTGCGGCACGAAGGCTCGTTCCGATCGTGGTTCTTCGCGACTCTGCTCTCGCGTCACCGGAGCCGTGCTCGCGGCGCGTTCTGGCGCAGGTTCGTGTCGCTCGAGAGCGATGCGAACGAGGCGCGCGGGACACGCGAGCCAGTGGGCGAGCGCGGAGAAGAGTGGGACGAGGAGAGCTGGGGCGCGGCGCGCATGTCGCGCGCACTCGGTCATCTGCCGGCCGTGCAGCGGGAGGCGATCGTGCTCTTCGAGCTTCAGGGATTCCCGATCGAAGAGATCGCGGGCCTGCAACACGCTTCCCTCTCCGCCGTGAAGACGCGATTGGCCCGCGGCCGTGCGGCGCTCCGGAGCTACTACGAGCGCCGGGGCTGGGCCGGAGCTGTCGCCCCACCGGTCGGTGAATCCACGATCGCTGCCGTCGTCCTGGGCAGTCAGGAGAACTTGCATGATCGAGCATGACGATCCGCAGGTGCGCGAAGACCTGAAGGCCTTGCGATCCGCGACCGAGTCGAACGTACCGGCTCTGCCGCACGTGATCGCCCGCGCCCGCTCAGGTGCCAGCGCCGGCGCCAAAGCAGTCGATCCGTGGAGGGAACGATTCATGAAGACGGTCGTGAATGGAAAGAGTCGTCCGTGGTTGGCCACCGCCGGTGTGGCGGTGTTCGTCGCACTCGCGCTGCTCGTCGTTCCGGTTTCGTACGAGCGCACGACGGGACACCAGGTCACACTCAGCGTGAGCGGCGCGTCGCTCGACGGCGGTCAGGCCGGGATCATTGCGAAAGAATTGAAGAGTGCTCTCGAGGCGTCGTCCGTCATGGCGGCCGTCGAGTCCGAGAACGGGGCCGAATCGGTGTCCTTTGTCGCGACGGTTCCAGGCGGTTCCGCCGCGAACCTCACGAAAGTCGCGCAGGCGTTCGCGCACTCGCTCGACGAGCGGGGCTATACGGCGAGCGCCGAGGTGCGTGCCACGAAGGAGCGCGTGTCGGGCAACGTATACGCATTCGCGCGTGACCGCGTGATCCAGATCCCGATCGAGGGGAAGGACGCGGCTCAGCTCGAGGCCGAGATCCGGCAGCAACTCGCGGCGGCGGGGATCACGGACGCAGTCGTCTCCGTGACCGACGAGCCGTTGAACGGCAGGACGGCGCGCAAGGTCACGGTCGAAGCGCACAAGGAGCGCCACGCATCAGGCGCCGAACTCGAAACGAATCACGACGCGGTGCCGCAGATCGTCCTCACGAAGGACGGCCAGCCCCTCGCCGGCCAGGGCGCCAGCGTGCGGGTCATGAAGACGAGGAGCGCTTCGGGCGTGACGCTCAAGGTGGAGGCCGAGGTCAACGGGCAGACGACCACGACCGAGATCCCGAACGCCGATACGATGTCCGATGCGGAGATCGCGTCGGCCCTCGAAGCGAAGTTCCGCGAAGCCGGGATCAACGCGCGCGTGACGGTCACGGGCGGGAAGATCGACGTCCAGCCGCTTCCGTAGTCGCAATCGCACAACCGCGCCGCGGAACTAAGCCCGCGGAGGAAACGGCGCCGGCGGCCCCAACGGGCGTCCGGCGTCCGTGTTAAGATGGCTTCGTGCCGGTGCTCTCATTCCGAAATCCATGGTCGATCGTAGCGCCTCGAACTCCTCGTTTCGGCACAGCCCTGTTCGCGATTGGCGTCGCCATCGTCACAGGGCGTGCGGCCGAAGCCGCGCCCGCGCCTGCAACGGCACGCGTCTCCACCCTCGACTCGCTCGTCGCGATCGAGTCGCGCGTCCGCTGGCAGCCCGGTCCGCCGGAGTCCTCGCTCGCGCAGGCAGCGCGCGAGGCCCGTCCCGCGTTCCTCGACTTCTATGCCGACTGGTGCGCGCCCTGCAAATGGATGGATCGCGCGGTCTACAACGATCCGCTCCTCGGCGAGGCGTCCGAGGGCGTCGCGATGATCCGCGTCGACGTGGAGCGCCACGAGGGGAAGGCGCTCGCCGCGCGTTACGGCATCCGCCAGTACCCGACTCTCGTGTGGATCGCTCCCGACGGAGCGGAGAAGCTCCGCTGGGTCGGGCCGCTGAGCCTTCGCGACACGCGCATGAACCTGGGGCAGTCCGCGCTCCCTTCCTCGCGCCGTGCCGAAGTCGAAGAAACGCGAAAGCAACGGCCGGACGATCTCGCCGTCCAGACTGGAGCGCTCCTCTTCTATGGATATCGGGGCGAGGTCGAGCGCGTGCGCACGCTCGCAGGCGAGCTCGACAAGCGCTGGGCGAAGCGCCCGGCTTCGGATCGCGCCGCCGTTCTTCTGTCGCTCGGCAAGTCCGAGGAAGTCGCCGGGCGCTCGGAGCGCGCGCTTGCGGCCTATCGCCAGGCCGCCGATCTCGACCCGGAGGGGATCTGGTCGTGGCGCGCGTGGCTTGGGGTTTCGACTTCCCAGGAAGCGCTCAAGGATCGCGCGTCCGCACTCGCCGCCGCCATGCGCTCGATCGATCAGGGGCCGCGCCTGCCGTGGCTCTCGGCGCGCGTGGCCCGGCTGTCCATGGACACTCCCGCGCTGCCCACGCCCCCGGGCGTGGACGACGGCTCGGCGGGACAATGAGCGCGTCCGCGGCTGCGATCCTCAGGGACCGCGCGCTCGGGCTCGTGCACCAGCGTTTCCCCGCTCTTCTCTCGCGCAACTACCGTCTCTACTGGGTCGGCCAGGCGATTTCTCTGATTGGCACGTGGATGCAAACGGTCGCCGTGGGCTGGCTCGTGTGGCGGATCTCGCACTCGCCGTTTCTGCTCGGACTCGTCGGCGTGTGCGGCATGCTTCCGATCCTCGCGTTCTCGCTCCTCGGGGGCGTCGTCTCCGACCGATTCGTGCGCCTGCGCGTGATCCTCATCACGCAGATCCTGAGCATGCTGCAGGCGTTCGCGCTCGCTGCCCTCGTCACGTTCGGCACGCCGCGCGTCGAGGTCGTACTCGGGCTCGTCGCGGTCATGGGGGTCATCAACGCGTTCGATCTGCCGGCGCGGCAGTCGTTCCTTGCCGAGACGGTGGACGCGGACGTGCTCCCGAACGCAATCGCGCTCCACTCGACGATCTTCAACGCCGCGCGGCTCCTCGGGCCCGCGCTCGCGGGGCTCATCCTTGCGACGCTCGGCGAGGCGCCGTGCTTCTGGATCAACGCTGTGACTTATCTGGCCGTCATCTTCGGACTCTCGCGGATTCAGCTTCCGGCACGCGCGCCGAAGGCCGCGGCCGGCTCGGCCGTCTCGCACCTGCGCGAGGGGCTTCTCTACGCGTGGCGAACGCCCCGGATCCGAAATCTCCTGATCCTTCTCGGAACGGCAGGGTCGATCGGCTTCCAGTACACGGTGCTCCTGCCCGTCTACGCGGGAAAGATTCTCTCCGTGGGAGCAGCGGGCTACGGGCTCCTCATGTCCGCGGGCGGCGTGGGCTCGTTCTTCGCCGCGATCGCGATGACCCGCTCGCATGACGTGTGGCGCCTGCGCCGGAATCTCTTCATCGGCATGTCACTCTTTGGCGCAGGGCTCTTCGCGTTTGCGTTCTCGCGCAACTATCTGCTCTCGGTCGCGCTCAACCTGATCGTCGGCTTCGGGATGATCCTGTACGCTGCGACGACCAACAT
>JBOHUC010000139.1:0-4577 GCA_050733935.1 Candidatus Eiseniibacteriota bacterium | reverse complement strand
GAACTGGCTCGCCACGATCGCGATGATGAGCGCGACCACGACGCCGCCGACGATCTTGACGTTGCGCTGGATCCAGTCCCAGGCCTGGAAGGACCAGGTGACGAGCTGGTCCTCCTTCATCTCATGACGGGTGGGTTTTGCGCTGCGATACACTCGTTCCGACACTCGTTGACGCCTCCAAAAGGACCGAAGCGGGCCTGTCCCACGAGGAGCCGGGGCTTGCCCGCTTCGCGCCGCGGAGTCTACACGACCCCTGCTAACGCCTCAACCGCCTTTTCGGGCGCGCGTTCCCGAGCCCGCACCCGAACGGCGGCGGCCGCGGCAGCGGCGGCAGACGAGGCCCGCATCCTCCCACCAGAACTCGCCGGCCGCGCGACCGCACACCGGGCACGGCGGCCGGACGAGGGCGCCGGCGCCGAGGTCCACTTCGACCTCGAGCGTCCCGACCTTCTTCCCGCCGCGCACGAGCGGATAGGAGATGGGCTGGCGCGGGCGTGCAATCTCCTCGATCCCCCACAGTCGGATGTCGATCGTGGCGTCGTAACGTGTGCGCACCGCCTTCGTGCGCCGTCCCCACTCGAGCTTCAAGGCGGCCTCGGTCGTGGGCTCCTCGCCGTCCCCGTCCTCGCTGCGACGGCGGCGACGGCGGTCGCGCTCTTCCTGGATGCGCGTCTGATAGAACGTGTTGAGCCGCGCGAGATCGCGATCGCGGCCCTCGTCCGTCCGCTTTCGCCAGCGCTCGGCGCGCGGCTCGAGCACGCGCTCGAGCCACGTGCGCGCACCGGCCCAGAGCGCCGCGCGGTCGATCGGCTCGAGCTCGATCCCTTCGGGGATCTCGGGCACGAGACCGGCGCGCTTTCGCTCCTCGGGCTCCCAGAAGTCGAACACCGGCCCGCGCGGATCGGCGAGAACCGAGCGCAGATCCTGCTCGGGATTGCCCCCCGTGAACGTCACCGTCATGTGGAACCCGACGAGCACGATCCAGCGCGGCTCGTGCACGACCGGATCGGCCGCATCGACATCGTGAAGCACGAGTCCTTCGCCGGCGAGCGCGCGCGCGTCCACGCCCGGCCGGACGGGAGCGTGGAAACGCGCGAGGTGGCCGCTCTCGCGCGCCTCCTTGAGGAGCTTCAAGCCGATCAGGCTTCCGGGTGCCGCGAACTGCGCCCCGCGCGAAAGCGTCGTCCGCTCGGGATCGAACACGAGCCTAAGCTGCGGACGGCGCCACTTGCGCGCGAGATCCGCCGGCAGCGTGGCCTCCCACTCGAGCGGCCCGCGCGCGAGCACCGCCGCTCCGCGCGCGCGCAGGAAATCGACCGCGAACTGCTCGAACGGCTGGAGCTCGTCGCTCGAGGGCATGGGCGGAGGAACGCGCGAACCAGCGCCCGGACCGGCGCCCGGCTCGGCGGGCGTCGCCGCCGCCTCCGCGCCCGGGACCGGACCCGAGGCCTTGCCCTTGGCCGACGTCGCGGCCTTCGTCCGGCGCTTCATCTTCTTGCGCTCGGCCGTGGTCATGAGCGCTCCTCCGGCAGCAGGGCCTTCTGCAGCTCCTGCTCCTCCTGGTAACGCTTGCGTGCGGCCGCGAGGCGGGCCGCGAACTCGGCGTACTTGCTCGCGCGCACCCTCTCGTCCTTGTTCTCGACCCAGATCTTGAACACTTCGTCCTCGAACGAGCCTTCGGGCTCCCAGTGACCGAGAATCTCCTCGACCTCGCCGACGACGAGCTCGAACAGGCGGATCTTCTTCTCGAGGATCTCCATCACGTAGGACTCGATCGTGTCGCGCGCGACCAGGTTGAAGATCGAGACGTCGCTCGTCTGCCCGAGCCGGTGCACGCGCCCGATGCGCTGCTCGACCCGCATCGGATTCCACGGCAGGTCGTAGTTCACGACCATGTGCGCGAACTGGAGGTTCCGTCCTTCGCCGCCTGTCTCGGTCGAGATCAGGAACTGGACCGGCCCGCGGAAGCGGTCGAGCGCCTCCTCCTTCTCCTGCCAGGTCTGCTCGCCGTGGAAGATCTCGTTCGAGACCCCCACCTCGGTGAGCGCCTTCGCGATCTCCTCCTGGCTCGCGCGGAACTGCGTGAACACGATCGCCTTGTCGTCGAGGCTCTGCAGGAGCTTGACGAGCGAGCGGAGCTTGGTCGTCTCCTCGATCTTCGCCGCGCGCTCGGCGAGCGCCTTGAGCGCCTTCGTCTTGAGGCCGGTCTGGGCCTTGCCCGCGAGGTGTTCGAGCGTCTTTCGTGCGGCCGCGATGCTCGAGCCCATCTCCTTCTGGAGCACGACGAGCGTGAAGTACCAGCGCCGCGCCACGTCCTCGTTCCCGGACTCGATCGTCTTGATCACGAACTCGGACACGTCGTTGTACAGCGAGGCCTCGGGCGGCGACAGGTCGACCGTGATCGTCTTCACGTTCCGGCGCGGGAACTTGAGGTTCGTGTGCGCGCGCTGGGCGCGGATCATCACGGACGAGAGCAGCGAGCGCAGCTTGTCGGTGTTGCGCGGACGCAGGCGGTCCCCGGCAGTCATGAACTCGGAACGGAACTGCGCGAACGTGCCGACCGCCCCCGGGCGGAGCAGCGTCACCAGGTTGTAGAGCTCCCGGAGGTCGTTCTGCACCGGCGTCGCGGTCAGGAGGAGGAGATAGCGCGCCCCGAGCTCGTTGATGAACTTCCAGCCGAGGGTCAGGTGGTTCCGGAGCCGGTGCGCCTCGTCCACGATCACGAGGTCGAAGCCCGCGCGGCGCACGCGCCCGCGATGGCGGGCATGGCGGGCGGTCTCGAGCGAAGCGATGACGAGCGGATGCGCGCCCCACGCGCCCTCGGCGCCGCGCGAGACCACGAAGTCGAGCTCGAACTTCTCGCGCAGCTCCTCCGCCCACTGCTCGCACAGCGAGGCGGGTGTGAGGACGAGCGCCGTCCGGATCTGCCCGCGCAGCAGGTACTCCTTGAGGATGATGCCGGCTTCGATCGTCTTTCCGAGTCCGACTTCGTCGGCGAGGAGCGCGCGCCCGCCGAGGTCGCGCAGGACCTTGAGCGCGGCCCGCAGCTGATGCGGGAAGCGCTCGACGCCGCGCAGCGAATCGAGCGAGAGAAGCCGGTCGGCCGCGGCCCACGCCGACAGCCTCTCGGCCCGGTAACCGGCCGTGAAGAGCCTCGAATCCCCGTGGTCCCCGGCCTGCCAGCGATCGAGGAGGGCCGTGGTCCCCTCGTTCGCGATCCAGATTCCGCCGGTCCGTCCGTCGCCGGCAGGCGCCCCGTCCACTTCGAGGGCGGCCAGATCCCCGGTGTGCCCGTTCTCCCCGTCCTCGACGGCCGTTTCGTCGTCCCCCGCCGGATCGCTCTCGCCGACAGCGGTGGCCGTCGGGGCTATAGCCGCGCCCGAGCCCTCCCCTGCGAGCACCCAGTTCAGGCGCGCCGAGAGCCGCTTGAGCTCGGTCCCAAAGACGACTTCGAGCACGTCGGAGCCGCGCCCGTGCCGCACCTCGACGATGAGGCCCACGCCGAACGTCGGGTGGACGATGCGTTGTCCGACCGTATAGGGGGTGGAATTCGTCATGGAATCGTTAAGTCTCTCTCCTCAAGTCCCTTAGGGAGTGCCGTGGTAAGCCTTCGGATTTGGATGCCGCCGGCCCGGGCGATTGTTCGCACTTATTCCGGCAATCCCGACAACCGTGCCCACCAGTGCACGGCGCCTCGTCCTACCCCGCTCGTCCGCGGTCCAGGTCAGGGCGATGTATAGAAATTGATTCCGAGCGCGAGCTGAACGTCGTGTGTCCATTCGCTCTGCGAAAGGATTCCGTAGTAACGCACGGCGAGATCGAGCGTGAGCGTGCGGTTGAACCAGTACTCGGTTCCGCCGCCGAGCTTGATCGTGCCGCCGTCGCCGGGGAATTCCTTCTCGCCGTCGCGATCGGTCTGACGGCTCTGCATGAAGCCGGCCCCGATCACGAGATAGCGGGGCATCCGCTTCCGGGTGTTGAAGAACTTGTAGTACTCGATCGTCGTCGTGATGAGCTGCAGATGCTCGGGCGCCGCGGCGGAATCCCCGGGCGACGATGCGTCGAACGAATGGCTCTCGAAGCTGAGGCCGAACGCCTGATCGGAAGAGGAGCGGTAGCGGAGCGTGAATCCGCCCCCGAGTCCGTTGTCGAACGTCTCCGCGAAGCGCGTCGAGCCGAACAGGGTTCCGTACTGGAGGTAACCACCCAGGCTCACGGTTCCCGAGCGCACCGGGCGCGGACGCCAGCCCGACGGCGGCTGCTCGCTGACCTGGGCCCCGGTGGGCGGCGGCGCGTCCGGGGACTGGGTGCTCGGCGGCGGCGTGCGGGGCGGCACATCGGTCGGCGGTGCCTGTGCCCACGCGGGAAACGCGGGGACGCACGCGGTGAGCGCGACGACCCACGCGACGAGCGCGACGACGGACGGTCTCGATCTCGGCATTCTTCCTCCTCCTGCCGCGCCCTTGAGCGCGGGGCCTTAGAACTGGTTTCACAACCTCTCGTGATCCGCGCCGGAGCCTGGAATCCCTTACGGCAAGGAGCGAGGAGGAGACAAGCCTGGGCAGGCTGTCGACGAC